>JAILDZ010000198.1 GCA_024688505.1 Lachnospiraceae bacterium
CCACGCCGTCCTCATCATACATGGTATCCAGCATATCCTCTATAAGTGTCTTTATTCTGGGTGTCATTTTATCTACGGGGCGGCAGACCTTGTTTAAAACAGGATCTCCCTCCACACGCACTTCTCTAAGCGCCATTTATCTTCTCCTCTAATGGATATTTTTCGCATCCATTAGTGTACCATAACTTTTATGATTTACAAGGTATAGTAATACCCTATATTACTGCAGTTGCTTAGCCTCTTCATAGATACCGTTCAGCACCTTTTCAAATTCGTCGAGCTGTGATACGGCATTCTCGGCATCTTCAGCTCCCACTCCGGAAAGTGATGCCACTTCCTCACTGGTAGCAGACAGATTCGAAATGCTTTCATTGATCTCTGCCGCAGACCGACCGATGGCCTCAATGCTGAGCCCTATATCATCCGAACGTGAGATCAGGTTGTTAACGTTAGTGCCTATGGTATTAAAGGTGTCGGCAGTAGCTTCTATCAGCTCGTTTTGATCCTTTACGGAAGCCGCTGTTTCATTCGTGCTCTCCATAGCTTTTTCTGCGTCGTATGTCAGTTCTTTAATGATGTCTGTGATCTGATTGGATGCTGCAGCTGTCTGCTCTGCCAGCACACGTATCTCTTCTGCCACCACGGCAAAACCTTTTCCGGCTTCACCTGCTCTGGCAGCTTCAATAGACGCGTTCAGTGCCAGGAGGTTTGTCTGGCTTGATATGGAAAGGATGGTATCCACGATACTTTCCACGCTTCCCACCTTCTCTGTCAGGGCCTTTGTGGCCTCCACGGTCACCTGACTCATTTCTACCACATTGGCGGTCTTATCTTTCAGATTTTCTATAACGTTCACACCGTCTTTGACAGCCTTCTGGGTTTCGCCGGAGACCTCTACCATCTGGTCTTTCTTTTCTCCTGCAGATTCCGTCTGTTTATTAATATCTGCTATCATATGAGACTGTTCCGTTATGGACTGTGCAGTGCTTTCCGTGCTGCTTGCTATATTGTTCATTCCGTCATGGTTGCTTGAAATAATGGTTTTCAGCTCCTCCATGGATTCCTTGGCTTCGGCAAACAGATCCGTTATATTACCGGCCACAGCGGTCATCTGCTGATTTGCCAGCTGCTGTTTCTCAGCTCCTGCAGTGATCTCTGCTTCACTTTCCTGGGTGAGTCGTTTTCTCAGTTTCAGACTTTCAATGGAAGCCACACCTGTAAGGATTATTATGAAGCCCGCCACGATGTGCGAACGGTTCACTTCGTGGGTTTCCACCAGTCCACGGATCAGCACTATAAGCGGCATGATGGTATATATGGTCTGCCCGATGATAAGCAGTCTGAGGTCCAGATAGGTGACACAAGAGAACATAACAGGCACTGCAAATGCATAGAATGCCATATCATTCTGGATGAGCATCACCGTTATATACATAAGGGACGATCCCCCTAGGATAAGCACAGCGCCCAGTCTCTGATCCTTGAAGCGTACATATCCGAATATCATCTGGAGCAGGCCTATCACACAAAACGCCAGTTCCAGAGCGAGTGTCACGCCAAAACCATGAATGGCAATGTCTAGGAATACCATAAGTATTCCTACCACGACTATCACCACATTAACTGTAAAAACTGTCTTATTAGCCCGTCTATAATGCTCTTCGCTCATATGAACCTCCTTATATTCTGGATACTCTATTCCTGCCGCCGGCCTTGGACTGGTAAAGTGCTTTATCTACACGCATACATGCCTGATCTGCGGTCTCTCCCTTTTTCACCTTGGTCACGCCCACTGAAACCGTAACTGTGCCTGCCTTTTCGAAATGGATCTTTTCCATTGTGCTTCTGATCCATTCAGCATGCTTATTGGCATCTTCTTCATCACATGAATGAGCCATGATCATGAATTCTTCACCGCCCCATCTTCCGCAGGAGCAGTTATCCCCCATATCCACCATGGTCTCACGCATCATGCCGGCCAGACGGATGAGTACATTGTCTCCTTCTTTATGGCCATACATATCATTTACATGTTTAAAATTATCCAGGTCCATCATGATAAGATAAATGTCCTTTATGGCATCATCCTTCACGGCGGCTGAAATCCTTCTCTGTATCTCGCCTCGGTTCAAAAGACCTGTGAGACCGTCTGTGATGGCCATCACCTCCAGCTCTTCCATGGTAGCTTTGATAAAGGATGCCATACGGTTTATCATGGGGACACGTCCCTCGAAAGCCTTCTCTGTGGAACCGAATGAAATGCCCGCATTCCTTTTCGGTTCTCCTTCTCTCATGGCTGCAATAACCTGGGTCACATTATGCTGGATCACGTTTTCCCCTTCGCGGAGGAACTCACTGGATGTATAAAATCCCGAAGTGGGGGCTACCTTCTGATAGGCCTCTGTCTCGTTTCCCACCTTGTCATTTCCCCAAAAGGTCCTTCTCCCTGCACATGAAAACACTGAAATGCATTCGGGTGCAAAATCTACCAGCCCCTGTGCCTCTTCAATGGTAGACTGGAGCACTGTCCAGGGATCGCCGTATGCCAGACGCACTTTGGAATCCTTCGGCAGATCGGATGTCATGATAAGCGCTCCGTCTGAAGTGCAGGCAGTGGGAGCACGCATGATGTCTATGCCTTTATCATGATAAAGGAACGGAAATTCCAGAGTATGGAAAAAGAAATTCTCGTCGTTTTTAATACGCAGGTATTTATAGTATGTCTCATATGCAGGGTGCCCATTCAGTTCTTTTAAAACGCTGCCCTCTGCATCGGTCACATTCAGATATGACCCCAGCGGCTTCCATCCTGTGATGAATGACGTGGATATATGGAGGTCATCCCCACCCATAAGGGTAAACACAATACCCTTTTCTTCAAAGCCGCCTTCCCCGGAAAAGACACATGCATTGTCATCATTTATGTTCACGCTGAAGGCACCGCCACCGAAGATCTGGACATCCGGTCTGACTTTGGAAAGTCCTTCGCATAGCCCCGTTAAGGACATTCCGCGAATGGTAAGGAGTATCTCCACACCCTTGACCCATTCATTTTCGGAAACTGCTTTAACAAGGGCTGCAGACGCCGATTCCCGGGTGTCTTCCGTAAGCTTATGCTGCATCACTTTTATCCTGGTGGACTCAGATTCAAAGAATGTGGCGATGAGAGCAAATGAGGCACCGGAAAAGTCGCCGTTCACAATGTTTCCGTTAGACGAACATCCCACGTATTCCGCTTCGGGCAAAGCCTTTTCTATCTGCTCCAGGGTCACGTCGATCTTATGCTTTTCATTCATCTCGGTATATATATGTATAAGCATCCCTGAGAAGGAATTCTCATCATAATAACGCCTGATGTCTGAAAGAGAATGGTCAAGCGACTCCCTGTCTTTGATGATATATTGAAGCTGCTTCATAGAGGTTCCTCAAATCTTCCGCCAGATTAATGTCACAAGTGTTTATAATTATATAACACTATGCCCTCTCTTGTCACCCTTTCTTCCGTCTTAATGACCTTAAATACGCCTTTTTTTCATCCGATATCCTGTAGCTCTCCACACTTTTCCGGATAGTTTTATTGTGGACCCAGTCACTAAGACGATTTTCCTCTATATATGGGATCACCTGATCATACTGCTTAGCCAGGGCAGTGGCGAAATACCAGGCTGCCATCATATTGATATAATACTCTTCAGATCTGACCTCTGCCACCATATCCGCATACTTCGTGTCAAACTTTTCATCCAGAAAATGCTGCATAAGCATCCCTATGGCAAAGCGGACCGTGTATGTCTTATCGGAATCTATCCATTCATTCACATAGGGCAGCAGATCTTTTGAATTCTTCTTAAACACTTTCGGCGACATCTGGTCACATGTGGCCCAGTTATCTATATACGGGAGGAATGCCTTCACTTCGGATATACATGTATCAAAGTCCTTTTCCAGCGATATGATAAAGGCATGAAGCTGGTCTTCATCAAAATATTTATGAGGCAGATCAGATAAAAACGAGTTCACGTCTTCGTCCTTATACAGCTCCTTTGCAAGATTTCGTAAGATCGGCGTCCGCACGCCTATCACCCTGTCACCTGGGATATTCGGTATGATCTTCTTTTGGAGTTCTCTGTATTTTTCATCCCTCAGGCTGAATAGTTTTTCTCGTATTTCTTCTGTGTTCATTTCGTTCCCCCTTTTTTAAGCGTGCCGCTAAATTGTTTCAAATATAATTTTGTCACACAAATCCGTTTAATTTTTATGATTCTACAGACTTTTTTAATATCTGAAAAAAGACTGGACATACGACTATCAGGTTAGTATATTCATATATGCTGTTAAAACACAAAATAGAAATGATCTTTCATCTGTAAGTCACTCACAGTAACCAGAGGTTTATTATGCTGCAGACCTTTCCTGAAATGCTCATATACTATTGGCCGAAACTCATAGCCGCATTGTATTTTGCTTTGCTTAATACATGGATAATGAAGAATTATAAAAATCGCACCCAGCTTGTCGGAATGGCGATATCTCTCTTCTTTATCTCAAGTGCATTTCTATCCATCCCTGCAGAGTTCCTTTTTACCAAAACATACAACGGTGCCATGCACCTCATAAACTACTCCGATGAAAGCAATATCGTCTACATATTCTGGAGTTCCTTCTCCGATTATCTCGTTATTTTCCTTGGATCCTTAGCTTATATAAAGATCGTAAAACTTAACCCCATCACATCTGCCACCGTATATCTGGAATATGTGTGCATTGAACGGCTTTGCATGGTGCTTGCCATAGACCAGCTCTCTTACCTTATCATCTATGCCCTGCTTCAGGCTGTGTTTTTCGCCCTGATGCATAAGGACCTGTCTTTCATGATGGGATCCGCTTCCATACGATGGGACAGGGTTCTTTTATATCTTTGCGGGCTTCTTTTCATTCTCGATTCCCTGTACGCAGCATATTATCTTTTCCCGGAGCTTGGGACCAACGTTATAAACGCACCTACCCTTTTATGGATCGATTCTGTGGCTCTCATCACCTTCGCATTCATCCTGGGATTTATGAAGCTTTCCATACACGAAGGCAAACTCCATGATAGCAGACTTAACTACATGCGTAAATTTCAAGAAGGTCAGGAGCATATCATACAGACCTTTGCCGAGATCTCCGAAGCTAAATCCGGAGAAACGGGTCAGCATGTGAAGCGTGTAGCTGAATACTGTCACCTGATCGCCACTGAACTCGGTGTGAACGAGGATGAGGCCGCCTGCATCCGTGTGGCTGCCATGATGCATGACGTGGGAAAACTTATGATCCCAAGAGAGATCATAGAAAAACCCGGAAAACTCACCGAAGAAGAATATGAGATCGTAAAGACACATACCACCTATGGCGATAAGCTTCTTTCCGGATCAGACGGACATATCATGCAAATGGCAAGAGTCATTGCTCTTCAGCATCATGAGCATTGGGACGGTTCCGGATATCCCCAGGGGCTTTCGGGAGATGATATCAATATCTATGCTCAGATCGCTTCCGTAGCCGACGTTTATGATGCCCTGGCAAGCGACCGTGCCTATAAGACTGCATGGGACCCGAAAAGAGTAAAAGAAGAGATCCTCCGAAAAAGAGGATCCCAGTTTTCTCCTGTTGTCGTGGATGCATTTAACAGTGTATATAATGGCATGGAGGAGATCCGCCTGCAGTATAAGGATGACTGCCCGGTGTCTCCCGTCACATATTCGCAGGATCAAAGTCAAACCACACGTATGCTCCATTCACTCTGAAGCCTTCAGCATTATTCAGACTCTGTTCCACCAGGTCTTTTGCATCCACCAGCTTTGCATATTCTTCATGCTTCACATAGATCACTTTTCTGTATGTGTCATTTATCTTATACACCGGTGCGTCATAGGGCCCGCTCACTATGCATTTCCCCCTTAATGAGTCCTTAAGCATATCCGCAATGGACGAGGCCTGAAGATTCAACGGTTTTTCCCTGTCGGATGTGATAAGTATCAAAAGCATATGGTTCTTCGGCGGATAGGAAAGCAAAGAACGATATGCCATTTCCTGACGGAAAAATCCTTCATAATCCTGATCCGAAGCCGCCATGACCGCATAATGATCCGGCTGATAGGTCTGTATCACCACATTTCCCGGATCCTCTCCTCTTCCGGCCCGGCCTGCTGCCTGGACTATGAGTTGAAATGTGCGTTCCGCTGCATGAAAATCGCTGATATTAAGCGAAAGATCTGCAGCCAGCACCCCCATAAGCGTCACTCCCGGGAAATCATGGCCCTTCACTATCATCTGAGTTCCTACCAGTATGTCCGCTTCCCTGTTCTTAAATGCAGACAGGATCTCATCATATCCCTCTTTTCCTTTGGTGGTGTCCGCATCCATACGGATCACACGGGCCTTTGGAAAAGTCTTTTTCACTTCATCCTCTATCTTTTCCGTACCGGCTTTGAACCCTCCCAGATATTTGGAACCGCAGGAGGGACACACAGAAGGTTTCGGCTCTTCATGACCGCAATAATGACAGTGGAGTTTCCCGTCCCGGTGGAGGCTTAATGACACGCTGCAATGCGGACACTTTATCACCTCTCCACAGGATCTGCAGGACATGGCAGACAGCATCCCTCTTCTGTTTAAAAAGAGCATGATCTGCTCTTCACGGCTCAGCCTGTCCTCCATGAGATCCTTAAGTCTGCGGCTTAAGATAGATCTGTTTCCGGAAGAAAGCTCCTTTCGAAGGTCCACCACCTCACACACGGGAAGAGGTCTTTTTTCCACCCTTTTCTTCAGAGTGAGAAGGGTTATCTCCCCTTTTTCCGCTCTGTTATAGCTTTCTAAGGAGGGCGTGGCTGAACCTAACACAAGTACCGCGTTCGTGTATCTTACCCTCTCCTCTGCCGTCTCCCTGGCATGATATCTGGGCGACTGCTCGCTTTTATATGAGCTTTCGTGCTCTTCATCTATTATTATGATTCCCAGATCCGGAAAAGGTGTAAAAAGCGCAGATCTCGGGCCCACCATGATGCGGCAGTCCCCCTTTTTTGCACGCTCAAACTGATCGTATCTCTCTCCCGGTGACATGCGTGAATTCAAAATGGACACCAGATCTCCGAACCTGTGATAGAATCTCATGACAGTCTGATAAGTGAGGGAGATCTCCGGGATCAGGACTATGGCTTCCTTTCCCTGCTTCAAAGTTTCTTCGATAAGGTCCATATAGACTTCCGTCTTTCCGGATCCTGTGACCCCGTATAATAGGAACGTGCCGCCTTTCCCTTCATCCATGGTTTTTTTCACGGTATCGGCCGCTGCCTTCTGTTCCGGGTTCAGGTCAAAGACCGTCGCCTTTTCGGAATCTTCCAGAGATTTGGAAGAAAGGGGATTTCTGTATATATGCTTTGATGTGACCCTGAGGATACCTTTCTTTTCCAGATCACGAATATTCGAAGATGGCACGGAAAGCTTTCCGGTGATCACATCCCAGGGTATCTCCTCCTCCGAAAGCAGTTCCCGCATCAGGCGTTCCTTTGCCACACTATGCTTCTTTCTGGAGAGGAGAGCATTAAGCTCCCCCTGCAAGATATCCTTCGGCACGGCAGGGCACACATATTTTTCTTCCCTGGGAGTGTATTTCTTATGGACGGGTAGCACAGTCTTTAGTGCCTGGTTCATGGTGCCCCCGTAATTCTTTTTCATCCAGGCAGCCAGAGCTATCATCTGTTCTTCCGGCCCCAGCTCGTCTTCCGGCAGGGATCTTATGGGTTTGATCTTCGCCGGATCTATCTTCGGTTCCTCGGATAATGACATAACATATCCCTTTAAGAACCTCTGCCCATTGCCAAAGGGCACAATGACCACGCTGCCCTCCTTTATCCTTTCAGACAGGTGATCCGGCACAGCGTATTGAAAAGTTTTATCCAGTTTTTCCAGGGAAATATCTACGATGACATCCGCATATATCATGAATTCTCTCCGGACAGATACCCCGGCTCATGACCGTCTGCCTTAAGCTCGGATAATACCTCACGTATCAGGTCTCTTTCATCCATGGGATGTTTCACGCCTTTTATCTCCTGATAATCCTCATGACCTTTTCCGGCCAGCACGATTATGTCTCCCGGAGTGCCGTGTGAAATGACATAGCGGATAGCTTCCTTACGATCTATGATCTCCACATACTTTCCGTCCGTCTTTCCTATCCCCACCTTGATATCGTCTATAATGGCCTGTGGCTCTTCATTACGCGGGTTATCGGATGTGATGACAGTGAGATCCGCCAGTTTACCGGACACCTCACCCATCTCAAATCTTCTGAGTTTCGAGCGGTTTCCTCCGCATCCGAAGAGGCACACCAGCCTTTTCGGTTCGTATTCCTTCAATGTGGAAAGCAGACTCTCCAGTGCCATGGCATTATGGGCATAGTCTATCATGAGTGAGAAGTCCGGCGACACATCTATCATCTCTATACGCCCCTTCACATGAGCCTGCTTTAACGCCCTGTTCATGGTCTCGGTATCCACACCGAAATGGTTGCATATGGCTATGGCAGTAAGCGAATTATATACTGAGAAAAGCCCGGGCATATCCACCCTTACCTTTGTGTCAAGCTTCCCTGACACATCATATGTGATCCCGAGAACACTTCCGTCCCGGTAAAGCCTAAGGTCCCTCGCCTGTATATCGCTGCCTTCCTTTATTCCGAAAGTCTCCACGGTGCATGTATGGCCTTTCAGTATTCCATCCACATGGGGATCATCAGCATTCAATATGCCATGGCGGCATTTCCGGAAGAGGGTGCTCTTCCAATACATATAATCTTCAAAGGTATCATGCTCATTCGGTCCTATATGGTCGGGTTCCAGGTTCGTAAAGATACCGAGCTCGAATGTGAATCCATCCACCCGGTGCATCATGAGTCCCTGGGATGATACCTCCATGACACAGATCTCACAGCCTGCATCCAGCATCTCACGGAAGTATTTCTGCACAGTATAGGATTCCGGAGTGGTATTCTCGGCATGGATATGCCTGTCTCCGATGATGGCCTCTATGGTGCCTATAAGCCCCACCTTATATCCGGCCCCTTCCAGAATGGATTTCACCATATATGTGGTGGTGGTCTTTCCCTTTGTGCCGGTGACACCTATCACCTTCAGAGTATCCGCCGGATGATCGAAGTATGCCGCGGAGATTATGGCGAGAGCTTCTCTGGAATCCTTCACTCTGATTATGGTGATATCCTTTTTATCCTCTTCGGAAAGGTCTATGTCATGCTCTATAATGAGTGCTCTCGCTCCCTTTTCTATGACTTCGGCTGCAGCATCATGGGCGTCAAATGCGGCGCCCTTCATGCATATAAACATGCATCCCTTTGTCACTTTTCTGGAGTCGTAAATAAGATCCCCTATCTCTGCATCCATGGAGCCTTGTTCTATCTTATATGCCAGGTTTTCTATAAGCGTTTTTATCTTTTTCATTTCATCTTCCTTTTTCATAAAACAGTCTTACCGAATTATACCACACATGATAAAATGATGTGGTTATGACAGAGTTTATTTA
>JAILDZ010000209.1 GCA_024688505.1 Lachnospiraceae bacterium
TTTCCCATAAGGTTATCAAACACTCTCCACAGATACCTATGGTCTGCTTTCAGGATCACCGGCTCCTCCGGGATCTCTGACACCGCTTCAATTCCCGCTTTTTCGAATCGTTCCTCGTATTCACCGATGATCTGGGTGAGAAGAACACCCACATCTCCTTCTGTCATCTCCAGTTTCAGATTTCCTGTGGATGCTTTTGATGCTTCTATCAGGTCCTCTATCAGCTTTTTCAGCCTTTCGCTCTGGCGTCCCAGCACCTCCACATATTCTTCTGCCTTTTCATTCTGAAGGTCCTCTTTTTCTAAAAGATCCACATAATTAATGATGGACGTGAGAGGTGTCTTTATATCGTGGGATACATTGGTGATAAGCTCAGTCTTCATGCGCTCGCTCTTTATTCTTTCACCCACGGCGGTATTCATGCCTGTTGCGATGCTGTTTAAGTTCTTTCCGTGGTCTGCCAGGTCTATTGGCATCTTTTTTGTATCCACTTCCTTTGAATAGTCGCCTTTTGCCATACTTTCCGCTGCGTCTTTAAGTCTGGAGAAGTATTTGACCAGCTTAAAGAGTCCTATGCCGAGAAGGATATATTCGGGGATGAATAACAGCAGCACACTTCCTGAATACATGGTGGAAAGAACCCAGAGCAGATTTATGAAACCGAATGCGAAGAAACAGATCCATATACGCGTTGTCCACTTCACATTTTCTGCGGCGGATCTCATTTCAGCGTACGCTTTCTTTATATTAGTAACGATAAATCCCCAGGGTTTCTTTAAAAGACCGATGATAAGCATTATCACTTTATAGCAAAGGGTATTTCTCCACCATTTACCGGTCTTCACATTCACTGCAAAGCTCATGCACCACCAGAGTCCGAGCAATGCTCCCAGGATCACGATAAGTGAAAGTATACTTATAAAGAAGGCGATTGATTCGGCTGTAGTCACGCCGCTAAAGCCAAGCTCCATAAGCAGCACAAAGGGTGTAAGCACTACTGCCATAAGTACCACTGCGGAAAGATCCAGGGGGATCTTATCCACCGTGCGAAGGACTATCCCTTCTTCTCCTTTTCTATGTCCGGCAGAAAGCATTAAGAACACAAAGGTCAGCAGTCCTATAATGACTGAAAGGATGCCAAGCACCGGAACCAGATACCTAAGGACAGGCATTACCCCTGCCAGGATCTCTGCCTGTACGAAGAGATCACCCTTAAAGAAGCCCTTTGTCATGTCTATTGTGGCACTTGGAAATACCACCACCGTATATACGTCCATAGGACCGTATGCGGATGTATCCGTGGTGGCAAAGAAGCTGCCTTGCTCCATATAGTCGATGGCATTTACTCTGGCTTCGTCCCTTAAGTATTCGTTCAGTTCCGTAAGATCTGCCACATAGTCCAGTGACAGGCTCTTTCCCATGTCATACAGTTCCAGGGATTTGTCGGGATATCTGTCGGAAAGGGGTGAATAATCAGCTCCGTCTATAGTAAGCCCTCCGGACAGTTTCCATATGGATTCATATACCTCATCCAGGTTATCTTCATAATAATCTCCGTCACTAAAATCATAAGTGCCCTCATCCACCTGATAGAAGTTTTCCCCGTCGTATAGATACAGTTGGCTTTCTATCACGTCATATCCGATACCACGGATGGCATGCTCCGAATACTCAGTGGAATTTGGCTGATTCACATAATAGGATCCGGAAAGAAGTCTTTCGGAAAGCTCTGTATTTGTATCTTCGCCCCATTCCACTTCATTTATATAGACCTTGGTGGTCATGTTTTCCTTTGAGGGCTCGAAGTTTTTCAGCAGATACTTGTCCTTATCATATATCTCGGAATCCTTTATCTGTCCGCGGATGACGCCGTAATTTAAGTTCGGGTCATTAAGGAAAGTCTTTATCCTGTCCTGTTCGGCTCTGGTTTTATCCCCTTTAAAAAGGCTGCTCATGACCCAGACAGAGTAATTTAACCCTGCATGTTCATAGAAGCTGTCCCGGATCTCCTCCGGACTGTCATTATATATGTCCGTGTTGTACTGGGAGCTGGTAATAAATGCTGCTCCTACCACTGAAAATAAAATAGTCAGCACAGATATTACAAAAAGTATGATTGCCGCCGTTTTGGCAGCCTGTGAAGCAAGAAACTTTTTCATGGCTTCCTCCTAGTCTTCGATCTTATAGCCTCTTCCCCATACCGCTTTAAGGTATCTGGGATTGGCACTGTCATATTCCAGTTTTTCACGTAAATGACGTATGTGTACTGCCACCGTGCTTTCCGCACCGATGGTGGCATCCTGCCACACCGCTTCATAAATCTCCTTCGGAGCATACACCTTCCCCGGGTGCTCCATCAGAAGCTTCAGGATGTCATACTCTATAGGTGTGAGGGCCACTTTTTCTCCGTCCAGAGTCACCTCTTTAGCGCGGTCATCCAGTTCTATACCACCTATTTGAAGCTTATAGTCCTCTTTCGTCTGTCCTCCCAGTGTGCGATATCGCCTGAGCTGGGATCTGACTCTTGCCAGTAGCTCCGCTGACGCAAAGGGCTTTGTGACATAATCATCAGCTCCTTCATAGAGGCCTGTGACCTTGTCTATTTCTTCGCTCTTTGCTGTCAGGAGTATGATGGGTACATTTGATGTCTCCCTGATCTTCTTCATTGCCTCTATTCCGTCCATTACCGGCATCATCACATCCAGAATGATAAGATCTATGTTTTCATCCAGAAGATCTATGGCTTCCTTTCCGTTTGATGCAGTGACCACTTCGTATGAGGCTTGCTCCAGGTAGATCCGAAGGGCATTTACGATGTCCTTCTCATCATCACATACCATTATCCTGTACATAAAAAACTCCTTTGTCTGATCGATCATGAGGTTATTGTACGAAAGATTGTTTTAAGTTCCAAGTATGTAAATGTTTAAGATTTGTTTAAGATTCATCGCAAAATATATATGGCAGAGGCCCCGGGTTTTTTATATAATGAAACACATGGGAAAGATATATGTACTGATGGGGAAGAGTTCCTCGGGAAAAGACACCATATACAGGGCACTTCTTAATAAGATAGACCTGTCATTAAAGAAGATAATACCATATACCACCCGGCCCATTCGGGAGAACGAAAAAGAAGGCAGGGAGTATCACTTTTGCGATAAGGCGGCACTTAACAGCCTTCGGCAGGAGGGAAAGGTCATCGAATGCCGCACCTATAACACTGTTCACGGGGAATGGGATTATTTCACCGTGGATGATGGGCAGGTGGACCTCTCAAAGGATGATTATCTTATCATAGGAACCATAGAAGCCTGCCGAAAGCTCCGGGAATACTACGGAAAAGAAAAGATCGTGCCGATATATATAGAGGTGGAGGACGGTATCCGTTTGGAGCGGGCACTGATCCGGGAGCGGCAGCAGGCCAGACCCAGATATGAGGAGATGTGCCGGAGATTTATAGCGGACAGTAAGGATTTCTCCCCGGAAGAGATAGAAAAAGCCGAGATCACAGCCATATTTGAAAATGACGATGTGGCTGAAACCGTGGAAAAAGTGGCGGATTACATACGAAGCAGCAGGTAATGGCGCCGCAAAAGAGGAATAGCCTATGGAAATGAGAGTAGGGGATGTGACTCAGGTGCAGAGCACGCCTGAGGTACAGGAAGTGAAGAAAGGTGACGGGGAGTTTAAGTTCACTCTGGCCAGCGCCATTGATGACGCAGAGCTCCAGGAAAAGCTCACCGGTCTCATAAAAGACATAGATGAACAGGGAAAGAAGATAGCAAAGCACATGGACATAAAGGACATGAAGCAGTATCGGTCCCTGGTAAAAGACTTTATAAACGAAGTGGTGAATCATTCATACAAGTTCTCCAGAGAGAATTTTCTGGACAGGCGGGGACGCCACAGGGTGTACGGAATGGTGAAACTGGTGGATAAGAACCTGGATGAGCTGGCAAAAGAGCTGGTATCGGAGGAAAAGGACCACCTGGCCATAGTTACGAAAATAGATGATATACGGGGACTGCTGCTGGATATATCCACATAAGGCGCCCCCGGGGAAACCATGAGATTTCAGGACATATACGGACAGGAAGAGCTGAAAGCACACATGCAGACAGCCATACAAAAGAATAAAGTGTCCCATGCCTACCTGATCACAGGGGAAAGGGGAATGGGAAAGAAAATGATAGCGGATGCCTTCGCCTCCGCTATTCTTTGCGAGAAAAAGACGGGAGAAGCCTGCGAAGAATGCAGATCCTGCCACCAGATGCAGGGACATAACCATCCGGACGTGATCTACGTCACCCACGAGAAGCCGAATACCATATCGGTCCAGGATATCAGAGACCAGGTGAATGGTGCAGTGGCTATTAAACCCTATCAGAGCGAAAAGAAGATAATCATCATGGACGAGGCGGAAAAGATGAATGAGGCAGCACAGAATGCTCTCCTTAAGACCATCGAAGAGCCGCCGGAATACTGTGTGATCATGCTGCTTTCTGTAAACAGGGAAAGCCTGCTTCCCACCATACGGTCCAGATGTGTGCATATGGAGATGCAGCCTCTTCGGACGGAGGTCATGATAAAAAGTCTCATGGAAAAGATGGGACTGCCGGATTATGAGGCGGAGGACTGCAGCAGGTTTGCCGCGGGAAACCTGGGAAAAGCCATAAGATTTGCTTCATCGGAGGATTTTAACGAGATGCGGGAGCGTGTCCTTCGTATCGGCAGGAAGCTTAAAGATATGGAGCTCTATGAGGTCACGGACGAGGCTGTGAGCTCGGAAATATACAGCAGGGACCAGGCTGTGGAATTTTATGAAATGCTTTCCATATGGCTTAGGGATGTGCTATTATATAAAGCCACCGGGGATGAGGCCCGGTTAATGTTTATAAGAGAAAAAACATATATCAGGAGATTTGCGGAGCGAAGCAGCTACTTTGGGCTTGAAAAGGCCATAGAAGAAGTACAGAAAGCCAAAAAAATGCTCCGGGCCAACGTGAATTATACCACCACCACGGAAATCCTCCTGAATACCATAAGGGAGAGTTAGAAAATGGCAAAAGTAGTAGGCGTGCACTTCAGAAACGCCGGTAAAGTATATTACTTCAACCCGAAAGAGCTGGAGCTTAAGATGATGGACAGGGTCATAGTGGACACGGAAAGAGGTCAGGAGATCGGCACTGTCATGACAGACCCCAGGGATATCGACGAGGAGAAGCTGAACAGCCCCCTTCGGAATGTGCTAAGGAAGGCCACCGAAGACGACGAGGAAAGAAACAGGAGAAATTCCGAAAAAGAAGACGAAGCCTTTAAGAAATGTAAGGAACTCATCATGAAACACGAGCTTGATATGAAGCTGGTGGGCGCGGAATATACATTTGATAACGGAAAGCTTCTATTCTATTTTACATCCGAGAACCGGGTGGACTTCAGGGAGCTGGTAAAGGATCTGGCATCCCATTTCCGCACCAGGATAGAGCTGAGACAGATAGGAGTCCGTGACGAGACTAAGATCATGGGAGGCATAGGGATCTGCGGAAGAGAGGTATGCTGTAAGTCATATCTATCCGATTTCGTGCCGGTGTCCATAAAGATGGCGAAAAACCAGAGCCTGTCACTGAACCCCACGAAGATATCCGGGCTTTGTGGCAGACTGCTCTGCTGTCTTAAGAATGAGGACGAGACATATCAGTATCTGAACAGCCGCATGCCGAAGCTGATGGACGAAGTGCTGACTTCCGACGGCATAAAGGGCGAAGTGCAGAGCATGAACGTGCTGAAGCAGCAGGTGCGCGTGGTTTATGAGGAAAACGGCACCAGAGAAGTGAGGGATTATCCGGTGGAAGAGATAACCGTCACAGGCCATAAAAAGAAAGGCCAGCAGCAGAAGCAGAATAAAGAGGATAAAGAGGCCGAGAAGGCAGCGGAAGCGCTGGAAGCCGCAGAGAAGAAGGACGAGAAGTCCGGAGAGAACGGCGGTGACAGAAAGCCTCATAAGAAACATAAGAACAAGAAAAAGAAGAAAAACCCAAATAACGGCGAAAACAGGGCAAACACCGAGAATAAAGGCGAAAAGCAGGATTCATAGACGGATGTGTGATTTAAAACCCGGCGAAAGAATAGATGATCTCCAGAGGAACGGACTTCGGATCATACAGAATCCGGAAAGATTCTGTTTCGGAATGGACAGCGTGCTATTGTCCCACTTCGTATCGGAAGGGAAAAACACCGGCAGCAGGATCCTGGACCTCGGTACGGGAAACGGCATAATCCCCCTGCTTCTTTCGGCGCTTATGCCGGGGTATGAGATCAAGGGTCTGGAAATACAGGAAGAGTCTGTAGATCAGGCCAGAAGATCCGTGGAAATGAACGGCCTTTCCCACAGGATAGAGATCGTAAACGGTAATATAAAGGATGCTTCGAATATCTTCGGAGCATCTTCTTTTGATATAGTGACTGTAAACCCACCCTATATGATCGGGGGCCACGGGCTTAAGAATCCAAAGGATGCAAAGACCATAGCCCGGCATGAGATCCTCTGCACATGGGAAGATATTGTGGGGGAGACAAAAAAACTGCTTCCGTCTAAAGGGAAGATGTATGTAGTCCATAGGCCCTTCCGGCTGGCAGAGATCATAAGCAGCCTTACGGCAGCAGGCCTGGAGCCAAAGAGAATGAGGCTTGTGTATCCGGCCATAGATAAGGAGCCGAATATGGTGCTTATCGAGGCGGTCCGTGGGGGAAGATCCCGTATCACCGTGGAAAAGCCCCTCATAATATATGGAGAAGACGGGGAATACACTAAAGAGGTGTATGAACTGTATGGGTTCTGACCGTCATGCACAAAGCAGTGATAGATCACTATAGCAGGGCGTTATATATATCCCGTTTTGACACGCCTCTATCCTTTGCCACGGCTTTCATGGCATCTTTTTCCGACATTCCGTCATTAAGATAGATCTTCATATGATCCTCAAGGGACAGATCTTCCCATTTGGCCCTGGCTTCAGCTTCGCTTTCCTCCCGGCTTTTTCCTGCTATCACCAGCACGAATTCGCCCCGGGGCTCATTCATTTCAAAATGGGCTGCGGCATCGGAAAGTGTGGAAAGAAGGATCTCTTCGTGTTTTTTTGTGAGCTCCCTGATAACGGAAACCGGACGGTCACCGAGGGCTTCGGAGAGCTCCTTTAGTGTGGAGACCAGATGATGGGGAGCTTCATAGATGATAATGCTCCGGGTTTCGGCTTTAAGTTCCGAAAGTACCCTTGCCCGTTCTTTTTTATCTTTTGGCAGGAATGATTCGAAGGACACTCGTCTGGTGCTTTGTCCGGAAACGGCGATAGCAGTGGCAAAGGCTGTGGGCCCGGGAACAGGAACCACGGGAATCCCTTCAGTAAGGCAAAGCCGTACGATCTCCTCTCCGGGATCGGAGATGCAGGGCATGCCGGCATCGGTGATAAGAGCCACATTTTCCCCGTTTTTCAGGTGATCCAGCAGGGTCAGTCCCTTGTCTTCCTTATTATGATCGTGATACGAGGTCATCTTCGTATGGATATCAAAGTGATTAAGGAGCTTGATGGAGTTTCTGGTGTCCTCGGCGGCAATGAGGTCCGCTTCTTTTAGGATCCGCACAGCGCGAAAAGTCATGTCTTCCAGATTTCCTATGGGTGTTCCCACTATATAGAGCGTGCCTGACATTACCTTATCTCCTCCATCACCTTTAATACTCTCTCATAATATGCATCCCTGTTTTCCGGGGTGATCTGCCCGGTCTTATCCTTCATGCATTTAAGTATATAACTGCAGACCTCCGGAGAATAGTGGGCGGTATCTTTATACAGACTAAGGTCGCAGATGATATCCTCCCTGTCCAGAAACGAGTATATTTCAATATTCGGGTGTTTATTACATTCTTCTATTATCATTCTTTCGGCTTCCAGAGTGACATCCAGGAATCTGTCTGCTTCTATACCGTCGAAAACGCAGATGCTGTAGGGCGTGATGAAGTAGTAGAAGCTCACATCCGGGTGTTCATCTGCCACGGAAGTCATATTCTGATGGATATTATCAAGGATGGTCTGTCGTTGTTCATCTGTGATCACGGCCTGTTCATGGGGGGATTCATCGAAATAATAGGCAAAGAGCCCGTATTCATAGTCGTCTCCCCAGTAGCCGAAGCTGTCCATATCAGTGCCCTTTTTGCCGCTTACGGTGTATGAGATATTGGTGAGGCAGGTCTCTATGGCCCTTTTATCAAAAAGATAATTAAGATCGTTTATCACATTTTTATCAGCCATATAATCCGGAAGACCTTCATAGCTCTCGAAATCCTTGTCGAACGCGGCACTGGAGAGATCGATACCCCGGACCACATATTTAAGGTTCGGATTATAAGCAAGGGAATTACGGACAAGAGCATCAATTTCTTTCCATCCCGCTCCCTGTGCAGTAAGCTTAATGGTATTTGCATCAAAAAGCTCATCCATTTCGGAGGATTTGAAGCACTGGGTGAGGGAGGTGCCGGTGATCAGCGCGTCATAATCATAGTTTCTGGAGATGCCGTCGTTTATGAAGCGGGCATATTCGTCAGGGTAATAATAGGTCACGCCGGAAAGACCCCTGGAATAATGAACGAAGGGGTCTATGATCCGGACTGCACCGCCGATGAAAAGGAGAATGGCGGCCACAGCTATAATAACTGCTATGAATACTTTATGATCTCGTTTCATATTCATGTAAACACCTAAAAATTAAAGTATATGAAGGTCCCGCCGATGGAAAGGCTAAGCACACTCCATACCAGAAGGACTCCGGCGATACAAAGGGTCACGGGTTTCTTCTCTTCCGGCCTGTTTACAGGCTTTGGGACAAGTGCCATCAAAAGTCCGATGATCAGGATGAAGAGCATGTTATAAAGATACGGATCAGACGAAAACACTGTCCGGTCCAGGAATTTAAAGTCGATAAGATAATAATTCATCAGCATGAAACTATTTACGGTAAAGTCAGATCCCGTGAGTTTCTTATAGGTATCAAAGGCAGCCGAAAGAGAAGGGGCGCGAAACAGCACCCAGGTCAGATTTACGAAGACAAAGGTGAATGCTCCTGTGATAATACGGGGGATACGCTCTCTAAAGCGCCCGGTCAGTCTTTCAAAGACATTTAAGAGGCCGTGGAGGGCGCCCCATAACACGAAAGTCCAGTTGGCGCCATGCCATAGACCGCTGATCAGGAAGACTATCATGATATTAAGGCAGGTGCGTAACCTCCCTTTTCTGTTACCCCCCAGGGGGAAATAGATATATTCTCTTAAGAATCTGGTGAGAGTCATATGCCATCTGCTCCAGAAATCTACGATGGAAGTGGCGATATAGGGCTTATTAAAGTTTATGGGAAGCTTTATGTTCATGCAGGAAGCTATACCGGATGCCATGTCGCAATAACCCGAGAAATCAAAATAGATCTCCAGAGTGTACATGATGACGGCAAGCCAGGCATCCGCGGAGGATGCAGCTTCCATATTGCTCCAGTACCAGTTCACTTCCAGTGCCAGAGTGTCCGCCAGGAGGACTTTCTTTGCCAGTCCGAAGGAAATGAGGAGAAAGCCGTTCATCAGGTTATCAATATTAAGCCGGCGGCTTTTGGCATCACGAAACTGCGGAATGATCTCGGAATGCTTCACTATGGGTCCCGCCACCAGCTGCGGAAAGAAGGTGACAAAGAGAGCGTAGTCTAAAGGTGGGTATTTTTCGGAGGTTTTACGATATGCGTCCACGATAAAGCCGATCTGCTGAAAGGTATAGAAACTGATACCGAGAGGCAGGGCGATATACTTAAGGGCAAAGTCTGTTTTAAACAGGGTGTTGAGATTCGATATGAAAAAATCGTAGTATTTAAAATAACCTATGAGAAGGACGTTAAATACTATGCCGCCTGTCAGGATACATTTTCTTACTGTATCGGAAAAGTCCCGAAACAGGAGCAGCATCACGGCGTAGTTTACAAGTATGCTGCTTATGATGATAAACACATAGGACGGGTTCAGCCACCCGTAGAAAACGAGGGAAGCGGCAATCAGCATGATCTGCCGGGGAGCATTCTGCTTTAGCTGCCCCAGTAGATAGTACAGTATAAGTACCACAGGGAAAAAACAGAACAGAAATTCATAGGAATTAAAGAGCATTCTTAAGATTCTCCCAGTCGATGCGTTCGTTCTTATAGAAATATTCTCTGTCGTGTTCGCCGATCTTTCGGAGCACACGGCAGGGGTTACCCACTGCCACCACATTTGCGGGGATATCCTTTGTCACCACAGATCCCGCGCCGATGACGGAATTTTCACCGATGTTGATCCCGGGCACGATGATGGCTCCTGCTCCGATCCACACATTATCCGCAATGTGGACATCCTTATTATATTGGAAGAGTTTCTCGCGAAGCTCCACATTGATGGGATGATTTGCGGTGGCGATCACCACATTCGGCCCGAACATCACGTTATTTCCCACATATATATGACCGTCATCCACCAGGGTCAGGTTGAAATTCGCATATACATTATTCTTAAAGTGCACGTTCTTTCCGCCCCAGTTTGCTCTGAAAGGGGGCTCTATGTAACAGTTTTCGCCGCATTCTGCGAAGACTTCTTTCATATATTTCTGTTTTTCCTCAGACTGAGAAGGACGAAGCCGGTTAAATTCCCAGAGCTTATCCAGATAGGGAACCTGTTCGTCCATTATCTCTTTATCGCCGGGGTCGTAGATCAGCCCCGCAACCATTCTTTCATATTCAGTCATAAAACCCTCCGGATACTAGTGATTTATACCCTGTATCTTAATGCAGGGCGCAGGGCTAAAGCAAGAAGTATTTTTTGCTTTTTGTTGTAAAGGAGGGTATTATAAATAATGAGTTTTTATACATAAGGAGGAATGACATGGTAGCAACAGTTTTTAATATTTTCCTGATACTGGTGGGAGCGGGATTTTTCGTGGTTTTCACCGTACGGGCTAAGAAATACGGCAAGGGCGTGGCTCAGGGGATCCGCTTCGTGGGGCTGATCCCGGTGCTTCTCGGAGTGGTGAGCCTGCTACTTTCCACTTTCTATACACAGGATATCGGAGAAGTCATCATCGTGAAAAACTGGGACGGCGCACTGGTGGGCACCACGGATAACACCGGACTTCATACCAAGGCTCCCTGGCAGGACACCATCACCTATACCACCAGGAACATGCTGATAAACTTCTATCAGAGCGAGGGATATTCTTATGACGGCGGATCCGCCAGAGGACCTCAGGTCACAGTGAATGATAAATCCGGTGCCTCCGCAAATATAGATATCCAGGTCATCTATTCCCTGGATCCATCTGCAGCTATGGATCTCTATGCAAACTACGGAACCCAGACCAACTACACCGCATCCTATCTTTCAAATGATGTGCGTTCCGTTTCCCGCCAGGTGTCCGGACGTTTTGACACCATCACACTTCTTACGGACAGAAGCCAGTATCAGCAGGCCGTGCAGGATGCACTGGCCACCAAATGGGAGCCGAAGGGCCTTCACGTGGAGCAGGTATCTGTACAGGAAGTGCGTTATCCCGAGGAGATCACCAATAAGTATGCCGAGGCACAGTCTGCAGAGATAGCAAAGGCTCAGGCGCTCAACGAACAGGAAGCCGCAAAGGTGCGTGCCGAGACCAAGAAGCTGGAAGCACAGATAGATGCAGAGACACAGATCATCAAAGCCCAGGCAGAGGCAGATGCGAACCGCATCATAAATGAGTCACTGACAGAAAATGTGCTTCGTCAGCAATATATCGATGCACTGACAGAGATCGGAAAGAACGGAAACCTGGTGGTGGTGCCGGAAGGATCCACACCGCTGGTGAATACGCCCCAGGTATCTGAATAGTATAAGAAATAAGGGGGAAAGGCTATGTCAGAGATAGAAAAGCTGCAGCAGATGATAGATGAATCCAGCCGCATCGTGTTTTTCGGCGGCGCGGGAGTGTCCACGGAAAGCGGAGTGCCGGATTTCAGAAGTGTGGACGGACTTTATAATCAGAAGTGGAAATATCCGCCTGAGACCATACTGTCCCATAGCTTCTATATGCATCACAAAGATGAGTTTTATGAATATTATTTCGATAAGATCATGGTGGACGGCATAGGACCGGAGGCAAAGGGGCCATCGGAGATACAGCCCAATGCAGCACATAAAAAGCTGGCAGAGCTGGAAGAAGCCGGAAAACTCACGGCTGTGGTCACCCAGAACATAGACGGACTCCATCAGAAGGCCGGATCGAAAAAGGTCTACGAACTCCACGGCAGCATCATGAGGAACTATTGCGAGAGATGCGGGAAGTTCTTTGACGGAGCATATATATTGGCACATAAAGAAGATAAGGTGCCGAAATGCGACGATTGCGGAGGGGATATTAAACCGGATGTGGTTCTTTATGAGGAAGGCCTGGATCAGGATACCATCGCAGGAGCTGTGAAAGCCATATCGGAAGCGGACATGCTGATAATCGGCGGCACATCTCTGGCGGTATATCCGGCAGCAGGTCTCATAGACTATTTCAGCGGCAAGTATCTGGTACTTATAAATAAATCCGCCACCCAGAGGGATGCTCACGCGGACCTGGTGATAACGGAGAGTATCGGAAAGGTCTTTGAACAGATAAGGGTGTAGCAGCTGCCCCGATGAGGCGGCCGGTAAATATAAAGAAAATATAAAGTTTTGATTTTCATACTTGAAAAAACCTTGAAAAGATGATAATATCTGACTTCGTGGTATATGAAATATCCTTGCTCCTTCCATAGAGAGGGGGCCATTAGACCAAAAGGAGGTAAATCGCATGAACAAGTATGAATTGGCACTCGTTGTGAATGCAAAGATCGAAGACGATGCGAGAACAGCCACCGTAGAGAAAGCAAAGGGTTATGTTACCCGTTACGGTGGAACAGTAACAAACGTCGAAGATGCGGGAAAGAAGAAGCTTGCATACGAGATCCAGAAGATGGACGAAGCTTTCTACTATTTCATTCAGTTCGATGCTGAACCGGAAACACCTGCACAGGTGGAGTCCCATGTTCGTATCATGGACAATGTTCTTCGGTTCTTATGCGTTCGCGCCGACGAGGCATAAGAGTTTTAGAAAGACGAGGAAATCAGAATGAATAAGATCATCTTAATGGGTAGACTTACCCGTGACCCCGAGATCAGATACGGTGCACAGAACAACACGGCAGTGGCCAGATTTTCAATAGCTGTAGACAGACGTTTTAAGAGAGAAGGACAGCCTACGGCAGACTTCTTTAACTGCACAGCATTCGGAAAGCAGGGAGAGTTCGTGGAGAAGTACTTAAAGAAGGGAACCAAGATCCTTCTGGATGGAGAGCTTCAAAACGATAACTACACCAACAAAGAAGGCCAGATGGTATACGGCATGCAGATCATAGCAAACAGTATTGAGTTTGCGGAGAGCAAAAATGCCCAGGGCGGTGGAAGCGATTACGCCCAGCCTGATATGGCACCGGCAGGTGATGCGGGGGATGGTTTTATGAACATCCCGGACGGTATTGAAGAGGAATTACCGTTCGCATAAGACAGGAGGTAAAACATGGCTTTCACAAAGACAGAGAGACCTGATGGCATGAGACGTCGTCCCATGCATCGTAGAAAAAAGGTTTGCGTATTCTGTGGTAAAGATAATGTAATCGACTATAAAGATACAAATCTTCTGAAGAAGTTCGTTTCCGAGAGAGGAAAGATCCTTCCTCGCAGAATCACAGGAAACTGCGCAAAGCATCAGAGAGCGCTTACAGTAGCTGTTAAGCGTGCACGTCACATTGCGCTTATGCCATATGTGGCAGAGTAAAAAGCGTTAAGAGGGATTTTCATGTACATAAAGACCCATTGCCTATCACGGCAGTGGGTCTTTCACGTATAAAAACGGGAGAATCACATGCCGAAAAATACAAGCCGACTGGAATTCAGATACTATAATATCCCCACGGGACAGTACGTGATATCAAAGCTGGGCCCCGGCTGGGAACAGGAATACGGAGTGGGATATGAGGGGATGCTTCACTTTCATAACTATCTGGAGATAGGATACTGTTATTACGGAAAGGGACGCCTTATCATTGAGGACCGGACCTATCATTACGGAGATGATATGTTTTCATTCATCCCGGCAAACATTCCCCATGTGACCATAAGCGAGCCCGGAAATATCTGCAAATGGGAGTTCCTCTTTGTGGATATAAACGAGTTCATAAAGAATGAAATGAAGACCATGCGTCTTGAGACGGAAGACGTGATACGTATCATCAATAAGCGGGGTACCATAAAGAGCCTGCGGCATCATGAGAAGATGGGGCTCATCATACGGGGGATCATAGAGGAATGCCGCCAGGAGGGCCCTTATTATAAGGAAAGCATAAAGGGACACCTTATGGCACTGGTGATAGAAGCCCTGAGACTGGATGAAGAGAGAGAAGGAGCCAAGAGCAAGCGGCCTCTGCCGAAATACATCCGGGAAGCCATAGATTATATAGACAATAATTTTGAACAGGATCTGAAGATATCGGATGTGGCGGTGAACTGCTCTATCAGCGAAAGTCACTTCAGGCGCATGTTTGAAGAGACCATGAACATGTCTCCGGTGGAATACCTGAATTATGTCCGGATAAAGAGGGCCTGCGCTCTGATGGAAAAAGAAGATGTGTCCATGGAAGAGATAGGCTTTAAAGTGGGCTTTACCACCCCATCCACCTTCAACCGGAACTTTAAAAGATTCACAGGAACCACCCCATATAAATGGAAGAGGGAAAAGGACAAAGGCATGAGACCCGGAGATAAGATGAATATCACGGCAAAGCCCGGATGGGAGGGCCTTACAGACGGAAAACAGCTGGTGGAATAGGGCATACATCTGTCTTTACTTTCCTTGAAAAAACATTTAAAATATATTCTGTATGAGTATATTTACGGAGATATAGGAGAAAATGGGATTAGCACAGGAAAAAACGGAGATGGTCCTTCGGAACATCCATATTTTATTTTCTAAAGCAGAGCCGTTTAACGGCAGTAAAAAACGCGTGGTCGTGGACAAAAACAAGATGATGGACCTGCTTAAGGAACTGAATGCCTGTCTTTTTGACCTGCAGGAAGAATATGAGATGACCCAGGCCAGCCGGGACAGGGCGGAGAGAGAACTGCAGAAAAAGGGCGATGATATGCTCTTTGATGCCAGAAAGGATGCGGACGATATCTATGCTGCATCTCTTATGTATACAGACAGTGCCCTGGGAGATATACAGAAGATCATAGAAGAAGCAAATGAGAAGATGGCTGCAGTACTGGAAAGCACCAGAGCCGAGCTTAAAGAGGCAAAGCAGACCGTGAAGCTGAACCAGTCGGATCTTAAGAGCCGTCTACAGGACATGATAGATACGGATAAATATCTGAAACTGATAGAAGAAGAAAACGAGAGAAGAAAGAAGGCAGAAAAGAAGGGCAAATACATGTCCGCTGACAAAATGCAGAAAGAAGAATCTCCTTATGCGGCTATCAAGCCCGAGATCAAGATAAATGAGGATTACTTCAGGCAGCAGGGCATACCCCTAAACGAAGAGGAGGAGAAGAAAGAGACGGATGAAGCTGCCGAGAATCTGTCCGATGACCTGGATAACGAATATTTTGCCTGGAAGGAAGGTGCAGAAGGCGCATGAGATTATACGAGAACGGAGTATACCTGCTCAAAGGAAAAGACATCCTAGAGGATAAAGGCGGAGTGGCGGAAATAATAAAGAGCCGCACCGGACAGAATCCATCCAGGGAAGACGCCAAGAAAGAGACCATCGCATATCAGATCCTAGAAGCCCATAATAAGTCGGGCAACATGGACAAACTTCAGATACGTTTCGACACACTCACCAGCCACGACATAACATATGTAGGAATCATACAGACTGCCAGAGCCTCAGGCCTGACAGAATTTCCCATGCCCTATGTGCTCACAAACTGCCATAACAGTCTGTGCGCGGTGGGGGGCACCATAAACGAAGATGATCACATGTTTGGGCTTTCCTGCGCCAAGAAGTATGGCGGAGTGTATGTGCCCCCTCATCAGGCGGTTATCCACCAGTTTGCCAGAGAAATGCTCTCCGGCGGAGGAAAGATGATACTGGGATCCGATTCCCATACCAGATACGGAGCACTTGGCACCATGGCCATGGGCGAGGGCGGACCGGAGCTTGTGAAGCAGCTTCTGAATAAGACTTATGACATCAACATGCCGGAAGTGGTGGCTGTATATCTGACAGGCGAGCCGGTGAAGGGCGTAGGCCCACAGGATGTGGCGCTTGCCATTATCGGAGAGGTGTTCGATAAGGGATATGTGAAGAACAAGGTGATGGAATTCGTGGGACCGGGACTTAAGAACCTGTCGGCGGATTTCAGGATCGGTGTGGACGTTATGACCACAGAGACCACATGCCTTTCATCCATCTGGCAGACAGACGACACCATTCGTGATTATTATGACATTCACGGCAGATCCGGAGACTATAAGGAGCTTAACCCGGGAGAAGTGGCATATTATGACGGCTGCATAGAGATAGATCTTTCAAAGATCAGACCCATGATAGCCATGCCCTTCCACCCCAGCAACACTTACACCATAGAGGAGCTTAACGCAAACCTCATGGATATCCTGGAGGATACGGAAAAGAGGGCAAAGGTCAGCCTGGACGGACAGGTGGACTTCTCATTAAAGGACAAGGTGAGAAACGGCAGGCTCTATGTGGACCAGGGCATCATCGCCGGATGTGCCGGCGGCGGATATGAGAATATCACCGATGCGGCGGATATATTAAAGGGAAAGACCATCGGAGCAGATGAATTCACTTTAAGCATATATCCCGCATCCACACCTATATACATGCAGCTTCTGAAAAACGGCTGTGCGGCAGACCTGCTGGCTACCGGAGCCATCCTTAAGACGGCATTCTGCGGACCTTGTTTCGGAGCGGGAGATACACCGAACAATAACGGATTCTCCATCAGACACTCCACCAGAAACTTCCCGAACCGCGAAGGATCGAAGCTCCAAAGCGGTCAGATCGCATCAGTGGCACTTATGGACGCCAGATCAATTGCCGCCACAGCAGCGAACAAAGGATATCTTACAGCAGCCACAGAATTTGACGGCACCTTTACGAAGCCGGCATATTTCTTTGACAGCAGCATATATGAAAACAGAGTATTTGACAGCCACGGCAAGGCAGATCCTTCTGTGGAGATCAAATTCGGGCCGAACATCAAGGACTGGCCGGCCATGGTGGCACTGCCGGAGAACCTGATCATAAAAGTGGTATCGGAGATACATGACCCCGTCACCACCACAGACGAACTGATCCCCTCCGGAGAGACCTCATCCTACAGATCAAATCCTTTGGGACTGGCGGAATTCACCCTTTCCAGAAAGGATCCTGCTTATGTGGGCAGGGCAAAAGAAGTGCAGAAGGCTCAGAAAGCCATAGAAGCAGACTCATGCCCGGGAGATGCGGTGCCGGAAGTACATGACGTGATGGATGCCATCCACACGAAGTTCCCGGAGATCAAGAGGAATAACATCGGTATAGGAAGCACCATATTTGCTGTGAAGCCCGGAGACGGCTCCGCCAGAGAACAGGCGGCATCCTGCCAGAAAGTGCTTGGCGGATGGGCAAATATCGCAAACGAGTATGCCACCAAGAGATACAGATCAAACCTGATAAACTGGGGTATGCTCCCCTTGCTTATTAAGGAAGGACCGCTGCCCTTTAAAAACGGGGACTATATCCTGATACCCGATGTCAGGACATATATTTCCTCAGGAGAAAAAGAGGTGACGGCATACGTGGTGGAAGGAAAGGGACTGAAAGAGATCACCCTATATATGGATCCTCTCACGGATGACGAAAAGGATATTATCCTGAAAGGATGCTTAATAAACTACTACAGGAGCTGACGTTTTGGAACGGGATTATAAAACCAGATTAGAAGAAATAGAGCTTCTCTACAGCAAGGGAAGAACAGAAGACGCGCTGGATCTGCTGGATAACATGAACTGGCGGAAAGTGCATAATGTGAACGCCCTGGTGAAGGCCAGCAACATATATGAAAAGGCCGGAAGAGATCAGGACGCAAAGGACCTGCTCATACTGGCTCATGAAAGGTCTCCCATAGGACGCACCATTCTGTTCCATCTGGCTATGCTTTGCATAAAGACGGGAGAACTGGAAGAAGCCAGGGAATATTATGATGAATTCGTGGAGATAGCGCCTCACGACAGCCAGAAATATGTGATCAAATATCGGCTGAACCAGGCCAAGGGAGCTGATATCTTCACACTCATCTCTATTCTGGAAGAACTGAGAGAAAACGATTTTGACGAAAAGTGGGCATATGAACTGGCCACTTTGTATCATAAGGCGCAGCAGGCTGATAAGTGTATAGAGCTTTGTGACGAGATATCCATATATTTCGGGGAAGGCCCGTATGTGGAAAGAGCTCTGGAGCTTAAGATGCTTTATCATCCCCTGAATAAAGATCAGGAGGAGAAGTACCGCACCTTCCAGCTGAAACGTGACGGCCTCACGGAGATCCGCGCCAATGAAATGCTGGGATCCGGTGAGATAGTGAATCATACCATTACGATCCCGGAGGTGGAGCTGCCCCAGGAGAGATTTAATACCGTTAATCTCCAGGCAGAGATAAAGAAAAATATAGAAGAGATCATGCAGGCCACGGAAGAGGGAGAAGTCTCCGAGAATATGGAGGCCATCAAGGATCTGGTGAATGATATCCCCTATCTTCAGGTGGAAGAAAGCAAAGATGACGAGGTGAAGCGTCATGCCAAGAGAAAAGAGGAACTGGACAAGTCGTTAAAGAACAGCTTCCAGGAGTTCCTTTCCGAGGAGTATGACGGACAGCTCAGCCTGTATCTTCCGGATGACACCACAAAGGAAGTGCAGATACAGGGCCAGATGACCATCGAAGATGTGATGGAAAACTGGGAGCGTACAAAGAGAGCCGCCGAGGCGGCTATCCAGGCTGCAGAGGATCAGAAACTGGAGAATGTGAAGCAGGAGGCCATAAAAGAGGCCACCGCCATCATGGACAGGCTGGAAGGGATCGCGCCGAAGCTGGATGCAGGTGTGGCACCCTCCGAGATCATGAAAGACGATATCATGTCACGTGAACCGGAGCCTGTGGCAGGGCCGGAGAGCGAGCCTGAGACAGAACCGGAGACTGAAGTCGAGCCTGAAGAAGTACCTGAAACAGAGGAGGCGCCTGAGGCAGAGGAGCCGGAGACAGATCCCGAGAAAGAGGCGCTCCTTAAGCAAAAGACATTCCGTATACCGAAGATAAAACCCGAAGGAGTGGCGACGGGAGAAGGATTTGATATCCCCGTGGTGGCGCCGAAGCCGGTACCCACACCATGGACACCTCCGGTGCTGAAAGAAGAGGCGGCGGAAGAACAGCAGCCGGAAGAAGCCGTGATCACAGAGGAGCCATCAGCAGAAGAGCCCTCTGTGGCAGAAGAACCGGCAGCAGAAGAGACATCTTCAGCAGAGGAACCGGAAATCGTACTTCCCGAAGGCTTAAGGCCCCTTGAAGAGCCAAGGGTTGAGGAGCCTGTACCCGAACCGGAACCTGAGCCTGAATCCGAAGAGAGGGCTACCGTGGCAGACCTGGCAAATACCGCAGATCTGGAAGAAGCCAGCAAGGTCATTGCCAGCATGAACGATGCTCTCCAGAAAGAGATAGACAAGCTTATGGAGCCGGAAGAGGAAGAAGAGGAGCCGAAAACAGCTCCTGCCGAACCGGAGAAGTCCATAGAAGAGATAAAGAGAGAGACCGAGACAGAAGAAGCGGAGAGAGCCGCCGATATCAAGGAAGGCGAGGAGATGGCGAAGGAAGCTGAGGACGACGAGATAGCCCCCTTCACCCTGACTCCGGACGAAAGAGAGCTGTTCTCATATTTCCTGCCCATAAGCGGAATGGAGAGGGCCATCTGCCAGACCATAGCCGGCACCATGCACAGGCTTTCCACCGGAAAGAATTCCGGAGCCGGAAACATTATGATCCAGGGCGGCCGCGGAAGCGGAAAGAGCACCATGGCGGCATCCCTTATAAAAGTCCTGCAGAGAGAATGCGGAAAGCCCAGTAACAGAGTGGGTAAGATAGACGGAGACCGTCTGAATGAAAAGGATATCCAGGCGCTTTATGATAAGATCCAAGGCGGATGCCTGATCATAGAAAACGCCGGCGCCATAAACAGGGATACGGCTATCAGCCTGTCACTCCTTATGGACGCGGACACCTCAGGTGTGCTGGTGATACTGGAAGATACCAGAGTGGGGCTTGATAAATTAAAGAGTGAGAACCCCACATTTGCGAAGAAATTCACTGAAAAGGTGGCCATACCCATCTTCTCTGCAGACCAGCTGGTGACTTTTGCCAGAACCTATGCGGTGGAAGAAGGATATGTGATAGACGATATGGGCGTACTAGCCCTATATGACAGAATCTCCATGATACAGCGATTGGACAGACCCACATACCTCACAGAGGTGAAGGAGATCGTGGACGGAGCCATAGAAAAAGCGGAGGCCGGTGGCCTTAGAGGCTTCTTCGGAAGGCTGGGAGCCAGAAAAGAAGACGAAAACGGAAACCTGATCCTTATGGAGAAGGATTTCCAGAGCTGATAAGGGAGGAATAGATGAGTAACTTTACTGAACTGGATGCATATTTATTCGGACAGGCTACACATTACGAGATATATGACAAGATGGGTGTTCACGAGACGGAAGTGGACGGCCAAAAGGGATATGTGTTTGACGTGTGGGCGCCCCATGCCGCTGCAGTCCATGTCATAGGAGAGTGGAACGGCTGGAATGAGGAAGCCAATGTGATGGAACGTCTGGATCCAAAAGGGATGGGCGTATTCGAAGCATTCATACCCGAGGCAAAGGAAGGTCAGCTGTATAAGTATCTCATCTACACGGCAGACGGAAGAAAGCTGTATAAGGCAGACCCATATGCGGTCACATCGGAGGTGCGGCCGAACACAGCTTCAAAGATCGCAAAGAGGGACGGATTCAAGTGGACAGATAAGGCATGGATGAAGAAGCGCGAAGAAGACTTCGAGCATTATTATGAAAGACCCATGACCATCTATGAAGTGCATCCGGGATCCTGGAAAAAACACCCCGGAAGAGATGACGACGGATTCTATACATACAGGGAGTTTGCTGACTCTCTGGCTGAATATGTGAAAGATATGGGATATACCCATGTAGAACTCATGGGCATATCTGAATATCCCTTTGACGGATCATGGGGATATCAGGTGACGGGCTACTATGCTCCCACATCCAGATACGGAAGCCCCGAGGACTTCGCCTACCTGGTGAATCACCTTCATAAGAACGGTATAGGCGTGATATTGGACTGGGTACCCGCCCACTTCCCGAAGGATGCCCACGGACTGGCGGATTTCGATGGACAGGCTCTGTATGAATATGCAGATCCCAAGAAGGGAGAGCACCCTGACTGGGGCACAAAGATATTTGATTACGGCAAAAACGAAGTGAAGAACTTCCTTATAGGAAGCGCACTGATGTGGATAGAGAAATACCACGTGGACGGACTCAGGGTGGATGCGGTGGCATCCATGCTGTATCTGGACTATGGAAAACAGGCAGGACAGTGGGTGGCCAATCAATACGGCGGACACGAGAACCTGGAAGCCATAGAGTTCTTTAAGCACATAAACACCCTTGTGACCGGCAGGAATCACGGCGCGGTGATGATAGCCGAAGAATCCACGGCATGGCCGAAGGTGACCGGCTCAGTGAAGGAAGACGGGCTGAATTTCTCATATAAATGGAATATGGGATGGATGCATGACTTCCTGGATTATATGAAGCTGGATCCCTATTTCCGTAAGGACAACCATAATAAGATGACCTTTGCCATGAGCTATAATGAGTACGAGAAGTATATCCTGGTGCTCTCTCATGACGAAGTGGTGCACTTAAAATGCTCCATGATAAACAAAATGCCGGGGCAGGAAGGGGACAAGTTCAAGAACCTGAAGGTGGGCTATTCCTTTATGATGGCACATCCCGGTAAAAAGCTGCTCTTCATGGGACAGGACTTTGCCCAGTATCAGGAGTGGAGCGAGGCCAGGGAACTGGACTGGTATCTCCTGGAAAATCCGGAGAATAAGGCATTAAACGATTATATGCGTGAGCTTCTCCATCTATATAAGAAATATCCGGCCTTTTATGAGCTGGATTGCAGCTGGGAAGGATTCGAGTGGATCAATGCCAATGACTCATACAGAGGCATCTTCAGCTTTGTGAGAAAGGCAAAGAAGAGCAAGGATAAGATCCTGGTGGTATGTAATTTTACCCCCATGGCATATGACGATTACCGTGTGGGAGTGCCGGAGAATAAAAAGCTGACCCTCCTGTTATCAAGCGAGGATCCGAAGTTCGGCGGAACAGACGAGAAGAGAAAGAAGACCTATACACCGGCGAAATCGGAGTGCGACGGAAAGAAGTATTCCATAGCATATCCGTTACCTCCGTATGGAGTGGCAATATTCCGTTATTAGAAGCAAATGAGCGTTACACTGGAAGATATCATAGAAAATCCGGACATATTGGAAGAAGAACCGGAAAGAAAACCCATATCAAACAGGCGGCGAATAGTAATAATCGCCGCCATTATTGTATTGATACTGGTGGGAGGATACGTGATCTTTCTGTATCAGGAATACCGGGATTATACTGTGGAAAGAAAGACGGACAGCCCCATGACGGGAGAGTCGAAGTATGAGGACTTTTCCGGGAACATGCTAAGGTATAATAATGACGGGGCACTGTTTACGGACTATGATGACAATATCCTCTGGAATGAGACATACGAGATGGCATCACCCTGCGTGGACAGGGCGGTAAGTTACTTTATCCTGTACGACAGAGGAGGATCCCAGATCCTGCTGATGAACGATACGGGACTGGTGCGAAGGCTGGGGACTACCCTTCCGGTGACAAAGGCATGCGTGTCGGATAACGGTGTGGTGGCAGTGCTCATGCAGACCACCGGCGTTAGTTACATACATCTCTATAATTCCAAGGGGGATACCATAGCATCCGGGGAAATACATACGGCAAAGGGCGGATATCCGGTGACACTGGCAATCTCTGCTGACGGAAAAGAGCTGTGCGTGTCCATGCTCAATCTGAACGACGGAGCGGTGAATACCAATATAAACTTCTATAACTACGGACTGGAGGGCCAGGGGGCCATAGACAACCTGGTGGGTACGTTTTCATATACCAATATGATAATACCGGAAGTGGCCTATGTGAGCGGTGACCGGATCCTGGCCTTCGGGGACTCGGAAGTGGTGGTCTTTAAAGGAGGCACGGAGATAGCCGTGGAGGCGGAGATCTTTGCACAGTCCGAGATAAAGAGCATCTTCTATAACAAGGATTACTTTGCCACAATAAACGGCGAAACTGATGAAAACGGGGAACCCGTAAACAGGATGCATGTGTACAAGCTGAACGGATCGGAGAAACTGGTTCGGGATCTGGAATTCCCTTATACCAAGGCAGAGTTTTTAAGCAATGACGAGATCCTTATCACAGACGGGAATAAGGCCGTCATATACACCACCTATGGCGTGAAAAAGTTTGAATATGAATTCGAGAATAATCTTTATGAGGTCATGTCCGGAAGAGGCTTTAAGGACTATACATTCATAATGAGTGATTCCGTAGAAAGGGTGAGATTAAAGTAAATGAACGGAATGCTGGTGGTGGTTTTAACCCTGATAGTATTATCCGCGGTCTACGGATACAGAAAGGGGATCCTGGGGATGCTGCTTACGGTGCTGACCTGGATCCTTATTTTTGCGGGAGTGCCATATGCTACGCCCCATATTGAGCACTACATGAGGGAAGAAGAGAGCATCAGCACGTTTATAGACGGCAGAATAGAAAACTATATCGATAAAAGGATAGAGGCGGCCAAAGAGACACTGAAAGATCCCGAAGGGGATATAACGATCCCGGAGGGGGCATTTGGCGTGCTGGGGGATGTGGCTGCTGAAAAGATAGACGAGCTTATCGAGAGGGAAGAACAAAGGACCAGGACCATTCTTATAGAAGAAACCGCGGATATAGTCTACCATCTCATATCATATATAGCGGCCATCATAGGGGTCATGCTGGTGATATGGCTGCTAAACCTCATAGCAAAGGCCATAAACTATGTGCCGGTTATAGGGACAGCCAGCCGTATACTGGGGCTCCTGCTGGGGCTGTTTAACGGGTTTGTGATAGTCTGGGTCATATTCTATGCCCTTCTATGCCTTAAGGATACGGAAACCGGAAGCGCCTTAACGGCCATGATAAACGACCAGCCGATCCTTCTCATGTTATTCGAGGAAAATCCCATCAGAAAACTTCTTGACATGCCCAAAGGATTTTGATAACATACTGATTACTTTCCCCCAAATCAGGGCGGAAATAAAAGTTTTTAAAAAAATTAAAAAAAGTTGTTGACAGCTTCTTCAAAAGGTGATATTCTATCAAAGCTGTCGCAAAAACGACAACAAAGCAGAACATTGATAACTGAACAGTGAAACAACCTTGAAAGATCCAAGTCAATTCAAGAACGTGACTTTTTAGAATCTAAAAAGATCGCAAACCTAAAACAGTAATTCAAGGAACTAACGTCAAGTTTGTTCTGATGGATAC
>JAILDZ010000044.1 GCA_024688505.1 Lachnospiraceae bacterium
TTTGTCAGAAAGATAAGCATAGATGTGCCCATGCCCATGTCCTATCCGAATGTGGAATTCATACGGAGCATGGCTGTGCTGGAGCCCTTCGGAAACGGAAACGAAAAGCCGCTTTTTGCAGAAAAAGATGTGCAGATAATCTCAATGACACCCATAGGTAAGGATAAGAATTTCCTGCGGCTTACTTTGAAGTCCGGAAACGGAAGCACAATAAATGCAGTGGCTTTTCGGGAAGCAGAGAAGATAAAACACGCTATCAATGAAAAGTATGGCAAAGCGGTGCTGGATGCCATGCTTTCCGGAAAGAGGCTAAGCGCACCGGTGACGCTTTCTTTCCTATATTATCCTGATATCAACAGCTTCAGGGGAGAGGAAAGCGTGCAGATGAATATCATCGGCGCTCTTTGACAAGAAGAGACCGGTAATAGTAGAATTAAATCATTCTAAAACACAGGAAGGGAAAAACCATGTTTGGCCTTAAAGACAGAAAAGCGCTTAATAATGAGCTTAAGGAACTGAAGCGAAAAGTCTCTCTTTTGGAAGAAGAGCTTCAAATGGAAAGAGAGAAAAACAGTATCGTTTCCGGACATATATCGGAAATGGAAAACAGCGCTGAAGCTATCAGACGAAGCACAAATGTGGTGGGAGATGTGACAGAAGCGCTTTCAAAGATCACGGCGGACACCCTTTCTGCAGAGCGGGATATTTCCGAGGCTTCCGAAAAAGGCCAAAGAGAACTGGAGAAGGATCTGTCGGATCTCAGCCGTCTCACCGCTGCGCTTTCCACGCAGAAATCCCGCCTTAACAAACTGATGGAAGACAGCAAGGAATATACAGGTATCTCAAAGAACCTGCAGTCCATGGTGGACACATATAAGTCTGCTGCTGCCACCATCGCCGAAGAAGCCGGGAAGATGGAAGAGTATTCCGGAAACATGGGCACCCTTTCTCTTAATGCTGCAATAGAAGCGGGACGCATGGGAGAAAACGGAATGAGATTCGTCCGCTCGGTGGATGAGGTGAGGTCCTTTGCAGAGACCTATGAACAGTCGGCATCCGTGGTGAAAGAAAAGTCAGCCCTGATATCGGAGTCCTTCGAAAAGGCAGCGGTCGGAGTGGAAAAGCTGATCTCGCTTTTGAAGGATAACACCCTGCTTTTAAAGAAGATATCCGATTCGTGCAAAGAGGAATGCGACTATGCGGACAGTGTGGAAAGAAAGGATGCCGGCAGCGTATTTGCCGGGATAAATGAAGGCAGTGATACAGTCCGTGAGAAGACGGAAGAGATCATAAAGCAAAGAGACCGTCTTCGCGAAGACTATAAGAATCTGGAAAAAGAACGCAAGGCTCTCACAGAAAGAGCATCAGACATCAAAGAAACAGTGACTGAAGAAGAGGGGGTAAAGAATGAGGGAGAGTTATAGTTTTAAGTCTAGAGACGAAAAGGGGACAGAGATACACGGAGTGAAGTGGACACCGGATGACGGGAATATCCGGGCTGTGATCCAGCTTAATCACGGTATGATAGAATATATCGAGAGATATGATGAATTTGCAAACTTCCTCTGCAACCACGGCTTTGCTGTATACGGCCATGATCATATCGGTCACGGCGAATCAGTATCAAGCCCTGCGGATTGGGGCATCATGCATACAGACACACCCAGCGATACCATGGTGGAAGATATGCTTTCAAACTATAAGATAGTGAAAGCCGCTCATCCGGACCTGCCGTATTTTATCCTGGGACACAGCATGGGATCATATCTCCTTCGTAAATTCCTTTCCGTGAAGGCAAAGGACCTTCAGGGTGTGAACGGGGCCATCATCATGGGCACAGGCACAGTGGCGGACGGAGCCATAAACGCAGGAATGTTCGTTGTAAACATGATCTCAAAGATAAAGGGCCGGGATCATAAGAGCAAGATGGTGGAAGGCCTCATGTTTGACTCCAACTATAAGAAATATGATGTCACGGGGAAAGACCCGGATAACAGCTGGCTTTCAAAGAATGTGGAGAATGTGAAGAAGTACTATTCCGATCCAAAGGACACATTTGCATTTTCCGTGAACGGCTATAAGGTGCTGCTGGAATGCACAGGCTATGATAATAAGCCGGCAAACATCGAAAAGATGAATAAGGACATGCCCATACTTTTCGTATCAGGAACCGATGATCCCGTGGGAGCCATGGGAAAGGGCGTGGAAGCAGCATATCGGAAGTTTAAGGACGCAGGCATAAAAGATGTGACCTTAAGACTTTTTGAAAATGACAGGCACGAGATATTAAACGAGACAGACAGGGATAAAGTATACGAAGAGATACTTTCCTGGATGGAATCCAGGATGTAGACCGAAAAGGTCAGATCCTTTTTGACAGGAAAGATAGAAACCTTTGAAGCAGGACGAAATCGCCCTGCTTCTTTTCTATTTTGAGACGGTTCTCCTCGCTGAAGCCCACCAGTATGTCATGATTTGCTTCGGAAAGATAGTCTATGATGCCGTCTATATCGGTCTTGGTGTTTTTTGGGCAGTGAATATACTGTCTCTTATTTGCTGTGATATGCAGTGTATAGGATATGCTGAAATGGTGCCACAGGAATTTATGGAGGGTGGAATACTTATATATCCACAGGATCTCCTTAATGGGCACCACTGCCGTACCGAAGGCACTGGTCTCTATGAAGTAATGCTCCGTGATGAACATATCCTCTGTGGCCAGCTGGGGCAGAGTGCGAAGCTCTTCTTCGGCTTCTTCTATGATCTTTTTCGGTGATCCATAAGCCCGGAGCTTGCTGCAGGGCGGAGAGAGGATGGGGCATGCGATAAAGAGTATATACACCAGTATGGAGAGCACTGCATATGCGGAAAAAATCTCCACGGCATACACTAACAGCAGGGAGAATATACCTTTGGAATCCGGCTCCGAAAGGACATAGGGGGAGACTGTGGCGGCAATGCCGAGAGCATCCCAGGACAGGTCATCTGCCAGTCTGGTAAGAAGCTCCCTTCCGGGAACGGAATCCTTCACCACTCTGGCCTCTATGGTAACGTTTTCTATATGGGGAAGCCCCTGCTCCGAGGTGTCCGGAGAAAGAAGGACTATGACGCAGTCGGAATCAAACATGGTGTAGTAGTAATATCCTAAAGTGCGCCCCAGGAATGTTTTGGTATATCCGGTGAAATAAAGGTCATGAAGATCTGCGGTTACATAATCATTCTCCGCCAGGGACAGCATATATGCGCCCTTATCTTCTTTGATGTGGGCGGGGAATATTATGGAATATACGGGGGTGAATACGAAAACCAGCCCGAGAAACATAAGAAACGCAATGGGAAAAAGGATGCGTCTCTTATAGTAGGACCGTATGTTTTTTGTGATGTAATGGGAGAAATCCTCTTTCATTCTTCTAAAAAACCTCCCCATCAGTATAAGGAAGTGGGAAAAAATTTACAAGCAATTAACATTTAGAAAAGAATGTGATAATATACCTTCGCGACTTTTTGTCTGGGGATAATAAAAGGTGTTTTCTATGAAGGATGGATTCATAAAAGTGGCGGCAGTAAGCCCGAAACTTCGGGTGGCGGATGTCACGTTTAACGGAGAAGAGATAAGAAGGCTCATGCGTGAGTCTGCAGAGAAAAAGGTGAAGGTCACGGTGTTCCCGGAGCTTTGCATCACGGGATACAGCTGCAATGATCTTTTCTATCAAAAGACATTGCTTAACGCTGCAGAAAAAGAGCTTTTTCTAATAGCAAAGGAGAGCGAAGATTTAGACGGTATCTTTTTCGTGGGGCTTCCCTTTATGCACAGGGATAAGCTTTATAACGTGGCAGCGGCGGTATCCGGAGGAAAGATCCTGGGGCTGGTGCCGAAAAAGAACATTCCTTCATATAATGAATTCTATGAAAGACGTCAGTTCACAGAAGGATTCGATACACCGGAAAACAGTCATATAAATGCCCCCATAGGCACCATGATACATTTCACCTGTGCAGGCATTTCGAATTTTTCCATAGCGGCGGAAATATGTGAGGATCTCTGGGTGCCGGAACCCCCCTCTGTGTTTCATGCCTGTGCCGGAGCGGATATCATAGTGAATCTTTCCGCATCGGATGAACTGACAGGAAAAGCATCATACAGGAGAGAACTGGTATCCACCCAGAGTGCCAGACTGTACTGCGGATATATATATGCTTCTGCGGGATACAGTGAATCCACTCAGGATACCGTATGTTCCGGACATGATATCATAGCGGAGGGAGGAAGGATCCTCTCCGAGAGCAGGCCCTTTAAAGAGGGAATGGCCGTTACGGAAATAGATGCAGAGCTTCTGTCGAAAAGAAGGAGAGAAATGACCACATTTCCCACCTATTCTCCGGCGAATCTTTTAGAGGTACCTTTCAGTCTGAAACAGGAAGAAACAGAACTTACCAGATATATAGATCCGGCGCCATTTGTGCCGTCTGAAGATCTGGCCAGAAAGGACAGATGCGAAGAGATACTGGATATACAGTGTCACGGCCTCATGAAAAGACTATGCCACACCGGATGTAAAAAAGCGGTGGTGGGTATATCCGGCGGACTGGATTCCACTCTTGCGCTTCTTGTTACCGTGAGAGCCTTTGACCTTTTGTCACTGGACAGAAAAGGGATCATCGCTGTCACCATGCCGGGATTCGGTACCACAGATAGGACATATAATAATGCAGTCTCCATGATAAACACTCTGGGTGCGGACTTCAGGGAGATAAGCATTAAGGACAGCGTGACGCTGCATTTTAAAGATATAGATCATGACATAAATAATCATGACACCACATACGAAAACTCTCAGGCCAGAGAAAGGACCCAGATCCTTATGGATCTTTCCAATAAGGAAAATGCTCTGGTGGTGGGTACGGGAGATCTGTCGGAGCTGGCTCTGGGATGGGCCACATATAACGGGGATCACATGTCCATGTATGGTGTGAACGGTTCCGTACCGAAGACTCTGGTGCGTCATCTCGTACGTTACTATGCGGATGAATGCAGTGGAGACGAGCTGAAAAAAGTGCTCTATGACGTGCTTGATACGCCGGTGAGCCCGGAACTCCTTCCTCCCGAAGAAGGAAAGATAGCCCAGAAGACAGAGGAACTGGTGGGCCCCTATGAGCTTCATGATTTCTTCCTCTATCACATGTTCAGAAACGGATATACTCCGTCCAAGATATACAGGATAGCAAAAAAGGCATTTAAGGATGTATATGATGCAGCCACCATCATTAAATGGGAAAAGACATTCTACAGACGGTTTTTCTCCCAGCAGTTTAAGCGTTCATGCCTCCCCGACGGTCCGAAGGTGGGTACGGTTTCCCTGTCCCCCAGAGGCGACCTTAGGATGCCGAGTGATGCATCATCCGCAGTGTGGCTTGAAGAACTTGAAAGCCTGGAAGAGTAGGATTTATTGATGAGTGAAGAAGTAAGAAAAGAAAAAGCAGTAAAAAAAGATAATAAGAAACTGATCATAGGCGTCACAGTGGCGTTGGCAGTGCTGATAGCAGCCTATACCCTCCCCATGATCTTCTATGGAAAAAGATTTTTGCCGAAAAGCTCTGTAAACGGCATAAACAGCGGCGGGAAAACCGTATCACAGGTGGTAGAGGACATAGAAAACGCCGGCAAAGGATATTCCCTTACCATAAAAAACGAAGTGGGACCGGATGTGATCATAAACGCATCGGACATAGACCTTACGGTGAAGGCCAGCGAAGAAGCGGTGCAGGCAGCTTTAAACAGTCAGAATGTGTTCCTTTGGCCTGTGGCGGTGTTTAAGGGACAAAAGCTTTCCACACAGGATATGGTGAGCTTTGATGAGAATAAGCTTTCCGATATAGCCATGTCATCAGATGTGGTCACGTCGCCTGATATCACAAAGACAGAGGATGCATATCTTAAGTATACTGACGGAAAATATGACGTGGTGCCGGAAGTGTACGGCACAGAGCCGGACCCTGCGGCATTTAAACAGGGAGTGAAAGATGCAGTGTCCACCTTAAGCCCGGTACTCGATCTTTCGTCGGGAGACTATTATATAAAGCCTGATGTGACAGCGGATTCCGAGGAGCTTAAAGCCATTTCGGATGAAGTGAACGGATATTTAAATGCATCCGTCACCTATGAATATGCCACGGAGAAAGTGGATGCGGACAGGATCATCTCATGGGTGGATACTGAAGATGGACAGGTGACATTTGATACGGCAGCCATAGCATCCTTCGTGGATTCCCTGGCAGAAAAATACGATACCATCGGTCTTCCGAAGACCCTGGAGACATCATACGGAGCCACAGTCACAGTGCCTGGAGGCACATATGGCTGGGAGATAAACCGTGAAGAAGAAGCGGCACAGATCATAGAAGACATTAAAGGCGGTCAGCCCGTCACCAGAGATTTTATATACACACAGACCGCTGCTTCTCATACGGGAAATGATTACGGAAACAGTTATGTGGAAGCAAATATCACAGCCCAGGAAGTGATCCTCTATGTGGACGGAGCAGAGGTGGCCAGATCCGATGTGGTCTCCGGCGATGTGTCAAAGGACAGGATCACCCATGTGGGAGCATATTATATCCAGTATAAGGAAAAGGATGCCATACTTAAGGGAGAAAACTACCGGACCCACGTGAATTACTGGATGCCTTTCCATATCGGAGAGGGACTCCATGATGCTGTATGGAGATCTTCTTTCGGAGGACAGATATATCAGACAGACGGATCTCACGGATGCCTTAATATGCCGCTTTCCGCGGCAAAGACATTCTTCGGCTATGTGGATGCAGGCTTCCCTGTGCTGGTGTACCAGTTACCGGGCACGGAGCGCGGAACTCTTGCCACTCTTAATGCTCAGGCCTGCTATGATGCCATAAACGCCATAGGAGAAGTGACGGCGGAGAGCGGAATGGCCATAGCCATCGCAAGGAGCGCATACGAGGCGCTTTCCGACCCGGAAAAGGCCATCATCACAAATTATCAGACCTTGGTGGACGCAGAGACTGCATACTACGCATTGACAGGACAGGGGGTACCTCAATGAGTGATAACGCATGGAAGAAGAATCTGAGGCAGGTGGTTCCCTACACACCGGGGGAGCAGCCGAAAGAGAAGAATATAATAAAGCTTAACACCAATGAAAATCCCTATCCTCCCGCGCCGGGAGTGGAAAAGGTGCTGAAGGGTTTCGACACAGCCCTTTTACGGAAATATCCGGATCCTGCCGTGACAGACCTTCGGGATGCCATAGCGGATGCTTACGGAGTGGACCGGGAGAATGTGTTTGTGGGAGTGGGGTCTGACGATGTGCTTGCCATGAGCTTCCTCACATTCTTTAACGGAGAAGACAAGGTCCTGTTCCCGGACATCACCTATTCGTTCTATGATGTGTGGGCGGACACATTTCGGATCCCATATGAGACCGTTCCGCTGGATGATGACTTCAGGATACAAAAGTACGATTATTATGGGAAAAACGGCGGCATAGTCATCGCAAATCCCAATGCACCCACAGGCATCGCAGAGAGCAGGGAATTCTTTAAGGATATTCTGAACCATAACAGGGACTCTGTGGTGATAGTGGATGAAGCATATGTGGATTTCGGCGGAGAAAGCTGTCTGCCTCTCATAAATGAGTATGATAATCTCCTGGTGGTGCAGACATTTTCAAAATCCAGATCCATGGCCGGCAGCCGCATCGGCTTTGCCTTCGGATCAAAGGAACTTATCAAAGCCCTTTCGGATGTGAAGTATTCCATTAATTCATACACCATGGATAGTGTCACCATTGCAGCAGGCTACGAAGCCGTGAAAGACAGGGCATATTTTAAGTCATGCTGTGATAAAGTGATATCCACAAGGGAGAGAATGAAGACAGAACTTTCGGCTCTCGGATTTTCGTTTCATGATTCGAAGACGAATTTCGTTTTTGCAAAGCATGAAAAGGTGCCGGCGGAAAAGATCTTTAATGCTCTGAAGCAAAAGGGCATATACGTGCGGTATTTTAATAAGCCAAGGATAGATGAATATCTTCGGATATCCGTGGGAACGGATGAAGAAACGGATGAGCTGATAAAGGCTCTTAAGGAGATAGTCTCATAAAGTTTCATAAAGAATAAATGCATATTGATTTTGCCTCTTAATTAACAGTACAATTAAGAGGCATTTTTATATGTATAAAAAGGAGGAAGAAAAATGACTGTAACGGATAGCATCAAATACATAGGTGTGGACGACACCGATATAGAGCTTTTTGAGAGCCAATATCCTGTGGGGGATATAGGCGTCACCTATAATTCCTACGTGATCATGGATGAAAAGATCACAGTGATGGACACAGTGGACAAGAGGGGATCTGAAGGCTGGCAGAAGAACCTTTCGGATGCCCTGGGAGGAAAAGAACCGGAATACCTGGTGGTACAGCATCTGGAGCCGGATCACTCCGGAAATATCAAATGGATAGCAGACAGATATCCGTCCATGAAGCTTATCGGATCTGCAAAGACAAAGGCTATGCTGCCGCAGTTTTTCGACATAGAGAATCTGGAAGAAAGATTCATCTCCGTGGCTGAAGGAGAGGAGATATCAATAGGATCCCATACACTGCAGTTTTTCATGGCGCCCATGGTGCACTGGCCGGAGGTTATGGTGACATATGAAAAGAGCGAAAAAGTGCTTTTCTCCGCAGACGGATTCGGTACATTCGGAGCTTCCACAGCAGGCAGGGCATGGGAGGATGACGCACTGCATTATTATGGAAACATAGTGGGAAAATACGGCGCATCGGTGCAGGCACTTCTGAAGAAAGCAGCCACCCTCGATATATCCATGATCTGTCCTCTTCACGGACCTGTGCTGAAAGAGAACCTGGGATTTTATATAAATAAATATCAGCTCTGGAGCACCTATACACCGGAGGAAAAGGGTATATTTATGCCCTATGCATCCATTCACGGACACACAAAGGAAGCTGTGGAACAGTTTGCTGAGGAGCTTCGTGCCATGGGAGAAAAGGTGGTCACCATGGACCTCACCGAAGAGGATGTGTCCGAAGCAGTGGAGAGCGCATTCATATATGACAGGATCATTTTCGCAGCCTGCACATATGACGGAGAACTCTTCCCGCCCATGATGGACCTACTCTATCACCTCAGGCTGAAGAACTTCCAGAACAGGAAAGTGGGCCTTATTGAAAACGGTTCTTGGGGACCTGTGGCAGCCAGAAAAATGAGAGAGCAGATCGAGATGATGAAAGACATGGAGATCGTGGAGCCCGTGGTTACAATAAAGTCAGTGCGTAAGGCGGAGAATGATGCCGATTTTAAGGCACTTGCAGAGGCTATGAAAGGCTGAGACAGCGAAAACTCGGCTTTTGGCTATTTCGTATATATTATTATACAATCTGAGCTATTTGTTGTTGCAATCTGCACAACCGTTTGTTAAGATATTTGAGGATGCGGAAAGCAGATATGCTTTTCGCATCTATGGGGTTTGACATAAAAAGCATGGGGGCTTTTTATGGATATATAAATTTCTTATAAGAAGGAGGAAGTTTTATGGCAAAGTATGTAATGGCTCTTGATGCGGGTACAACCAGCAACAGGTGTATCCTTTTCAATGAGAAGGGTGAGATGTGCTCAGTGGCTCAGAAAGAGTTCACACAGTACTATCCAAAGCCCGGTTGGGTGGAGCATGATGCCAATGAGATCTGGCAGACACAGCTTTCCGTAGCTCGTGAAGCTATGCAGAAGGTTGGCGCTTCATACACCGACATTGCAGCAATCGGTATCACCAATCAGCGTGAGACCACAATTCTTTGGGACCGTGCCACTGGTCAGCCAGTCTATCATGCAATCGTATGGCAGTGCCGTCGTACTGCTGATATGAAGCAGGAACTGATGGACAAATATCCCGGAATCGACCAGGATGCTTATAAAAAGACCGGTCTCGTATTCGATCCCTATTTCTCAGGAACAAAACTTCGCTGGATCCTTAACAACGTTGAAGGCGTTCGCGAAAGAGCAGAAAAAGGCGAACTCTGCTTCGGTACAGTTGATTCATGGCTGATCTTCAAGCTCACAAAGGGCAAAGTACATGCTACAGATTATTCTAATGCATCCAGAACCATGATCTTCAACATCAACACATGTGACTGGGATGAGGAACTCTGCAAACAGCTTGAGATCCCCATGAGCGTTCTTCCGAAGGCTCTTCCCTCCAGTACCACAGAGTTTGGTGAGTCCGATCCCGAATTCTTCGGCGGTCCGATAAAGATTGCCGGTGTGGCCGGTGACCAGCAGGCAGCTCTCTTCGGACAGACATGTTTCGAAGAAGGTATGGCTAAGAATACATACGGAACAGGATGCTTCATGCTGATGAACATTGGTACAAAGCCGCAGTTCCCGAACAACGGACTTCTTACCACCATCGCATGGGGACTTGACGGAAAGGTTGAGTACGCACTTGAAGGTTCTATCTTCGTAGCCGGTGCAGCTATCCAGTGGCTCCGCGATGAGGTTAAGCTCATTGACACAGCTCCGGATTCAGAATACTTCGCTACAGCAGTAGATGATACAAACGGATGCTACGTAGTGCCTGCATTCACAGGTCTGGGCGCTCCCTACTGGGATCCCTACGCACGTGGAGCTATCACAGGACTTACCCGTGGTGTTAACAAGAAACACATCATCCGTGCTACAGTTGAGTCTCTGGCTCTTCAGACTAATGACGTTCTGGGCGCTATGGAAGAAGGCTCCGGCATCAAGCTTGCTGCTCTGAAGGTAGACGGCGGTGCATGTAAGAACAACTTCCTGATGCAGTTCCAGTCCGATATCATCAACGCTCCGGTTCATCGTCCGGTATGCGTTGAGACCACAGCTATGGGTGCTTCCTATCTGGCAGGTCTGGCAGTAGGATTCTGGTCCAGCAAGGCTGATGTTATCAAGAACTGGGCTATCGACAAAGAGTTCAAGCCCGAGATGACAGCAGAAACTCGTGATGAGAAGCTGAAAGGCTGGAAGCAGGCTGTTAACGCAACCCGTAACTGGGCAAAGTAAGCGATAAATTGAGAAAAAACGAGAATTACATGCTTGCATGGTAATTCGAGTTTTGGCGAAATAACGGATATGAGCATGTAGCTCGATAGAGCGAAATGCGAATAGCCGTAGGATTGCGAGAACGAAGCGAAGCAATCCGTATCGCTTAAGAAAGCACAACAATATGGTTAATTCCGGGAATCTGCCGGAGATGGGGCTCCGGCAGAGGAACGGTTTAACAAAGTGTGCATAAGCACACATGCAATATAATTTATTTTTTCATTAGAGGAGGTTATGTTTATGTCAGCTTATATTGCAGAGTTTGTGGGAACATGTATACTTGTTCTCCTCGGAGATGGCGTTTGCTGTAACGTGAACCTTAACAAATCAGGCTTCAAGGGCGGCGGACCGGTATTCATTCTTATTGGCTGGGGTATGGCCGTTATGGTACCTGCATTCACATTCGGTGCAGCATCAGGCGCACACTTCAATCCGGCTGTTACAATTGGTGTAGCTCTTCGTGGTGGTATGGCCTGGGCAGATGTTCCCGGATATATCATCGCTCAGATGCTCGGTGGTTTCCTTGGAGCAGCCATCCTTATGGTTCTCTACGGCGATCATATCAAGGCTACAGAAGACGACGCAACAGTTCGCGGATGCTTCTGTACAGGACCTTCCATTCCTAATGCAGGTCTGAACTTCCTTTCCGAGTTCATCGCTACATTCATCCTGGTATTCACACTTGCTTCCATACCCGGAAATGCAGGTGAGTCTGCAGTATCATGGGGCCTGGTATACGGTGTCATCGTTGCCTGCGGCGCTTCCTTCGGTGGACTGACAGGATACGCTATGAACGCAGCAAGAGATACAGCTCCTCGTATCGCATACATGCTTCTTGGACCGAACAAGGGAAGCAAGGATCCGAACTGGGGATATGGCTGGATTCCGTTAGTAGCTCCTATCGCAGGTGGTGTGGTTGCATCACTCCTTTGGAATGTGCTTAGCGGAATGGGCGCTATCTAATTAAACAGTATTCGACGCGTATCGAAAACATTTTTGCGGCGACGGAGAAATAAAACTCCGTCGCCGTATTTTCCGAAAGATATATAGGCCGAATGGTCTTTATATAAATCCAAAGAAATAAAAAAGAAAGGGTACTGAATATGATATACGATTGTATAATCATCGGAGCAGGCGTGAGCGGAAGCGCCACAGCCCGCGAGCTTTCCAAGTATGACATAAATGTGTGCGTGCTGGAAAAGGGCGAGGACGTGTGCTCCGGAACCAGTAAAGCAAACAGTGCCATCGTTCATGCCGGATTTGATGCAGCCGAAGGATCCCTTATGGCTAAGCTCAATGTGAAGGGTAATGAAATGATGGGACAGCTGGCAGAGGATCTGGACATCCCCTTTAAGAGGAACGGATCGCTGGTGGTTTGCATTCATGAAAGCGAGAAGGATGGTCTGAAGGATCTGTATAACAGAGGCGTGGCAAACGGCGTAAAGGATCTTCGCATCGTGGAGAGAGAAGAACTCCATAAGATGGAGCCGAACCTGTCGGAAGCAGCATGCGCAGCTCTTTATGCACCCACAGGCGGCATCATCTGTCCTTTCATGCTGAATATCGCCATGGCAGAAAATGCCAATGTGAACGGAGTGGACTTCTTCTTTAATACAGAGGCAGAAGACCTGTGCAGAGATGAAGAGGGCATCTGGCACATCCGCACAAATAACGGCGAGTATAAGACGAAGACTGTGGTGAACGCAGCCGGTGTATATTCTGATGTGTTCCATAACATGGTGGCTGATAAGAAGATCCATATCACTCCCCGTCGCGGCGACTATTGTCTGCTGGATAAGGAGATGGGAAATTTCGCATCACATACCATATTCCCGCAGCCCACTAAGATGGGTAAAGGAATCCTGGTTTCTCCCACCATCCATGGCAACCTCATCGTAGGACCCACCGCAGTGGATATCGAAGACAAGGAATCCACAGCTACCACAGCAGAAGGCATCAATGACCTGATCGAGAAAGCGGGAATGCATGTGGATAACCTGCCTGTACGCAGGAAGGTGATCACCAGCTTCGCAGGACTCCGTGCTCACGAGGATAATCATGAATTCGTGATCGGAGAGGTGAAGGAAGCTCCCGGTTTCGTGGATTGTGCAGGTATCGAATCTCCCGGCCTGACCAGCAGCCCGGCTATCGGAGAGATGGTGGCCGATATCGTGGCAGGAATCTTAAAACCCGCAAAGAAGGCTAACTGGAACGGCAAGAGAAAAGGTATCCTGAATCCTTCGGGAATGTCTGTGGAAGAAAGAAACGAACTCATCAAAAAGAACCCCGCATACGGACAGATCATCTGCCGCTGCGAGTCCATATCCGAAGGCGAGATCCTGGATGCTATCCATCGTCCTTTAGGAGCACGTTCTCTGGACGGCGTGAAGAGACGTACCAGAGCCGGCATGGGAAGATGTCAGGCAGGATTCTGCTCACCCAGAGTGATGGAGATCATCAACAGAGAGCTTGGCATTCCGGTGGAGAAGATCACCAAGAGCGGCGGCAAGTCCGTGATCGCTCCCGAACTTTCCAGAAAACAAAAAGGAGGTGAGGCATAATGCAGTCATATGATATCGTAGTGATCGGTGGCGGTCCTGCAGGTCTTGCAGCAGCTGCTGAAGCTAAAAAAGCCGGTATTGACAGCATACTGATCCTGGAACGTGATCATGAGCTGGGCGGCATTCTGAACCAGTGCATCCATAACGGATTCGGCCTCCACACCTTCAAAGAGGAGCTGACAGGCCCCGAGTATGCTAAGCGCTTTATGGACGAAGTGTTCAAGCTTAATATCGAGTATAAGCTGAATACCATGGTTATGGATATCACCGACACCAAGGTGGTGACAGCCATGAATAAGACAGACGGCATGTTCCAGATCCAGGCCAAGGCAGTGATCCTGGCTATGGGCTGCAGAGAGCGTCCCAGAGGCGCCCTGAACATCCCCGGATATCGTCCTGCAGGTATATTCTCTGCAGGTACCGCACAAAGACTGGTGAATATCGAAGGATATCTCCCCGGACGTGAAGTGGTGATCTTAGGTTCCGGTGATATCGGACTTATCATGGCACGTCGCATGACTTTGGAAGGTGCCAAGGTGAAAGTGGTGGCAGAGCTTATGCCATACTCCGGCGGCTTAAAGAGAAATATCGTTCAGTGTCTGGATGACTACGGCATCCCGCTGAAGCTCTCTCATACCGTGGTGGATATCGAAGGCAAAGAGAGAGTGGAAGGCATCACCATAGCAGAAGT
>JAILDZ010000234.1 GCA_024688505.1 Lachnospiraceae bacterium
CTGGTATCCCACTATACCGAATTTATTGGCATAATATGGTGTCATGAAGAACAGCCAGTTACCGTTACGTTTTCCTGCCACCACTTCTCTTGCCACCTGAAGACATCCCTCGTTCGGCCCTCTGGCCAGGATCATGGAAACCATACCTGAGCTCCATGATGTAAACTGTTTCGGCGCAGTGATAACGCCGTATATGGAGTTCGGGAACTTGGAACTGTTCACACGGTTCATGATAACTGAACCTACAGCCAGTCTTCCCACATAGCCCTGATTATCGGCCTCAGCCTGAATGGTGGCTGCCAGAAGCAGGATATCTGATTCAGATGCGGATACAGCACCCGATGTGTCTTCATAGAATCCGCCTCCTGCAGAGAGCTGCTGAGCCAGCGCTGCCTGGGCCTCAGCCGCCTGAGCTTCCAGTCCGGCCTTCTTCTGGGCCAGTTTCTTTAGCTCTGCTTCATATTCAGCCACGGACATGGCTGCTATGGCTGCTTCACTGCTCTTAGCATCCGCTGCTGCACCGGTGGCTCCCACCAGGGCATCCAGCTCTTCCTGAGAAGATTTCAGGCTTTCCTGATATTCGCTTAAGGTCAGCTTCCTGTCCTCTATGATGCCTTTCTGCTCGGCTATGGTGGACACTGTGGCCTGATATTTTTCAAACAGTGTGCGGTCTGCTTCCAGCACACCCGTCACATAATTCAGTCTGTTTAAGAATTCGCTGAAGGATCCTGAGGAAAGTAGCATCACCATCATGGACTGTCCGGCGCTTACCTCATATATATACTGTATCCTGTCCTTCATGCTGTCATACTGCCCTTCCTGTTCTATGAGGGCTGCTTCCAGCTCATCCTGAGCTGCGTCTATCTCGGCATTTGCCGAATCTATCTCAGCCTTGGCTGTGTCTATCTTATCATTTAGGGCCGAGAGCCTGTTCGTGTACTCTCCCAGTTTTGCTTCCAGAGCATCCGCTTCGCCCTGGAGTGCATCTGCTTCCGCAGCCGCCTGGTCCCTCTTATTCTGAGTGTCAGTGATCTGCTGATTTGTCTTGTCTGTCTCTGCCTGTATCTGATCCAGATTCGTATTCGAACCTGTGGCAAATGCAGTGAGGGGCATCTCAAGCGCCATCAGCACTGCTGCACAGACAGTAATCGTTCTAAAGCGTTTCTTCATCGACATGATGTACTTATTCCCTCCATTGCTACAGAACCGCCTCGTACCACATCTATATGCTTATATGTTTCCCTTAACAGCCGTACCAGATCGTCATTTCTCCGTTCAGTGAGAGTGCTTTGAAGCATCACTGAATCCGTGCCTATGTCTATCACCTGCACTGCATGGGGAGAAGAAGTGGAAAAGGTCTCTGCTATGCGGAAAGCCTCTTCCTTCTGGCTCTCGTCTATTCTTTTTATCTTTGCGAAAAGAAGCTCCTTCATATGGGTGGGGATCTCTGTGAGGTCCACCACTTTTATGACTTCCACCATGCGGTTTAACTGCTTTTTAATCTGCTCGAAAGTCACATCATCGGCAGACACCGATATGGTCATGCGGGAAATATCCTCATGCTCCGTCCGTCCCACCGTCAGAGACTGGAGATTATATGATTTTGCGGAGAAAAGCCCCGACACTTTGGCCAGCACACCCACCTCATTTTCCACATATAATGCTATATAACGATTCTTTAAAATGCCCATATATAAATCCTCTGCAGTCCTTATTTCAGGATCATCTCTGTCATGGGGTTTCCGCCCTTAACCATGGGAAGCACTATCTCTTCCGACTGGATCATACACTCTATCACCACAGGCACTTTGGATCTCACTGCATCCTTTAATGCCTTCTTTAGGCCTTCTATATCCGTTACTCTGCATCCGAAAGCACTATAGCTTTCGGCCCATTTCACGAAATCCGGCACATAAGGATAGCACTCCGGATTCGGTCCTTTGCAGTCTGCCTTGCATCCTTTATGCCTGGCCAGACAGGTGATCTCATAACGTTTTCCGTAGAACAGCTGCTGGAACTGACGCACCATTCCCAGGTACTGATTATTCAGTATCACTGTGATAAAAGGTGTTTCCTCACAGATGGCAGTGGCCATCTCCTGCATGTTCATCTGCATGCCGCCGTCTCCCGTGATACACACCACAGGGGTCTTGCCGGCGGATCCGATGGCTGCGCCAAGAGCTGCAGGGAATCCAAAGCCCATGGTACCCAGGCCTCCCGATGTGATGAGCATGCTGCCCTTATCTATCTTCAAATACTGTGTGGCCCACATCTGGTGCTGGCCCACATCCGTCACAAATATACCTTTCTTAAATGTGTCGTTCAGAGTCTCCATTATCATCTGGGGAGTCATGCCCCTGTCGCGGCGCATCTCCAGCGGATTCTCTTTATCCCACTCTGCTATGGTCTTTATCCAGTTATCCGTCTTCATGGGCTCTGCCCATTCCAGGAGCTTCTCCAGAGCCAGGGCCGCATCCGATACGATGGGCACATCCACCACCACATTTCTGGATATGGATGCGGTGTCCACGTCCACATGGATGATCTTCGCCTTAGGCGCAAATTCGTTCAGATCTCCCGTGATCCTGTCATTAAACCTGGTTCCTATGGAAAAAAGCACATCGCAGTTTCCGATGGCCATATTAGAGCTGTATTTTCCATGCATACCGCAGTTTCCTATATACAGGGGATGGGATGAAGGCATCACGCCTTTTCCCATGATGGTGGTGCATACAGGGATCTTCATGGTCTCCGCAAATTTTTCCAGCAGACCCTCGGCGTTTGATATACGCACACCGCCTCCTGCCAGGATCACCGGTTTTTTCGCGGATTTCAGCATCTTATACGCCTTTTTCAACTGGCCTATATGGACAGTGTCATTCGGCTTGTATCCTCTGATCTGCACATCTTCGGGATATGTGGCGTCTCCGGTCTGTGTCTGTATGTCTTTTGGAATGTCGATAAGCACGGGCCCGGGCTTTCCGGTCCGTGCGATATGAAATGCCATCTTGATCCTGCGTCCCATCTCCTTACGGTTTCTGATGGTAACGCTGTATTTCGTGATGTTTCTGGTCATGCCCACAATGTCCACTTCCTGGAAAGCATCGTTTCCCATAAGGGCTTCAGGCACCTGTCCCGTAAAGATGACAAGAGGGATGCTGTCATAATGAGCATCCGCTATGGCTGTGACCGTATTTGTGGCTCCGGGGCCGCTGGTGACCAGTGCTACCCCCACTTTTCCCGTGGCTTTGGCATAGCCCTCTGCTTCATGCACCACTGCCTGTTCGTGCCGTCCCAGGACGGTATGAATGCTTTCTGTACGGTATAATTCATCCATTATGTCGGTGATCATTCCGCCGGGATAGGCAAATAATGTGTCCACTCCCTCTTCCTGCAGTGCTTTCACAAACAGTTTTCTTCCGGTAATGTCCATAAATCTCAGTTCCTCTTATATATGTCGAAATGATATATGATGTCGAAACAGGTCTCTTCCTCCCCTTCTTCATAAAGGGTCCATGCAGGATTTTCGTCCAGGTTCGGGAAGAAAGCGTCCGCCTCATATGAATAATCTATCTTTGTGATATATGCCGTGTCGCAAAGGGGCTCCAGCAGTGTATATATGCTCTGGCCTCCGATGACAAACACCTCATCCGTGTCCACATCCTTAAGAAGTTCTTTAAGTTCTTCCACGCTGTGGACCACTTCCGCATCCTTCACCTGATATGAAGGATTCGAAGAAAGCACTATGTTTCTCCTGTTCGGGAGAGGACGTCCCTGGGGAAAGCTTTCCAGTGTCTTTCTGCCCATGACTATCACATGCCCTGTGGTCTCCTGACGGAAGAATTTCATGTCCGCAGGAATGCTGATAAGCAGCTTATTATCTTTTCCGATGGCCCAATTATTGTCCACCGCAGCTATCATTTTCATATATATACCTTTATACCGCTATGGGTATATCCTTTATCTGTTCGCCTGTCACATAGTTATTAAGGGCTATGTCTTTGTCGGTAAACTGATAGAAGTCGTGTATATCCGGATTCAGCCAGAATTCAGGTGCCGGATGTTCTTCCCTTTCTATCAGTTCCTTCACCAGCGGGATATGCCTGTCATATATGTGAGCATCGGCTATCATATGCACCAGTTCTCCCGGTTCCATATCGCACACCTGGGCCAGCATGTATAAAAGCACTGAATACTGGCACACATTCCAGTTATTGGCCGCCAGGATGTCCTGGGATCTCTGGTTCAGCACCCCGTTCAGTTTCAGTTTTCCCGTGTCCTTATTCTCGGTCACATTAAAGGTCATGCTGTAGGCACAAGGGTATAAATGCATCTCCGAAAGATCTTCATGATTATAAATATTTGTCATGATCCTTCTGGAAAAGGGATTATTCTTAAGGTCATAGATGACTCTGTCCACCTGGTCCATAAGATATCCTGTTTTGCCGTTCTTTTCGGCTTCCTCGGCATGGTTGATATAAGAAACACCAAAGGCCTGAACCAACCCATTTTTATTTATATCGGCATAAAAATGTTTTTTCTTTAGCTGATATCCGTATGCTTTTCCGATAGATCCGCTTTCATCTGCCCACTCATCCCATACAGTGCTCTTAAGATCATGTATGTTGTTTGACTTTTGCTGCCAGATCCATAGCATTTCATTGGTGCATGACTTGATGGCAGTCCGTCTTAAGGTGAGAGCCGGAAACTCTTCCGAAAGGTCATACCTGTTGCATACCCCAAACTTCTTTATGGTATACGCAGGAGTGCCGTCTTCCCATTTTGGGCGCACCTTCTCTCCTTCTGTGGAGGTGCCGTTTTCTATAATGTCACGGCACATTTCTTTAAAAATCTTATCAGCCTTGCTCATTTTCTGCCTTTCCTCTCTCCATGCTCACGGAATGTATGGATCCCAGCGGATAATAATCATCTGTCTCATACATATTTCCGTATACGTCATATAATGTATAACCGCCGTATGTGGCGCTTTCATCCAGATTAATGGTGTCATAATCCAAAAACAGATCTGCGTAGCTGAACGGACTTCCGTTTGCTTCGTACAAGGTGTCTCCGTTATCGTTCAGGCCGATATATACCAGATCTATCTGATCCGAATCCTCGAACTCAAACATATAATCATCCGACTCGTCCCAGTTATCATCCACTGTGCAATATCCCAGCACTCTTCCGGAGGGATAGTCCTGATCGTACTGTACTGCCATATAGGCATTCCGGCCGTTTACAGTGACAGGAATGGCACCTGTCTGAGACCAGCTGTCCTCCCCGTTTGTGTAGTCCACGGCAAAATAACATGCCAGGTCCCCGTTCACATATGTCCAGTTTTCGGGATCCACCAGACACAGGTTTCCTTCCGAATCGCTCTGTCCCGTATAATCCATGCCAAGCAGCAGATAGGTACCGTCCTGATTATCCACCATAACGGAAAGGCAGACCTGATTCAGTGCTTCCCAGTCCTCATCCGTGAGCTGTAGCGCATAATAATTATCAGTCAGCACGGGAGTTAAGGTGTATTCCGATGCAGGGCCTCCTGCAGCCGCCACCTCGGCTGAATAGTCTCCGCCATACCATGTGCCTCCATACTGAGCCACCATGGCATCTCCCTGATATGCCAGGTTTCTGGACATATAGCCGTCATAGAAGTCCAATATCCGCTGGTCATATCCCAGATTTGTAAACGACTTCCTGCCGTCCTCATAATAATAGAAGCTTGCAAGAGCGTCATAATCATCTCCGCCCCAAAAATCGTTTCCACCGGACATGGATGCTCCTCTGGGACAGTACACCACTATGCCGTGGCCTGCAGTGAAATCGCTGGCCTCATCACTGGATGTGTACTCTATGGCTCCTATGATTGAGTTTATCACCGGCGTAGACTTTCCTGTGTTATAGTTTGTGACCAGTGTAAGCAGGTCCACAAAGTCTGTGGTCTGGAAACCACCGCAGTTACTTCTGGCTTTCACATATCCTGCATAATCTCCTGATGCTATAGCCGAGTCCACCGATTCCAGATAATCTATATATGCGTTATACACATTATCTATCTTATCCAGCCTTATGACCGACATGGTTCCCACCATATCGTTTTCATGGATATAATTGATATAGTCGTCAGCAATCTTTTCGCAGAAGCTCATACAGTCTCCGTCTGTCATGGAAAGCCAGTCCGTATAATACATACCAACACCGTTCACATAGCTTTCGGCGCCCACCATGTATGAAGCGTAATCTTTCAGCGCTTCCGCCATTTCAAGCGTACATACATTACATGCATCAAATATCACCGCATCAAGTGTCACTCCTGCTGCAGAAAGCTCATCACGGATCTCGTAATCCGTCATCATGTCTTCATAGTCACCCAGCTCATCACATCCAAATCCCACAGGGATGCCGCCGCCATGGTCCCATAGGTCCAGCGTGTAATTATCAGCCGGATAGTTTTCCATGCAGAAGGTGATGAAGTCTGTGAGATCACCTGTCTTTGTCATGGTGGTCTCTCCCAGCTCTTCCACCTTTATAAGTTCACCGTCATCCACCACAAATCTGGTCACTTCCCCATCGGGAATATCTTCATTCTGCCATTCCAGAGTGCCTCCGCACTCCAGAACAACATTCACATTGTCCGGAATGTCAGCTGCCAGGATCTCATCTATGTCATTTGATGCGAATCCGCCGGGGCCGCCTGTGCTTCCGGATTCCAGATCACTTCCCACGAAGTATATCATCACGGTACGGACTGCATCCTTCTTTGCTCCCGCACTTCGTTCATCTCTTTCTTCTTCCCTGTCCCGGTCACGGTCTCTTTGGGATGAGCTTCCCGTATCATTTCCCGCTCTTAAAGCCAGGACTATGCCTCCTATAAGGAGCACTGCCGCAGCAGCTGCCACCCCGATGATGAGGCCCACCTTGCTTTTCTTTTTCGGAGGCTGCGCTGCAGGAGCCGGTGTCGGTTCAATTGCCGGTGTTGGTTCAGGTACTGATACCGGTTCGGGCGCCGGAGCTTCCGCTTCCTTTTTAGTCACAGGATGACCGCATTTCGGGCAGAATGACTGACCCGGTTTTATTTCGGTACCGCATTTACTGCAAAACATCTATACACCTCCATGGTAAAAATCACACTCTTTTAATTTTATAAAAAAAGCACCCCTCTTGCAAGAGGGATGCTTTTCTATAGCCTTTTTACGACCTTTACGAAAGAGATTACTTTCTGCTCTCGTTATATGTCTTCTTAGCTTCTTCTACGCCTGCCTTCAGAGCTGCAAGACCTGCCTTAGCCACATCTGCAGACTGCTCTGCCAGATCCTTAGCGATAGCCTGTGCCTTCTCTGCTGCCTCACGAAGCTTTTCCTTTGTCTCATCATCTACGAAAGATGACTTTGTGCCTTCAGCAGAACCTGTGCTCTCGGAGCCTGCGTTCTTTGCTGCGATAGCTGCCTGAGCTGCTGCCAGACGTGCGATCGGCACACGGAAAGGTGAGCATGATACATAGTCAAGACCAATATTGTGGCAGAACTCTACGGATGAAGGATCTCCACCGTGCTCGCCGCAGATACCTACATGAAGTGAGGGATTAACGGGGCGTCCCAGCTTGATGGACATATCCATGAGCTTGCCTACACCTGTCTGATCCAGTTTTGCAAAAGGATCGCTCTCAAAGATCTTTGTATCATAGTATGCATTCAGGAACTTGCCTGCATCATCACGTGAGAAACCGAAGGTCATCTGTGTCAGATCGTTTGTACCGAAGCAGAAGAAATCAGCTTCCTTAGCGATCTCATCAGCTGTAAGAGCAGCTCTCGGGATCTCGATCATGGTACCTACCTCATACTTAAGGGAAGCGCCTGCATTCTTGATCTCTTCGTCAGCAGTCTTAACCACGATATCCTTAACGAACTTGAACTCCTTAACCTCGCCTACCAGCGGGATCATGATCTCGGGTACTACCTTCCAGTCGCTGTGCTTATTCTGTACACTGATGGCTGCACGGATGATAGCCTTTGTCTGCATAACAGCGATCTCGGGATATGTAACGGTGAGACGGCATCCTCTGTGACCCATCATGGGGTTGAATTCCTTCAGGCCTTCTACGATAGCCTTGATCTCATCCAGAGTCTTTCCAAGTGCTTCAGCCAGCTTCTTCTGCTCTGCTTCCTCATGAGGAACGAACTCATGGAGAGGCGGATCCAGGAAACGGATGGTTACAGGGTTGCCTTCCAGAGCTTCGAAGAGCTGTGCGAAGTCATCCTGCTGATAGGGAAGGATCTTATCCAGAGCCTTCTCACGAGCTTCTGCTGTGTCTGCACAGATCATCTCACGGAATGCTGCGATACGTTCCTCATCAAAGAACATATGCTCTGTACGGCAAAGACCGATACCTTCAGCACCCAGCTCTCTTGCCTTCTTAGCGTCTGCAGGAGTATCTGCATTTGTACGAACCTTAAGACGGCGATACTTGTCAGCCCATGCCATGATACGTCCGAACTCGCCGGCGATCTGAGCATCTACTGTAGCGATCACGCCGTCATAGATGTTACCTGTGGTACCATCGATGGAAAGGAAATCGCCCTCTTTGAAGGTCTTTCCTGCCAGTTCGAATTTCTTATTCTCTTCATCCATGTTGATGTCGCCGCAACCGGATACGCAGCACTCGCCCATACCACGAGCCACAACGGCTGCATGAGATGTCATACCACCACGAACAGTGAGGATACCCTCTGCACTCTTCATACCAGTGATATCTTCGGGAGAAGTCTCCAGACGAACAAGGATAACTTTCTCGCCCTTAGCTGCCCATTCTACAGCGTCATCTGCTGTGAACACGATCTTACCGCAAGCAGCACCGGGAGAAGCGCCAAGGCCCTTTCCGATAGGTGTAGCTGCCTTAAGAGCTGCAGCGTCGAACTGAGGATGAAGCAGTGTATCCAGGTTACGGGGATCGATCATTGCTACTGCTTCTTCTTCTGTCTTATGTCCTTCATCAACCAGGTCACAAGCGATCTTTAATGCAGCCTGAGCTGTTCTCTTACCGTTACGGCACTGAAGCATGTAAAGCTTCTTGTTCTCAACGGTGAACTCCATATCCTGCATGTCATGGTAGTGATTCTCAAGAGTCTCACAAACCTTGATAAACTCTGCATATGCCTCGGGGAACTCCTGCTCCATCTGTGCGATAGGCATAGGTGTACGAACACCTGCAACCACGTCCTCGCCTTGTGCGTTCTTCAGGCACTCACCCATGAGCTTCTTCTCACCTGTAGCAGGATCACGTGTGAATGCCACACCTGTACCGGACTCGTTATTCAGGTTACCGAATA
>JAILDZ010000027.1 GCA_024688505.1 Lachnospiraceae bacterium
CAGCAATTTACTGACCACCCTGGAAGATATGGTGAGGCCCTATACGGATGTAATATACATCGATTTTTATACCACAACGGATGAACACAGGCTGCTTCCGGCATTGCTGGAAAAATACGGTTATAAAGGGCGGACCCTGCCCGGCAGGACCACATATGGGACCACTGTCCGGGAGCTTTTCGAGGGGAAGATTTTCGAAAGACATTATGGAGATGACCTCCTAGCTTCATTTTCCGATATAGATGAGAAGGCTCTCAACGCATCAGAAAAAGAAGCGTTAAAGCAGAAAATGCCAATACCGAAAGGGGGCTTTTCGGCGCCTTCTGTGGATATGGAATGCAGCACCATCCTTATAAAAAACAACGCTCTGAAGGTGTATGTGGCTATCGAAAAGGCACCGGATGGTAGCATGGTGGTATCCGGAGTGGGAAACTGTATGGATACGCCCATGATGCTTTTTAAAGCCATTCATGATGCGGTGGTGAAGGCTGTGCAAAGATATCCCAAGGACACGCCGGTGCTTATGCAGACAGTAAACGAACAGTCGAAGAAGCTGTTTGAACTCCTTATAGATAATGCCGAACCGATAGACAGGCATTATGAACTGATCTTAGCTCACACATTACCCACATAAACATATTTCAGGTGTTCCCGGGCGATGTCGGCAAGAAGGTAGAGAAGATCTACAGGTGTGGGTTCCCCGGAATCCATCCGATACCGGGGGAAAAAACGGGTGATATGAAGAGGCATGCCGGGATCTAAGGATGCGATCCAGGCAGCCTCTTTTTTCATGTCTTCAGGATCATCGGATATTCCCGGGACCACCAGGGTGGTAAGCTCCACATGGCACCCGGCTCGGGATGCGGAAGAGATATTGGCGCAGACAGTGGAAAGGTCTCCACCCAGAAGGCGATAGCCCTCTTCCGAAAAGGATTTCAGATCAATATTCATGGCATCCATACAGGGAAGCAGCAGCTGAAAGATCTCCGGGGATACGGATCCGTTTGTCACAGCCACGTTGTAAAGGCCGTTAAGGCGATTAAGCCGGGATGTTTCCAGAACATATTCATATCCGATGAGGGGTTCATTATATGTAAAGGCTATCCCCAGATTTCCGCTGTCTTCATGAGCCCGAAGGGCAAGGGACGAAAGCTCATCAGGGGTCATATACCCTGAAGGGGAGGGGGGAACCGAAACCTGGGCGATCTCGTGATTCTGGCAGAAGGGGCAGGAAAGATTACATCCGTATGTACCCACAGACAGAATATATTCCCCGGGATGAAAACGATTTAGGGGTTTCTTTTCTATGGGATCCAGTGCCAAAGAAGATATGACACCATAGGAAAGCGACACGTTCTTCCCATCACGAAGTCCGCGGGCGCGGCAAGCTCCTGCTTTTCCCTCGGAAAGATGACAATGATGATGACAAACATTACATATCTCTGCCATAGCAAACCCTCCTCAGATCACTATACACATTCTAACATAAAAGAATAAGGCCCTTCAGGAAATCGTTTTCGAAAAATGCCGCCAGAGGGCCGCCATTTTCGTAAAAAGAAATGTAACAGGGAGTTGAGGGATATACTCCGGGATGATAAAATTAGCATGGTGCAGTTTAACGGGGAATGGATGCACCGGGATCGAGGGGAGGCAGGAAAATGTCGGACTTATTAAAAGAGCAACAAAAGGGGTCTGCTAAGCAGGATCAGATTCTGATCAATTCCCAAGAATTTCTGCATAAAAGGCCCGAACTGGTAGATGAAGCTGATATAAACGCATACGAAGCCAGAGAATATGCAAATATCGAGAGCTTTGGCCAGGAATTCGAAAAGCGCTATTTCCTTATTCATGATGAACAACAAAAGAAGGTTTCTACCCAGGTAGTAACTATACCGGATCGTACGCAGGAGCTTGCTCCCATTCAGGAGCCTCAGCTAGGTTTTAAGGACAGGCAGAGAAAAGAGCGGGCTTTAAAAAGATCAAAGGATGCCAAAAAGAATAATCCGGGCTATGCTACGGATTATACGGGATATATACTCGAAACAGAGAAGGAGTATCAAAAGAGTCTGGCCACAAATCCGGCACCTGACTATTCACTGGCCGAAGAGAAACAGGCGCTGAAAGATGAGATCTTTCAGACTAAATATAATCCGGAGGTCTTTAAAAAGGATTATTTCGGCTCCCATTATGAGCAGGTCAGCGCCGAAATGCGCAAGTTAAATGATTTCATAAGGATCTTCTCCCAAGGCAGCAGAGCATATAATAGCTTGCCGGATTCCGAAAAAGCACGGGTCCGTGTCATAGAACAGACCTATGCTCTAATGAACGATTGCTATGAAAAAGCATTGGAGGCAAACGGTGTACAGGCAGGTCACATGGCACCGCTTCATTCTTCCATGATCCTCCCCGGCACAGATGCAGAACTTGAAGCAGCTATAGCCAATACATCAGAGCATATAAAGAAGTCCGATAATAAAGTGACAGATGAGCTAAAGAGGCAGATGGAGCAGGACTTTCAGGAGATCTTGGCGGAAGATACATCCGAACAGCCGGCTTTTTATGATCTAATGAAAAGAGAGCATCCATTAGTCCCGGGCGAATACTTTTCGGAACTCACATACGCCGATATAGAGAAATATATAACCGGGCTGGATCTGGAAAAGAACAAGGAGCGAGTAGAAGAGAATCGCGAGCTTATCGACAAGTACCTTTCTGAATTCATAAAAGGTAATCAGCTCCTGTGTCAATATCAGATAAGGAGCCGCAGCCTGACCGGTCTTCAGGATGCGATCCGAGACAAATACGGTCAGCAGAGAGAACTGTATTCGGCGGATACAAATGTGTATGTAAACCTGGTAGACAATGAAGTATCCACTCAGTACCTGCATCAAAACCGTGTCAGCAGACACATGGAATTCTTAAAGGGCATACTGGATCATCTCATATTCGGAAAAACAGAGATGGATATGCCCTCTAAGATATTGCTTGCCAGAAGCGGCCATAAGCCTCAGGTCGATGAGGTGGAGTCCATGGAAAAAACCGCAACGTATTATAACGATCACTATCGAGAAAAACGCGATATATATGAAGCAGCTCTGAGGAGGAAGTATCCTACAGACGAAGAAAAGATAAATACTCTTCTTAATGGTGATCCGGGACGAGCCGCTATGATGATGAGACCTGGAGATGATGCATATAATGATCAAGTGGTGGAAATGCAGGCCAGGCGAGTAGAGATAAGCACGATACAAAGCAAACTTTATGAGATGAAAGGAACAGAGGCAGAGACCATCATGTCTCTTTCTCGTGAATTTATAGAAAAGAAGAGAGAAAATGTAGAGGCAGTGAAAAGGGAAATGACTCCCTGGGTGCAAAGGGTTCTTGACTTTAAAATGCCGGACCCCGACGAACTCACGCCGGAAGAGATCATAGCCATGGCGCCGATGCTTCATGAGCTTTCCATGATGGGAATGATGATGACAGACATAGGGAAGGACGATTCGGATGAGCCTGGAACCATGATAAAAGAGGTGATCCTGGGAAAGCCGCCACTATCATTAAAGGAAACATCCCCCGATGATTATGACTACCAGATGGAAAGGTTTATGGTGCGAGAGGCAGCATTTGCAGCGAAGGCCCACATGATAGATGAGCTTATGAGGATATCCAGAGATCTGGCCATACTGACAATGGAAGCAGGAGAATTGCAAGATCCGCTTTCAGCATTGACAGAAACAGAGAGAATAAAGTATGAAGGCCGTTACGGAGATGTGACAGATGCTGAATTTATAATACTTTTTGCAAAAGAGAATCTTGCCGCACAGAAAAAAGAACTAAGGGCAGCGGAGAATAAGCTCATAGGATCAGAGGTATTGCCGGGCTGGTATTTGGGAGATGATGCCAGAAAGACAAAGGCCAGAAAGTATTCCTCGGGGTCTTGGGAGAATAGGCATGAAGAGGCCGGAATCATTGAAAAAGTAAAAAAGATAGTTACGGACACAAGGAAAAGTCCGGCTGAGCTGTATCGGGAAGCAAAAGAAAAGGATGATAAACAGGCCATGTTTGAGCTGGAGGTGTACAAAAAGCTAAACACGGACGGTTTTGGAATCACGGGAAGCGATCCTATAATGACGGAGGCCATGTTCAGATCATTTCATTCTTCCGAGGCCACAATAGGCGGAATGGATGCGGAAAAGTATCATGAGATGCTTGCAAATCTTTCTGCGGGGGCTTTTTTAGACGAGACGGCCACAGAGGAAGAAATAAATGCAGCAAAAGAGAAGAATAAGACGGGGCTTAGAATATACTATGATGAGATAGAAAAGTATTACGAAGGCCTGGAAGAAAAATACGGTTACATTATTCCCGATACTGCCTGGATAGTGGAGCACTATGAGGAGATTCAAAAGGACTTTGCAAATATTCAGGTGGACACTTTACTGATAGATAAAGAGCGAGAAGTGCTGAGAGAGGATGACCCCAGAGATTTACGGCTGATAAACCTGGTGAGTTATATGAATTCTCTAAGTATGGTATTGCAGTCGCCCCAGGCATTCATCGGACAGCAAATCTTCGGAAACACTAAAGAAGAGCTGGCCACTTTCCCTGTGCGAATGGAAGCGATGCAAAAACTGGAAAACCCAAGGGCATTTCTTAGATCACATCCAAAGGGAGAGGCTGCATGACAGTTATAACGGGAATAGGAAGGGAAAACATACGATATTACCTGCCGTTGATACCGGAATACGTTCTTATGGAAGCTGCAACAGATGAAAACACGGAGATCCTTGGTATAGAATCCGATCAGGCGGCAGCAGGTGCCATAGTCCTTCGGGTAATACCGCCGGAGGCAGAGATAATATGGTACTATCTGGACCCGTCTTTTCGCGGAGGGGGGACCGGCAGCGAAAGCTTTCTGGAACTATTGGAAATGCTTAAAGAAACTGAGGGCATACGCTATGTGACCATGGACATCCCTGCAGATGCCCCGCCTGAGCTTAAAGGTCTGTTCGCGGGATATCCGGCGGAATATGAAAAGCAGTCAACAGTGTATTTTAAGACCCGGGTAGGAGTGCTTCATTCATCAAAACCCCTGCAGGGAACACCGAAAAGTACTGTTTCTCTGAAGAGTCTGGATGAAAAACTGCTCAGAGCCTTTTCGAATTCACTGGTGCAGGAACATTTGGATTATATTCCGATGCCTATAGACAGGACCAAATATATGGCGGACATGTCCGGTGTATTTATGGAAGATGGTCTTCCCACTGGACTCCTGCTCATAGCGAAGAAAGGTCAGGAGCTGGAGATACCGTTTATGGCAAATCTTTCCAAGAATCCGGTGGCCATCATGGACATGATGTACTTCGTATGTGAAAAGACGAAGCGGTTCGGGGAGGACACCATGATTTCCATGAATCTGGTGGAGGAAGGAATGCTTAAAATGATAAAGGCGCTTCTTAGACTGGAAGAGACAGAGGAGGCCGGATTCCATCGGGCAGAAAGAGTCGTTCTTTCCCTCGGATTCCTGGATGAATTCGAAAGCGAGGCAGCGGAAATGATAGAGGAATTAAAACAGAACTTCCGAAGCGTATAGCTATGATATATGATATAGCTGTAACAGACGACAGAGGACATATATAGGGGAGAATAATATGGAAATTACAGGTATTAATGAAAAGAATATCTCCGGTTTTGGAGGATTATTAGGGGGAGATATACCCCAGGGAGCCGGTGCGCTTGGGGCTATAGAAGATGGGGCACCTGTGGGAGCAGCATTATTTTCTTCAGATAACAATTCCTGTTATCTGGATCACATTTTTGTGCATCCAAAATACAGAAGGCGCGGCATAGCAACAGCGTTGCTTTCCGAAGCAAAAAAGATCATGTCTGATAGCGGCATATTTGATATGATGTGTTATTTCGGAGAAGATGAGGCGCTAAAAGCCCTGCTTAAGAAAGAGGGATTTGCCATGGTGCCGTCGTCGCCTGTATATTCCATAAAGATCAGCGATATAGCATCATCGGAGAGGGTGCAGAAATACTTAAGCGATGACAGCCCGGACGTGACACCTATAGACAGCCTGTCCGGAGGCGGCAAGAGAGTGGTGCAAAGCCTCTTAGCGGAAAATGAAATGGATACGGCCATGGCAAAGGAGGGAGCCTATGACGGAGACATATCCTTTGCGTATATGGAAGATGAAAAGCCTACAGGTCTGGTGCTGGCATCACACGAAGACGGTGATATCCTGGTGAATGCCGCAGTATCAAACGGAAAGGGAGAGAAAGCCATTATAAGCCTGATGGCCACGTTCTTTAAAGCAGCCGGCAGGAAAGCGGGGATGGGAAGCCGCATGATATTTGTAGGAAGAAATCCGAGCATAGTAGGGTTTATACAGAGCATGGCAGGGAAAGACAAGCTGAACAGGGAAGGTACTTACGAAGCACATTTGATTTTCTAGGAGGGCGAAAGAAATGGGCGAATATAAGAAATCCGAGTTTAAAACGCGCAGACTGGCACCCGGAGTAAGAGAGGAAGATACCACCAAAAGGCAGGTATTTGATACCTTTGGACTGGATATAAACCAGATAAATGCAGAAACTCACAGCAAGGCACGGGCAGGTGAGATCTTCAGCGAAAGATTTGATGATGTGGTCATCCCAAAGGAGACGCTGAAGGAGAAAATTGACGAGCAATATTCCCAGCAGATATCCCATGGGAAAAAGCTTTCCGGCATGTCAAAGTCCAAAAGGGCAAAGTCCGCCGAAAAGAAGCTGGAACTGCAGAGGCATCTCAGGGACGAAAACAAGCTCTTTGCGGAAAAGAGAGAATCGGATACAGAGTTTATGGAAAAGTACACGTCCCAGGATTATATAGAGGGAATGAGCAGGAATTATTCTCCGCAGGAGCGCGTTGTTCTTCGTGAATGGGCCATACAGGAAACAAAAACAAATCGCGGAGAGATCTCCTCTATGAGAGAAGTGTTTTCATGGGATGATTATAGGCAGATGGAAGGTTATCAGGGGATCCTGAAAGAGGTTGATTCGGTACCCATAGAGACATTCAGCTATAGTTCCGACGAGGAATTCGTGTCAGGATTTGCAGAGAAATATGATCTGATCTGTAAACAGGAAGCAGCACAATTGGTATTTCAGAAGTTCCTGGAGCGTTCTGATGATGAAGCATGCGGCCTGCCCATCGCCCGTCTTAAAGCCAGAATGGAGATCATAGGAGAGATCAAAAAGGACTATGAGGACAGGATGGAGATGATCTCTTCGCCTTATTATACTCTGCTTTCGGCAAAGGATATGGCACAGTACAGCGATCCGGATAATCTGCCGGCGGATATGGAACCGCAGCTGGCCGAGTATATACGACTGTATCACAAACTGGAAAACAGCACTGTGGGTAAAGGTCGGATGATGGACAAATATAAATCCGTGCTTGGCGAAAAAGAGCGGGAAAGAAAGGATATGGACGTAGCCAGAGTGGACTCTATCCTGGGAGATATCGCTGTAAACACCGAATTTTCCGGAAGAACTGAGGATGAAGTAAGACGACAGAAAGTAGATCAGGTGAGGGGGATCTGCAGAGAGATCGGCCAAAAAGCCGTGTCATCCTACCCGATAGACAATGTGGAATTCATACAAAATGTGGAAGGCCAGCTGGGAAGAACCCCTATGTCGGGTATAAGCTCCGCCGAAATGGATGCTATGGAGAAGAAACTGGCGAAGATCTACACAGAGGAGAAAGTGGGAGACACACCCCTCACGGGAGAGACACTAACCCGCTTTAAAGCTGCTTTTAACAGATTCTGTGAAGCGAGAAGGATATTCCAGGCAGATACGGTAGTGGAAGATTTCTTATATTCTCTTCAAAATGAATTCTTTACCGATACGGAAAATGCTGAGTTTAAAAAGACTGAGCAGTATAAAAAGCTTCAGGCGCTGGCCATCAGAGTGGACGATGCAGAAGATATACAGATGGAAAGTGTGGCCGCGAAGCAGGAATACTTCGGAGCGTTCCTGGAGGCATTTCAGGTGTTGAAAGAAAGCGGCCTTACCATATCCGAAAAGGAAGCAGATATGGAAAGAAAGCATGGCGAAGCCGTGGCGGATGCACTGACAGAATACCGTAGACAGGAAGGGGACAGCTTCGAGTTTAAGAAGGTGACCATAAACGGCAGAGTATACACCAGCTACAAGACCTCATCATTTATGGAATCGCTGGGTGGAAAAACCATAGACATACCGGAGTATCTCGAGGCGGAGATCATGCCGATGATGGAGGAACTGGATCGGCTTCAGACACAGCTTATGAGATCCCAGTTTTTGCTGCGTGAGCAGGGCGGCGAGAAAACTATGCTTGATATGGTATATTCGAAGATCATTTATGCAAGGCTGCCGGAGCTGGAGAAAAAATTACAGATGACCTTGTTCACACAGGTCACCATGAAAAATGCGGTGGTGGGTGCCCTTCTGGATCACGAGGAACCGGAGATCCACATGGGGGATGAGGAGTCTAAGACTAAATATGCGGCCGAGATGGAAAAATACAGGAAAGAAGCAGACGATACCTACGATTCGACCACAGATAAAAACCTGGCTAAAAACAAGATATACACCGGGATAGGACTACGACGGACAGAAAGCGAAAGAGCACAGGCGGACCGGGCACTGCGGGGAAATATATTCGAGCCGGAGGCGGCCACATTTGAAAGTCTAATAAAAGCGATATTCTCGGAAGAATGCCCGAAGGAGCAGTTAGTTGAAGCTGTCGAAAATAAGCATCTTCCAAATAATCAGATGCAGATAGCCACGGGCGGCGGGGCTGAATATCTGGTGAGCAATATGCTGCAATTGCTGGATGAGAAAATGTCTTCTGAAGTGGCTTTCGAATATTTTAAAACCGCATACCAGACTATCGGAGATTTCAAAGTATACGAAAACAGCAAGCAGACCTTTGTGCGTTTTCAGACCCAGGCCATATGTAATACGCTTACGGGACAAATGGTTTCCAATATACGGAATTCGGCAGATATGCCTGAAGAGGCAACAAGATATACGATGAAGATCTCGCAATGTTTAATGGCTATGTCCAGGCTGGAAGAGAGTACGGACCGCCCGGAGATAGCGGCATTTATCCAGGAGAATCCTACGATCGCACCGCTTCTGGCACAGTATAAAGAGATCATCGACAAAATGACAGACCGACTGAAGGATGTGACTATTCCTGAAAGACAAAAAGAAAAAGGCACCGAGGAAGGAAATGAATCATGAATACAGAAGTACTGGAAGACGGCTCAATGGCTCCCCGGAAAAAGGGAGATCTTTACTGGAAAAAATATAAGCTTTTGGAACAGGCTGAGGAACACAGGGCGTCAAAGGGGAAAGTTAAAAAGGCTGACGTTTTTGTATCAGACATTCTGAAAAAATATCACGAGGGCAAAGAAAGCGGCACATCAGAGCTGGACGGAAACGAATTCAGACGTACTCCGCCCACCTCTACCGGTAGAGACGTGCTTTGTGATGCGGTGATCCGCGGGATGAGAGCAAGAGACCGGTTTAAAGAGAGCGGAACGGGAGAAGATATCCTGCCGGCTTTGGACAAAATGATCACCACTTTTTTTCACGCCTGCGGATTTGACGAAATTACCGGAAAAGCCATAGATAAAGAGGAAAAAAAGGCGGCGCGCGCATCTTATATAGAAGCGGAAAAGGCATACGCGGACGCCCTTATCAGTAAAGGGATAGAGCGCCCCGAAAGACCGCACAGCACACTGGACCTCCAGACAAGCCGGATCTCTCCGAATGAGTTTGCTTCGTTCTCCGAACATATTCCGAATAATTATCTGGGGCAGTTAAATAACGGGTCTCTTATCGCCACCGGATATTACGAAAAGGAAGAAGCCGGCGGGGGGCTGACGGGTGTCAGCATAACTGCGGAGCACGGAGGCTGGAAGGAGCTGGTGTGGGCATCGGTACCCAGCGAGAAGCTGAAAGAGGATTTTTTGATCGAGTTTTTCAGATTCATCTTTGATGAAGCGGAAAATGAGAATAAGTATAAGGGTATTTTTATGGAGCTTCATATGCTGCCGGAGACCCATGATGTGACAGACATTCTTTCAAAAGCGGGCATGGATGTGCATATCGAAAAGAACAATATATATGAGTTCACCCTGGATGATGTGGTGAAGGATCCCTCGCTATTTAAGGCAGCCGAAAAACTGTCTTGCGTGCCCCTGCTGTTTTCGTGGGGACCGGAAAAAGACCTTATAGAAGAGCTGATATATAACGAAGACAAAGCTGTACCGGTGGCATTTCCCATACCATGGGATTCCTATCAGGCAGACATCAGCGAGATCCATTATAACGAGAAAACCAAGACAGCCGGGCTGCTTCTGTTTACCAAAGTGATGGAATATCTGGTTATGGACCTGTGCTACGGTGTAAATGCCATAGTACTGGCAGCTCTCATAGGAAGTGCGCTTAAGGCAGCGGAAGAGACATATGAAGGCAGTCAGAAGGTGCTGGCACCTATAGTGACGGAAAGCACCAGACCCCTTGTAGAAAAACTGGTGCCTAATGCTAAAAGGGGAGATATAGCCGAAGCCATGGTATGGTTTTAGAAGACAGAGAAAGAGAAAGGGAACATGACACTCACAGCTATAGGAGAAGAGAATTACAGAGCTTTTTCTTCATTGCTTCTGGGAGCAGAACTTTTAAAGGACAAAATGTATATCGGAGCCATAGAGGATGAAAAAGCTGTCGGGGCCGGTGTGTTTTCGAGTGACGGAAATACACTGGTTATAGACAGCATTTTTGTGGCGTCCGGATATCGGAGAAGGGGCATAGCCAAGGCTATGATGGATGAGATGGTATCCGCGGCCGGGAAGGCCGGGGCCGATGGCTTATGGGTAAGCTACGTGGGTGAGGAGACAGCAACCGCCTTTTTAAAAGCATACGGACTATGTGTCTTTGAGGATTTCCCCTTCTACAGAGTGCCCCTGCAGTATATGACGGAACAGGGACAGGCTACGTCTATGTTTGAAAAAGTGAAGGAAAAACCTGGAGATAAAAAGAGAGCACTCACCTTTGATAAGCTCTCCGCCACGCAGCAAAATATCATAAAAAACAGGCTGGTTAAGGCGGGACTTTCGGATGTGGATGATATGATAGCATCCCTCTCGAAGCTGAGATACAGCATTGCTCTTTTTAAAGACGAGGAATGTAAAGAGATAGGGGCTGTGATCATAGCGGATGTAGTGGAAGATTATGTGGTCATAAAATATCTGGCGAATATGGGCAGAAATCCCAGGGATCTGGTGCTGCTCCTGAAGAGTTTCTGGGAGATGATCGAGTATTGGCGGATGACATATAAAATCCTGGAATTTTGTAGTGACGTGCCGGAGATAAAGCGGATGATAAACTGTTTTGCAGGATACGAAGTGGCCCCGGCAGGAAGAATGATGGTGGCGTATAAGGGGCTAAAAAGCCTCTGAAAGGAGAAGCGGGATGAGCACAGATATGGCAACAATGGAAGCAGTGGTATCTGCACCGGTCTTTAAAACCAGGACGCAGGAAGAAGAACACTTAGATGCCCATGCATTAAAGGATATGAAGGACAGCCTGGAGACAGAGTCCCGCCTCATAGACACTATAAAGAGCGGGGCGGAAATGTCTGCCTGGCTGAAGGACTATAAGATCCCGGACAAAGCCACACTGGAGGCTTCCTATGATGAATCCAGAGCCATGGCCTTTCAGAATGCGCCTCTCATGGACTCCCAGCAGCATAAGCGTAAAGCCAGATATATGGAAAAGGCGAAAATGCAGGCATCGGCAGCAGGCATGGTAAAGGCCGCCTATGATGAAAGAGGGCTTGCCATGGATGCCTTTCTGGAGCGAATGCCACGGGTGAAGGTAGCAAAGGGAGACGTGAGTTTTCTACAGGACTGGAGCACACTATATAACACGGGAGAGTTTGCAAAAGGGCAGCTGGACCGGCTCGGCGGGTTATTTTCGGAAGATTACAGCGAGCAGAAAAGAGAAGCCGGTAATATGGCAAGCGAAATCCTGCACATGGATATATCCGGGTTAGAATATAAGGATGACATGGATTTCCTGCATAAATTCAAGGATAATTATAAAAAGCTCTGCGCATATTCCAACGTGGATATGATCATAAAGGTGCTGGATAACGGCATGCCGGAGGAGCGGATCATACGGTTAAAGGCCAGAGCAAAAGCCCTCAAAGAAATCCGGGATGATTATGAAAATAAGCTGCAGATCATGCAGTCACCATACTATGCGCTTCTTCTGGAATCCGATCAGGAGGATATGAAATACCAGCAACTGAAAGAAGAGATGAAGGATAATGAGGCGGCAAAGGCATATTTCGAAGCTGTGGAGAAGAGAAAGACGCTGAAATACGGTAAAGGCATGAGTGCTTCGGATCTGGAGAATGAATACCTGAATGAGGAGCCGAAGATAAAGGAGATCCGGGAGAAGAAGGAACTGGATGAGAAATATGATGCCTTTATGGATAAGACTGTCTATAAGGCGAAGGACCAGAAGGACCCCGTAGTCATATGGACAGAGGGTACCATAGGGGCATTCAGAGGGGTCTTAGACGAAAGCATACCGGAAGACCCTGATCAGGTCCTTGGGGCGGCAGAGAAAGTGCTTCAGAAATATGCCACTCTTATAAACGGTTTCGAGCACTACATAGGTGCTATGAGTATAAGGGATGATCTCTCAAAAGAGGAAAAGGAGAGCCTTCGCACTGCAGAAGAACTCATAGAAAAATATCAGGATGAACAGCAGATCTTCATGGAGGCTTATGATCAGATAGAGAGCGGGAAGCTGGCAGGACTTTCCGGCTCCTGGAAAACTGTACTGTTTATCATGGACAGGGAAAAGATACTGGTACAGCAGGCTCCGGAGGATTCCATGATGAGGCAGTCCCATTCCCAAATACTTTCGGATAAGGATGAACTTCTGGCATCAAAGAAGATGAAGAGGGGAAAGGAACAGGCAGACAGCCCCGAGATGAAACGAGTGAAAGATGCCATAAGAGATATGGATAAAATGCTGGCCCTTCCGATCCAGAAAGGGGATAAGTTTGATTCAGCCAGAAAGAGCGTGATAGCTGCATATAAGGAAGTGGTGGATAGCTGTGTAGCCTATCGGGATATGATAGACGAAAGCAGGTTCAAGGGCAGGTCCGATCTGGGGATGAAACGCCGTGAGCTGGCAGATAGACTGATATCTCCGTGTTTCTATGAGATGAAGTCCCTGGAAAAGCTTACAGAGAAGGAACTGGGCTTTGAGAACCTGACAGACACCAATACCTGGGCCGATGTCATCTATGGTGTACGCGCGATAAAGATATCTGCGGATTCACCCGACGTCTCTGTGGTGGGAGCAGGGGCATCCATAATATATAAGGTGACACATGAAGACGGAAATCATACATATGTTAAAAAGACAGAGACGATTTTTAACGGAATGCAGGATATATATTCCACTGTCAAGCAGTATGGCGCTACAGATGATGAAGCTATACAGGAGTATGCCGCCGGTATGAAACAGCTGATTTTCGGTGAAGAGAAGCTGGATATAGGTAGTGTCCTGGAATCGATAGCAGGTATATATGAATCAGCCAGGTTGAAAAAGCGTGAATGGCATGATGGTGAATCAGAGGCGGATTACAAAAAAAGGGTGAAAGCGGAAGAACGTGAAACCGTAAGAAGTTTCATAGTATTTAAGCTGCCCTCCTATATAGAGCCCCTTAGAGAATATATAGAAAAGGATCTGGAAGGATTTGTAGACTTTTCTATGTTTTATTATAAAAAGTCGAATGAATATGCCAACGCAAATGATGCTGCAGACATAGAGCCGGGAATGGTGATATCCGACCGTAATGTCTCCACCAGTCGTCTGGCAGAAAAACTGAACGTATCGGACATAGTGGCAAAGTCTCAGTCTGTGATGATGACAAACAGTAAGGGGCAGGTGTACAAGGCTAATGAGATGGAGGGAGTGGAGACCAGAGATCTTTCGGATCTGACGACCTACTGCGAGCATAATAAGATCACTTTAAAATATGATCCACAGGTGATAAAGCAGTTGTCCACGCTCCAGATGTTTGATTTCATATGTGGCCAGGTGGACCGGCATACGGGGAATTATAATGTCTTTTATGAAGAAACAGCTCCGGGAGAGATCACGGTACGCTCCATAAAAGCCATTGATAACGATCTGGCCTTCGGAAAGCTCTCATATCAGAGTATAGTGAGAAAGGGCAAAGTCAGCAGGCTCACCGCATCTGTGTTTAACGGGATGGTGACCGTGCCATTTCTGGATAAAGCTTTTTATGATCAGCTACAGTCGCTGGATCTTACGGCCATAGATATGCTCTGTATGGATCAGGCAGATCTCCGTACAGAAGGGGAGATAGCTGCATTAAAAGACAGGTTAATAGGATTAAAGGGTGACCTTCTTAATCTGGTGCAAAACGGATGGATCAAACTGGTGGAAAAGCCGGAAGAATGGGCCGATAAAGTGGAGGAACTAAAGCGCATGAAGAGCGAAGGCAGGCTGGGTAAAGGATATCTTACAGAATCCGGTGCTGTATAAAGGCGCCATGCCTCAAAGGAAATCCCCGGAGCGTATCCGGGGATTTTGTTTCACTGTCTATATCTTTCTTTTAAAGAATTCTGCTTCATCCCGATTGATCTGCTTTGCTTCTTCGAGATTTAAATTGATATGACATACGTGGCCCATATATTTCTGCTCTTTTGTGCCGTAGCATTTGCAGACACACTCTATCCCCTTAGATCTCAAGTGTTCATACATTGGCTCTGCATTCGCTTTAAAGAAATCATAATAGGATGTCATGATATAGGTCGGCGGATAGTCAGGAGTTATGGCTCCGAGCATATCGATCATCTTTCCATAGATATTCAGGTCTTTCCCGAAATAATCATGTATCAGCCCTTTTGTATTAAAAAGCTTATTACCTGCTGCGCTTTCAATAGTATATACTCCGCAGTTTAACGCTATTGCTCTCACATGGAGCTCGTGAGGCACATCAAATGAAAACAGCTTTTCATATGAGGGATTTGTGAAAATGGCCGCATACTGACTGCACATCTGGGCGCCCGCGGAATCTCCCACTAAAAAGATCCTGTCTGTATCTATATGATGATCTTTTCCGTTTGCAGCTACCCAGCGCATCACGCTGTTTATCTCCGTAAGCTGCACCGGAAATTTCGTCCGTGGTGCCAGGTGATAGTTGAAATTCACCACAGTAAATCCCAGTTCGGCCAAAAATCCGCAGTAGAGCTTGTACACATCTTTATCGCCGTATACATACCCGCCGCCGTGAATGCTTATGATGGCTGGCAGACGTTCTATAGTTCCTTTTGGATAATAGATGTCCATCAGATTAAACGGGTCTGATCTTCCGACATAATCTATGTCGG
>JAILDZ010000031.1 GCA_024688505.1 Lachnospiraceae bacterium
CAAAGATGGAAAGGGCTGCGGGAGATCTGAATTTCGAGATCGCAGCAGAATACAGAGATAAGCTTATAGAAATAAAGAACATGATCCGGGATATGCAGGTGGAAGAAGATGGCAAAGAAAGCAGAAAACAAGGAAAGAAAGTACATAAAAATAAGAGGCGCAAATGAGCATAACCTGAAGAATGTGTCCTTGGATATCCCAAGAGACGAATTCGTGGTGCTCACAGGGCTGTCAGGATCGGGGAAGTCGTCCCTGGCTTTTGACACCATATTTGCGGAAGGACAGAGGCGCTACATGGAGTCTCTTTCTTCCTACGCCCGCCAGTTCCTGGGACAGATGGAAAAGCCCAATGTGGAGAGGATAGAGGGCCTGCCCCCTGCCATTTCCATAGATCAGAAGAGCACGAACCGAAACCCCAGATCCACTGTGGGGACCGTGACGGAGATTTATGACTATTTCAGGCTTCTCTATGCCAGGATAGGGATCCCTCATTGCCCGAATTGCGGCAAAGAGATAAAAAGGCAGACTGTGGACCAGATGGTGGATGCCATCATGGCGCTCCCTGAGAGGACCAGGATACAGCTCCTTTCTCCCGTAGTTAGGGGGCGGAAGGGTACCCATGAGAAGCTTTTCGAAAAGGCCAGGAAGAGCGGATATTCCAGAGTGAATGTGGACGGAAACGTTTATGACCTCACCGAGGACATAGTGCTGGATAAGAATATCAAGCATAATATCGAGATCGTAGTTGACCGTCTGGTGATTAAAGAGGGTATAGAAAAGAGACTGACGGATTCCATCGAAAGCGTGCTTCATCTTTCCGAAGGCCTCATGGTAGTGGACATTATAGACGGAGACCAGATGAGGTTCTCCGACAGCTTCTCCTGCCCCGACTGCGGTATCAGCATAGACGAAGTGGAGCCCAGGAGCTTTTCCTTTAATAACCCCTTTGGAGCCTGCCCCTGCTGTTCCGGTCTGGGATACACCATGGATTTCGATGAGGATCTTCTCATCCCGGATAAGGACCTGTCCTTTAACGAGGGATGCGTCCAGGGCATGGGATGGCAGAGCTCTTCCAGCGATTCCAGCTTCACTCATGCGGTGCTGGAAGCCATGGCGGAGAGATACGGCTTCAGCCTGGATACTCCATATAAAAAGCTGCCGAAGAAGGTGCAGGACATCTTCATTAACGGCTCCGAGGATGTGCTTAAGGTGAAATACAAAGGCCAGCGGAGCCAGGGCGTATACGACGTGGTGTTCAAGGGCCTGATAAACGATATGAACCGCCGCTACAGGGAAACGTCTTCCGAGTGGTCGAAGGCTCAGTATGAGGAATTCATGACCATCACGCCCTGTCCGGAATGCAAGGGACAGAGGCTGAAAAAAGAATCCCTGGGTGTCACCGTGGGAGGAAAGAACATATACGAGATCACCACCATCCCGGTGCATTCCCTTCAGAGCTTCCTTGATAAGATGAAGCTTACGAAGCAGCAGCATCTGATAGGTGACAGGATCCTTAAGGAGATAAACTCCCGCGTTGGATTCCTGGTGGATGTGGGGCTCGACTACCTTTCTCTTTCCAGAGCCACAGGGACTCTTTCCGGCGGAGAAGCCCAGCGGATCCGTCTTGCCACCCAGATAGGCTCCGGCCTGGTGGGCGTGGCATACATCCTGGATGAGCCCAGCATTGGCCTGCATCAAAGGGACAATGATAAGCTCCTTAATTCACTTAAGGGCTTAAGAGACCTGGGGAACACTCTGATCGTAGTGGAGCATGACGAAGATACCATGCGAGCTGCGGACGTGGTGGTGGACATAGGCCCCGGCGCCGGTTCCGAAGGCGGAGAAGTGGTGGCCATAGGCACTGCAGAGGAGCTCATGAAAGAAGAGCGCTCCATCACGGGACAGTATCTGGCGGGAAAGCTGAAGGTGCCTGTGCCGAAGGAGAGGAGAAAGCCCACAGGCTATCTTTCCATAAAAGGCGCTAAAGAGAATAACCTTAAGAATATAGACGTGGATATCCCTCTTGGGATCATGACATGTATCACCGGTGTGTCCGGCTCCGGAAAGAGCTCTCTTATAAACGAGATCCTGTATAAGTCTCTGGCAAAGGAGCTTAACAGAGCAAGGACTATCCCCGGAAAACATAAGAAGATCCTGGGGACTGAACAGCTGGATAAGATAATAGACATAGACCAGTCCCCCATAGGCAGGACTCCCAGATCAAACCCGGCCACATATACCGGAGTCTTTGACATGATAAGAGACCTCTTTGCCGGCACTCCCGATGCCAAGGCCAGAGGATATCAGAAGGGCCGTTTTTCCTTTAATGTGAAGGGCGGACGCTGTGAGGCATGCTCAGGAGACGGTATCATAAAGATAGAGATGCACTTCCTGCCGGATGTGTATGTGCCATGCGAAGTATGTAAAGGTAAACGCTTTAACAGGGAGACCCTGGAAGTGAAGTATAAGGGAAAGAGCATCTATGACATACTGGATATGACTGTGGAGGAAGCACTTCCCTTCTTTAAGAATGTGCCCACCATAGAAAGAAAGATACAGACACTTTATGATGTGGGGCTTTCATACATCAAGCTGGGACAGCCCTCCACCACTCTTTCCGGAGGAGAAGCTCAGCGTATCAAGCTGGCCACAGAGCTTTCAAAAAGGTCCACGGGAAAGACCATCTATGTGCTGGATGAGCCCACCACCGGCCTTCACTTCGAAGATGTGAGAAAGCTGGTGGAGATCCTCCGGAAGCTTTCCGAAGGCGGAAACACCGTGGTGGTCATAGAGCATAACCTGGACGTTATTAAGACTGCTGACTATATAATCGATCTTGGCCCCGACGGCGGCGACGGCGGAGGTACTGTAGTGGCCCAGGGAACCCCTGAAGAGGTGGCGAAGAATAAAGATTCCTATACCGGGCAATACGTGAAGAAATATTTGTGACGTTTTTGTGAAACACGTTGAAATCCCTTGAAAAATAATTATAATGTGTTTATAGTGTGTGATTAGCGCAAAGAAATAAACGATTTGTAAAGGAGTATCATAAGATGCCTTCATCGGATATAGGAATAGATTTAGGAACAGCCAGTATTCTGGTGTATGTGAAAGGGAAAGGCGTAGTATTAAAAGAGCCTTCAGTAGTAGCATTTGACAGAGATACCAATAAAATAAAGGCTATCGGAGAAGAAGCCAGACTCATGCTGGGACGTACACCCGGCAATATCGTGGCAGTCCGCCCCCTTCGTCAGGGTGTCATTTCAGACTATACCGTCACAGAAAAGATGATCAAATACTTCCTGCAGAAAGCCATGGGCAAGAAGAGCTATCGTAAGCCCAGGATCAGTATCTGCGTGCCCAGCGGTGTCACAGAGGTGGAGCGCAGAGCCGTGGAAGATGCTTCCTATGCAGCAGGCGCCAGAGAAGTGTCCATCATAGAGGAGCCCATCGCAGCCGCTATCGGCGCGGGTATCGATATATCAAAGCCCTGCGGAAACATGATAGTGGATATAGGCGGTGGTACAGCGGATATCGCGGTGATCTCACTTGGCGGATCCGTGGTCAGCACATCCATTAAAATAGCCGGAGACGACTTTGATGAAGCCATCGTCCGTTATATGAGAAAGAAGCACAATATCCTCATCGGTGAGCGTACCGCAGAGGATATCAAGATCAAGATAGGTACATGTTATCCTCTTCCGGAACCGGAGTCTATGCCTGTGCGAGGCAGGAACCTGGTGACCGGTCTTCCAAAGACCATTGAGATATCTTCCGAAGAGACTGAGGAAGCATTAAAGGAGCCCACCCTCCAGATAGTGGAAGCAGTCCACAGCGTGCTGGAAAAGACTCCCCCGGAGCTGGCGGCAGACGTGGCAGACAGGGGCATCATCCTGACGGGTGGCGGCGCACTCCTCAGAGGACTGGAGCAACTCATGGAAGACCGTACGGGCATCAACACCATGACAGCCGAAAACCCCATGCAGTGTGTGGCCATAGGCACAGGAAAGTATGTGGAGTTCCAGGCAGGAAATCACAGTAGTTCATTGTAATGATAAGGGGCGGGATTTTCCGCCCCTTTTTTCAGGTCAGCTATAAAGTATCGGGGCCAAGTGGCCGATAAATGTATCGAGGCAGTATCCATCTAAGCGATCTGCCGGGAGGAAGAAAATGGTAAAAGGCTTATATACGGCGTGGACAGGGATGGTTAACGCACAGAAAAGACTGGACGTCTTATCAAACAACCTGGCCAACGCGGACACCACGGGGTACAAGAAAGAGGGTACCACCACGCAGTCATTCGATAATAAGCTGGCTTTAAAGATTAAGGACACCTCCTCTATCGGTTACGCTAGAAAGCTTGGCACGGTACATCTGGGTGTGAAGATAGG
>JAILDZ010000074.1 GCA_024688505.1 Lachnospiraceae bacterium
TAAAGTGCGCTGTACTGCGGGGATGGTGTTTCAGAACCCGGATAACCAGATAGTGGCCAGTGTAGTGGAAGAGGACGTGGCCTTCGGTCCTGAGAACATGGGTGTGCCCACAGAGGAAATAGTGAGCCGGGTGGAAAAGAACCTGAAAGCAGTGGGCATGTATGAATATAAAGACAAGTCGCCAAACAGACTCTCCGGCGGACAGAAGCAGAGGGTGGCCATTGCGGGTGTCATGGCGATGGAGCCAAAGTGTATCATCCTGGATGAACCCACGGCCATGCTGGACCCCACAGGCAGACGGGAAGTGATCGAAGCAGCGGAAAAGCTGAATAAGGAAAAAGGTGTCACCATCATCCTGATCACACACTACATGGAGGAAGTGGTAAATTCCGACCATGTATTTGTGATGGATAAAGGCCATGTGGTGATGCAGGGAACTCCCAGGGAGATCTTTTCCCAGGTGGACACGCTGAAAAGTTACAGGCTGGACGTGCCGCAGGTGACGCTTCTTGCTCATGAGCTTAAGAAAAAGGGACTGCCTGTAAGGGACGGTATACTCACCAGAGAAGAACTGCTCGCTGAATTAAAGGGAATAGCATAATGCCTCTTGAATTAAAAGATATCACATATAAATACAGTCCGAATACTTCATATGAGGTTACGGCTCTTTCACATATTAATCTCACCCTTTCCGACGGCGAATTTATCGGTATCATCGGACACACGGGTTCGGGAAAGTCCACATTGGTACAGCACTTAAACGGGTTACTCAGAGCCACTGAAGGGGAGATCATATATAACGGAGAGAATATTTACGATAAGAAGTATTCCATGAGAGATCTTCGCACTCAGGTGGGAATGGTGTTTCAATACCCGGAGCACCAGCTCTTTGAAGCCACCGTATATGATGACGTGGCTTTCGGACCGAAGAACCAGGGGCTGCCGGAAAAGGACGTGGGGATAAGGACATATGATGCCCTGCGGGCAGTGGGTGTCCCCGATGATATCTGTGACAGTTCTCCCTTTGATCTTTCCGGAGGGCAGAAAAGACGTGTGGCCATAGCGGGAGTGCTGGCCATGAAGCCGGCAGTGCTGATACTGGATGAACCCACTGCGGGTCTGGACCCAAAAGGACGGGAAGAGATCCTTCATCTCATAAAGGATATGCATGAAAGATCCGGTAATACCGTGATCCTGGTGTCTCACAGCATGGAGGATGTGGCAGATTATGTGGACCGCATCATCGTCATGGACAAGGGTTCTGTGCGATATGACGATACGCCTAAAAATGTATTTAAACATCACAGGGAGCTGGAAGAAATGGGGCTGGCTGTGCCCCAGGTGACATATTTCATGAATGATATGAAAGAAAACGGATTTGATGTCAGCACGGACCCCACCACGGTGGAAGAAGCCTGTGACGAGATAATGAACTACTTTCGAAAGATGGGCAGGGTGAGCTGATGTTTAAAGAAATGACTTTAGGACAATATTATCCGGCGGACTCTCCCATACATGCACTGGACCCCAGAGTGAAGCTTTTCGGAACACTGATCTATATCATCAGCCTCTTCGTATTCAAAAATATCTGGGGATTTATGGTGATATCCGCATGCCTTGTCTCTGTGATCATCCTCTGCAAAGTGCCTGTTTCATTTATGCTGAAGGGCCTTAAAGGGATAATGCTGATCATCATCATAGCGGCAGCTTTTAATCTGTTCCTGACACCGGGTGTGGCCCTTGTCAGCATCTGGAAACTCACTATCACAAGACAGGGACTGAAGACCGCCGTATATATGACTGTGAGGATGATATATCTCATAGTGGGGTCTTCCATAATGACTCTCACTACCACGCCGAATGCGCTGACGGACGGCCTGGAAAGGTCCATGCATCCTTTTTCAAAAATAGGATTTCCGGTGCATGAGATAGCCATGATGATGTCCATCGCATTAAGATTCATCCCCATTCTCATGGAGGAGACGGATAAGATCATGAAAGCCCAGATGGCCCGCGGGGCAGATTTTGAGTCCGGGGGGCTTATCAAAAAGGCTAAAAATATGATACCATTATTAGTACCCCTTTTCGTATCCGCCTTCAGAAGAGCGAACGATCTGGCTCTGGCTATGGAAGCCAGGTGCTATCACGGAGGAGAAGGCAGAACGAAAATGAAGCCTCTGAAATATCAGAGCCGTGACAGGATAGCGTATGTTTTTATCATCATATATATGATAATACTGATCATACTTATGACTATTTAGCAAAAAGCAGTCTGTAAAGACCGCAAAGAAGAGGAGATTAAGAAGAAATGGCTAATGACAAGAAACTGGTAGAAGAGATCACTTCCATGGAGGAAGACTTCACACAGTGGTATACTGATGTGGTAAAGAAGGCCGAACTCATGGATTATTCCGCAGTGAAAGGCTGCATGATATTTAAGCCGAACGGCTATGCCATCTGGGAGAATATCCAGAGGCAGCTGGATGCCAGGTTTAAGGAACTGGATGTGGAGAATGTATACCTGCCCATGTTCATCCCCGAGAGCCTGCTTCAGAAGGAAAAAGACCATGTGGAGGGATTCGCTCCCGAGGTGGCATGGGTCACCCACGGAGGCGAAGAGGAGCTGCAGGAGAGAATAGCAGTGCGCCCCACTTCGGAAACGCTTTTCTGTGACCTCTACAGTAATATAATCCATTCCTACAGAGACCTGCCGAAGTTATATAACCAGTGGTGCTCGGTGGTGCGCTGGGAAAAGACCACCAGGCCTTTCCTTCGTTCTTCCGAATTCTTATGGCAGGAAGGACATACGGCTCATGCCACAGAAGAAGATGCCGAAAACTTCACCATCAAGATGCTGAACACATATGCATCCTTCTGCGAGGAAGTGCTGGCTATCCCCATGATAAAGGGAAAGAAGACCGACAAAGAGAAATTCGCCGGAGCAAAATCCACATATACCATCGAGGCCCTTATGCATGACGGCAAGGCGCTGCAATCCGGAACATCCCATAATTTTGGTGATGGATTCGCAGAAGCTTTCGGAATACAATATACAGATAAGGAGAATAAGCTTCAGTATGTGCATCAGACATCCTGGGGTGTTTCCACCAGACTGATAGGTGCCATCATCATGGTACACGGAGACGATTCCGGACTGGTGCTTCCTCCCAAGGTGGCTCCGGTACAGGTGATGGTGATCCCCATCCAGCAGAATAAGGACGGGGTGATGGACAGTGCAAACGATATCCTTAACACCTTAAAGGCAGCAGGCCTTCGCAGCAGGCTGGATGACGGTGACAAGAGCCCGGGATGGAAGTTCGCCGAAGCGGAAATGAGGGGAATTCCTCTTCGTGTGGAGATAGGTCCCAAGGATATGGAAAAGGGACAGTGTGTGCTGGTTCGAAGAGACACCAGAGAAAAGACCGTTGTGGCCATTCCCGATGTGGCTGTTGAGGCAGAAAAGCTTCTTGATGCTATCCAGAAAGATATGCTTGAAAGAGCTCGCACATTCTTAAATACCCATATCAGTGACGCCACCACATATGATGAGTTTAAAGATGCGGTGGAGAATAAGCCGGGTTTCATCCGCGCTATGTGGTGCGGAGACAGAGCCTGCGAAGAGAAGATAAAGGAGGATACGGTGGCTACATCCAGATGTATGCCATTTGAACAGGAAGCTATAGCCGAAAATTGCGTATGCTGCGGAAAGAAAGCTAAGCATTTGGTTTATTGGGGGAAAGCATATTAATGACATTTCTTTTACCTGACGAGGTGAAAAAGATAATAGAGATGTTAGAAGCTAACGGACACGAAGCCTACATCGTAGGCGGCTGTGTCCGTGACTGTTTTTTGGACCGTGTCCCCTCTGACTGGGACATCACCACTTCCGCCAAACCCGAGGAAGTGAAGCAGATATTTCCGTTTACCATAGACACAGGGCTGAAACATGGCACTGTCACTGTGAGGATGAACCACCGGAGTTTTGAAGTCACCACCTATCGCATAGACGGTGAGTATACCGACGGCAGACATCCGGATGATGTGACTTTCACGGATAATCTGTATGAAGATCTGAAAAGAAGAGACTTCACTATAAACGCCATGGCCTATAATGAAAGAGAGGGCCTGGTGGACCGTTTTAACGGGCAGGAAGATCTGAATGATAAGATTATAAGGGCCGTGGGAGAGCCAAGGGAACGGTTTACGGAGGATGCGCTGCGCATGATGAGAGCCGTTCGATTTGCGGCTCAGTTGGACTTTACAATAGATAAAGACACTTTTGATGCTATCACAGAGCTTTCATATACTCTCAGAAAAGTCAGTGCCGAGCGGATCAGGACAGAATTTGAAAAGACCCTTGTCTCCAGTCATCCGGAATTTATCAGACAGGTGTATGAAACCCATCTCACTACGGCCTTCATACCTGAATTTGATATTATGATGAAGACAGAGCAGCATTCGCCTCATCATGATTATACAGTGGGAGAGCATACCATAAGGGTCGTAAAGGAAGTGCCGGAAGAGAAGGTGATACGTCTTGCAGCGCTCCTTCATGATGTGGCAAAACCAATGTGCAAGACTACAGATTCCGACGGCAGAGACCATTTTTACGGTCATCCGGAGATGGGCGAGGAGCTTTCCGCAGATATATTAAGACGGCTTAAATACGATAATGACACCATATATCTGGTGAAGAAACTGGTGCGGTATCATGATGAACGGCCGGAGAACAGTTTGAAGTCCGTGCGGCACGCACTGTCAAAGATAGGAACGGATATCTTCCCGGCTCTGTTTGATCTGAAAAGAGCAGACACTCTGGCACAAAGCGACTATCAAAGGGAAGAAAAACTGCAGGCCATAGATGATTTTGAACGGAATTATAACGACATAAAAGATGCAGAAGAGGCAGTGTCGGTAAAAGACCTGATGATAAACGGCACAGACCTTATCAGCATGGGATATACCAGGGGACCGGAGATAGGAAGCATCCTGGCAAAGCTTTTGGACCATGTGCTGGACCATCCGGAGGACAATAATAAGCGGAGGCTGAAAGAACTGGTGAGTACCGTGGTCAGACAATAGCAAAAATGCGGATAAAGAGTTATAATACCTCCTAAATATTATTTTCAGGAGAGGAAGAAATGTCAAAAAAAGAGAATAAAGAGATGGCGAAAGAACGCCGGGCAAAAGAAAGAGAAAGGCAGGACCGGCTTCGTGTCACCAGAAATGTGATAATCGTGCTGGTGGTCATAGCCGCTATCGTGGCAGTGGCTGCAGCTGTCATCATGGGAGACAATGCAAAACAGGAAGCAGAACAGCAGGCCCAGGCGGAAAGGGCTGAAAGCAGCAGTATGTATGATGTGACACCGTCCGCATCACCGTCACTCGATACCACAGCAGGTCTTGAAGCAAAAGACGGAGATACTGTGAACATAGATTACACAGGTTATGTGAAGGAGACCGGCGAGGCCTTTGAAGGCGGAAGCACACAGGGCAGTGGAGCAGATCTCACCCTCGGTTCGGGGCAGTATATCCCCGGGTTTGAAGAAGGAGTTGTGGGACATAAAGTGGGAGACACTTTTGATGTGCCCATGACCTTCCCGGAGGACTATTGGAATACGGACCTGGCAGGAAAAGAAGTGTATTTCACTATCACATTAAACGGAATATACAAATAAAGGAGGAACGGAAAATTGGCTGTAGAACGCGAACATTCGTTATGGAAGGACAGGAAAAGGACCTTTCTCGGACTCCCCTGGAGCTTTACGGTATATGAACTGACGGATGACAGACTGTTTGTGAACACAGGATTTTTCTCTATCAATGAGGAGGAGATCAGGCTCTACCGTGTGCTGGATATCGACCTTAAGATGAGCTTTGGACAAAGGGTGTTCCAGTTCGGCTGCGGCTCAATCATACTTCGGACATCCGATAAGTCTTCTCCTTCGCTTGAGATCAAGAATATAAAGGACCCCAGAAGGGTGAAAGAGCTGCTTTCAAAGCAGGTGGAATATCAGCGTGATCAGAAGCGTATCGTGGGCCGTGAGATGATGGGCGTACCGCTGGACGGAGATTTTGACGCAGACGAAAACTAAGTGTGGCGTTTTTAAGTAACTGTACCAATCGTGAAGAATATGTGCTGCATGGTGCCGTGCCGAAACGTAGTCGTAGCGGGCTACGACGAGGCTTCGGTGCGTGTGCCAGGCAGTGCATAGGCAAGCGATTTGGTGCAGTTAATTAAAATATGCAACACTTTTCCTTGCTTTTTTTCGGTAAATCGTATAGAATACTCTTTGCTTGTAAAAAAGCATATGGAATCGGGATGTGGCGCAGGTGGTAGCGCGCTTGACTGGGGGTCAAGAGGTCGCAGGTTCAAGTCCTGTCATTCCGATGAAAAAATGTCACTGCCGAAGGTAGCGACATTTTTTCATATAAATACAATGCTGGAATTTGCAGGGCTATTGGCCCCTGGGTCAAAGGTCGCAGGGTGCGGGTGTCCGGTGGACACCTCTCGCGAAGCGAGAAGCACCGACCAAGCCGGGAGGCGAGAATCAAGTCCTGTCATTCCGACAGGACTTGAACCTGCTTAAGGAGGTAAAACAAAATGGAACAGTCAATTGAATTTCGTTATGATACCCAGCTTCTTCTGGATCTCCCGGGAGTGGATGAGGATGACGTGGAAGACATCGCAGATGAGGTACATGAATACATAGTGGATAACTTCGAAGGGGATGAGCTTCTCTGCGTTCCGGGAGATGAGGTTGTCAAGCTACATTTTCATACAAATGAACCATGGAAAGTACTGGAATATGTACGTACAAAGGGTGAGATCTATGATATAGTGGTAGAAGACATGGACAGACAGACAAGAGGGTTACAGGGGTAGCACATGTACTAAATTCAGAGAGGGTATTTTTTTATGGCAGGAACAAATCCAAACTATCCGCTCCGTCCGGACTATGTGGACGTCAGCGGACCAATGAAGACAAACATAGCAGCGCTGGGAAAGCTTATCACAGACCGTATTCCCATCAAACTGGGACTCCATAAGGTCACTAAAGATGACCCGGAGTACTGGGCGGTCCGTATTCTGGTGGACGATGATGATGATCTGGCAAAATGGGTCATTGATAACTTCAAAGCCATTCGACAGCCGAAGACTTTTGCAGATCTGAAAGCCAGCTCAGGACTTTCTGATGAGGAGCTTACGGCAAAGCTGGAGAAGATCTCCTATACAGGTCTTGTGGAATGGAATTATGAGAACCTGGACGGCAAGAACCCGAATCACGAGAAGAGATGGGTGCTCCCCATGTTCGTTCCCGGATCAGGCGAGTTCTCAAATATGAATCTGGCACTTATAGATGAGCATCCGGAACTCGGAATGTTCTTTGAACATATGACACGTCTGCCCCTTGAGAAGGTGACCAAGATGGTACCGCCCGGAGGTGCAGGCATCGGTATGCATGTTATCGCAGTGGAGAAGGAAGTGGATATGAACCAGGACTCCATCGATATCGAGCATATCTCGCACTGGATGAATAAGTATGAAGGCAAATATGCCGCATCTCCCTGCTCATGCCGTCGCTCACGCATGACATATGATGAGGGATGCGCGGATGACTTCCATGACTGGTGTATTGCTGTGGGCGATATGGCTGATTACGTGGTGGAGACCCAGAAGGGCGGCCGCTATATCACAAAAGAAGAAGCATATGAGATCTTTAAGAAGGGCGAGGAAAACGGCTTCGTTCATCAGATCACAAATATAGACGGAGAGAATAAGATCTTCGCTATCTGTAACTGTAACGTGAATGTATGTTATGCGCTTCGTACATCACAGCTTTTCAACACTCCGAACATGTCCCGCAGTGCATATGTGGCACATGTGGAGAAAGAAAAGTGTGTGGCCTGCGGACGCTGCGTGGAAGTTTGCCCCGCAGGAGCTGTGACTCTCGGTCAGAAGCTTTGCAAGAAGGACGGCACAGAGGTGCAGTATCCGAAGCAGGTACTTCCTTCAGAAAAGAAATGGAGCGAGGCAGACTGGAACTGGGATTACAGAGATGATAACCGTATCGAGTCTCACGAGACAGGTACAGCTCCCTGTAAGACAGCATGTCCGGCACATATTGCTATCCAGGGATATCTGAAGCTGGCAGCTCAGGGCAAGTATACAGAGGCCCTGGCTCTCATAAAGAAGAATAATCCTCTTCCTGCTGTATGCGGACATATATGTAACAGAAGATGTGAGGATGCATGTACCAGAGGCACCATCGATCAGGCTATAGCCATAGATGAAGTGAAGAAATTCATCGCTATGCGCGATCTTTCCGCAGATACACGTTATATCCCGAAGAAGGTGATCCCGAAGGTTCAGGGTGAGTTCGAAGAGAAGGTGGCCATTATCGGTGCCGGCCCCGCAGGCCTTTCCTGCGCGTTCTATCTGGCAGAAAAAGGATATCGTCCCACCATCTTCGAGAAGAATGCACGTCCCGGCGGTATGCTGGTATACGGTATTCCTTCATACAAGCTGGAGAAGAACGTGATCGACGCAGAGATCGATGTGATCCGTGAGATGGGCGTGGAGATAAAGACCGGAGTGGAGGTAGGCAAAGACATCACTCTGGATGAACTTCGCAGCCAGGGCTATAAGGCATTCTATATCGCCATCGGATGCCAGGGCGGACGCTCAGTGGGCGTGCCCGGAGAGGATGCACAGAATATCTACTCTGCAGTGGATTTCCTTCGTGAGATCAATGACAAGGAAGCCTTTAATATCGAAGGCGATGTGGTGGTAGTAGGCGGCGGAAACGTGGCTATCGACTGCTCCAGAGACGCTGTACGTGTAGGCGCACCCAAGGTATATCAGTATTCACTGGAGGATGGCGACGAGCGTCCCGCAGCGAAGGATGAGATAGAAGAAGCTGAGGAAGACGGAGTCATCTTCGGCGGCGGCTGGGGTCCGAAGGAGATCCTGAAGGATGAATTCGGAAAAGTCCGCGGCATAGTATTCAAGAAGTGTATTCAGGTGAAGGATGCAGACGGCAGATTCAATCCTCAGTATGACGAGAATGATACTGTGGAGATCGCCTGCAAACATGTGGTACTGGCTGTGGGTCAGTCCATCGTATGGGGAGATCTGTTAAAGGGATCCAAGGTGGAACTCGGCAGAGGAAACGGAGCAGTGGCCGATCCGAAGACATATCAGACAGCAGAGCCCGATATATTTGTGGGCGGTGATGTGTATACCGGACCGAAGTTCGTTATCGATGCCATTGCAGCAGGTAAGGAAGCTGCTATATCCATCCACAGATTTGTACAGCCTCATAGCTCACTTACTATCGGACGTAATCCGAACCACTATATCGAGCTTAATAAGGATGACATCAAGGTGGAATCCTATGATAATTCCTCCCGTCAGATACCGGGACATAAGGACGGAGACAAGAAGTCCTTCCGTGACCTGAAGATGGTATTCACAGAGGAACAGGTGAAGACAGAGACAGCACGCTGCCTGTCATGCGGTGCTACCATAGTGGATGCAAACAGATGCGTGGGCTGCGGACTTTGCACCACCAGATGTGAGTTTGACGCTATTCATCTCCACAGAGATAATCCGGAATGCTCTACCATGAGAACCAGCGAAGAAAAGCTGAAATATGTGCTTCCAAACGGACTGAAACAGGCTGTGAAGATCGCATTTTCCGGAAAGAAGTAAGGTGGGATAATGCACGAACTGGGCGTAGTATTTCATGTCATAGAGCAGCTGGAGGAAGTGGCAGCAGAAAACGATGTGAAAAATATTAAATCCGTAACCCTGAAACTGGGAGAAGTGAGCGCAGTGGTACCTGCGCTCCTTACGGATTGCTGGGACTGGGCGAAGAAGAAGCATGATATCATGACTGAGGCGGAGCTTATCATAGAAAAGATCCCGGCGGTGACTTTTTGTGAGGATTGTAAACAGGAATACGACACCATACCGAATGGCAAGACATGTCCCCATTGCGGCAGCGGAAACACATTCCTGGTACAGGGAAACGAATTCCTGATCAAAGAAATAGAGGCAGAATGATGACGATCCGTGAAGAAGTACATAACATGAAGCTGATGTTACCGAAGATGGCATCCACAGACTCCGAGAAAAAGAACAGAGCGCTGCTTGCCATTTCGGATGCTCTCACAGCTCACAGCAAAGAGATATATGAAGCTAATCATAAAGATATGGCAGCCGCAGAGGAAAGCGGCATAAAAGATGCTGTAAAAAAACGTCTGAAATTTGACGAGAGCAAGCTTTATGCATGTACCGAAGGATTGAAACAGCTGGCTGGTCTTCCTGATCCCGTGGGCAGGGTTACATTGAACCGGGAAATGGATAAGGACCTGATATTAAAGAGGGTCACCGTACCTATCGGCGTGATAGGGGTGATCTTTGAAGCCAGACCCGATGCCCTGGTGCAGATATCCGGTCTTTGCATAAAGAGCGGAAACTGTGCCATCTTAAAGGGCGGTAAGGAATCAAAAGAAACATGCACGGTTCTTTTTAACGTGATACGCGAAGCCGTGATAAAGGCAGGCCTCCCCGGGGATGCACTCATGCAGGTGTCCACTCATGATGAGATAGATGAGATCCTGAAGCTGGACGAAGACGTGGATCTTATCATACCGAGAGGATCAAATGCCTTCGTACGCTATATCATGGACCATACCAGGATCCCTGTGATGGGACATGCAGACGGCATATGCCATATTTATGTGGATTCTTCCGCAGACCGGGATATGGCTATACCAATTATTATTGATGCGAAGATCCAGTATCCCGCAGCATGCAATGCTGTGGAAACAGTGCTGGTATCCAGGAAGATTGCAAACGAATTCCTGCCGAAGCTGGAAAAGGCGCTTAGGGATGTGAATGTAAAGATCCGTGGGAATAAAGAGGTGGCGGACATTATCGCAGTGGATGGAGAACTCCTCAGTGATGACGACTACCGCACCGAATACGGAGATCTGACTCTGGCCATAAAGCTTGTGGATGATGTGAAAGAGGCTGTGGACCATATTAATGATTATGGTTCAAATCACACGGATTCCATCATTGCTGAAGATAGAGCTGCAGTGGATGTATTTTTCTCCACAGTGGATTCCGCCGGAGTCTATCATAACTGTTCCACCAGATTTGCAGACGGATTCCGCTACGGTTTCGGCGCAGAGGTGGGTATATCTACAGGAAAGCTGCATGCACGCGGACCGGTGGGACTGGAAGGCCTCACCACATACCGCTACCTTATGGAGGGCGCAGGGCAGTGTGTGAAGGAATATGCTGAGGGGACGAAGGAGTTTCACTTCAGGGATCTGTAGGATGCCCTTACGGTAACCTGGGAATCAGTTCCTTTGCATCTTCCCGTAATTCCTTTCTCAGGGATTTATGATCCGGACAATATTTCTCCACTTCCTGCCAGAATGCAGGAGAGTGATTCATTTCTTTTATATGACAGAGCTCATGGATTATCACATAATCCCTGAGCTCTTCTCTTAATAGCATAAGAAGGCAGTTAAAGTTCAGATTCCTCTTTGCACTGCAGCTTCCCCACCTGGTTTTCTGGGCTCTTATGGTGATGCGGCCATAGTCCACGCCAATGATCTTTGCATATTTTTCCACAGTCTTCGGGATATATTCCATGGCCTCATCTATCAGGAAGTTAATTTGATCTCTTGTATATGTCTTCAATTCTTTTTCACCTTTACCGGATTCATATTCTATCACATTGAATCCCGCAAGTGGCGAATGTATAATTACTGTACTTGATATTTATTAGCCGAAGAAAGGAGAGACATCGTATGAAGATCGGAATAATGGGCGCAGGCGGCATAGCAGCTACTATGGCAGGAACCATTGCGAAGATGAGCGAGGTAGAAAACTATGCCATAGCTTCCAGAGATATGGAAAAGGCAAGGACCTTTGCAGAGAAACACGGAGTAAATAAAGCCTATGGATCCTATGAGGATATGCTCTCAGATCCTGAAGTGGAACTTGTCTATATTGCACTTCCCCACTCCCATCATCATGAATGGACCATAGCATCTCTACGGGCAGGAAAACATGTGTTATGCGAAAAGGCTTTCGCAGTGAATGAAAAGCAGGCCAGGGAGATGATAGAAGAGTCCGAAAAGACAGGACGTCTTCTTACTGAAGCCATATGGACCAGATATATGCCTGCAAGAAAGATGATCACAGAGATAGTGGAGCGGGGAGATATAGGAAGAGTCCGGACAGTATCCGCAAACCTGGGTTATCACATTGATATGAATGAAAGGATCATACGTCCTGAACTGGCAGGAGGGGCCCTCCTTGACCTTACTGTCTATCCTTTGAATTTTGCCAGCATGGTGTGCGGTGACGATATAAAGAGGATCTCCGCTTCATGCGTGATGACAGATACGGGCGTGGACGGGCAGGATAATGTGATGATTGAGTATAAGGACGGCCGTATGGCAAGCCTGTTTACCACCATCTATACTCTCACAAACCGCATGGGTGTGATCTGCGGCACGGAAGGTTTCATCGAAGTTCAGAATATCAATAACACCGAGCAGATCAGAGTGTATTCTCCGGACAGGACCGGCCCAAAGCTTATAAACAGCTATGATGTGCCAAAGCAGATATCCGGCTATGAGTATGAGATCCTCTCCTGCATAAAGGCCATAAAAGAGGGCGCTATAGAATGCCCGGAGATGCCACACTCCGAGACCATTCAGATCATGTGCCAGATGGATGAGATCAGAAGACAGTTTGGCATAGTATATTCTTTTGAACAGGCATGACCCATTGACGATATGGGGCTGTAGGACTAGAATGTATGGGAATAAAGGCTTAAGGAGGCGTAATAATGGGTAATAAGGAGTCTTTTAAGGATAAGGTAAAGAACCTTTTTGACGGAGATAACACCAATTCCAATAATGTGATAGACAGGGTGGTGGACCAGATGTCTTCCCCATCGGTGGATAAGAAGATAGACGAGATCACTGCAGAGATCGAAAAGAACACAAAGAAATAAAGATAAGGCCACGGCTAAGCGCCGTGGCCTTTTGGTTTCATATTATCTTAAGATAAGGAGCACCAGGATTCCAAGGACTATACGATAGTAGCCAAACACTTTAAAGTCGTGCTTTTTGATATAGCTCATAAGGAACCGGATCACAGCTATGGACACCGCAAAAGCCGTTATGCATCCGATGACAAGGATGGCGGCCTCCATACCGGTCATGGAAACTCCCTCATGGATGTATTTTACTATCTTAAGAAGTGATGCACCGAACATAACGGGTACAGCCAGAAAGAAAGTGTATTCAGCTGCTATCTCCCTGGATACTCCGATGAGCAGTGCTCCTATGATAGTGGCACCCGATCTGGATGTTCCCGGGAATATGGCTGCGATCAGCTGAAACAGACCGATTATGACGGCAGTCTTATAAGTGAACTGGCTTATGGATGTGATGGTGGGAGTAAGCTTTCCTCTGGTTAGTTCAATGATGATAAAGATCACACCTACGATTATAAGCGCCAAAGCCACAGGCATGGGATGATAGAAAAGCTCGTCTATCTTATCGTCGAAGAGCACTCCAACTATGGCGGCAGGGATACAGGATACTATGATCTTAAGCCACATATCGAGACTTCCGTTTTTAAACACCAGGGCTTTCTTCTCACCCTTTCTTCCATACATCTTATATTCAAGCGGCCAAAGGGTGTTCCAGTACAGGATCACCACAGCCATAATGGCGCCCAGCTGGATCACCACTTCAAACATCTTCCAGAACTCCGGTGACACATCAAGCTTTACAAACTGATCCAGAAGGATCATATGTCCCGTGCTGCTTACCGGAAGCCATTCCGTAACACCTTCCACCACACCGAAAAGGATCGCTTTTAGTATTTCTATCATTTTTAAACCTCGTTTATTTGTATTTTAAAATCCATCCTCAATATCGAGGATGGATTTTATTTACCGTCACGTAGTATATCACTTATCTATGTCCCATACAAACATCGGTTTATTTAATGGTCAGGCTGCCCATTGCCAGATCCGCTTTTATACTTCCGTTGGATCCGGATTGTGAATAATCGCCATTCGTATCTTTCCCGAATACATTAATGCTGCCCATATCCGCGGAAAGATCCATGGAGTACTCCGATATATCCTCATCGGATTCTATATCCACACTGCCCATATCAGCTTCTACGGTAAGATCTGTGAAGGCAGACTTCTTAACATCGATGCTACCCATATCAGCCGAAAGATCAAGGGTGGGGGCATTTATGCTTTTTATCTCTACACTTCCCATATTCGCATCTACAGAAAGCTTGTCAGATACCTTAATATCCTCTACGGTCAGGTTTCCCATGTCCATTTCCATGTCCATGGTGCCTATGGTCACATCCTCGGGTACTGTAAGGATGATCTCTGAATATGTGGTGTTGGGGCGAAGGTGAAGAGGCTTGACTTTGCCTTTCTGCTTTATTTCAAGTTTATCTCCGTCCTGTGTCACGACCGGCTTCAGATCCTCTATGCCTTTAAACGATATGGCCAGTTTATCTCCGGATTTAATGGTCATTTCGGACATATCCACATCTATTTCTATATCCTTGACGCCGGTATATTCCTCACTGAACTCGGCATCATGTCCCTGCTTCAGATTGAATAGATCCATATTTGCCCGAAGGAGAAATCCACCGATATGGAAGAATGCCCCAAGGATAACGCATACTACTGTAATTGCCACAAGAATGGGCATATAACTGTTATTTTTCATCGTCTTTACCCCCTTTTATAGAAGTAATCTGTGATGGGTTTTCTGAGGATCCCGGCTATGGGCCAGATGATCCAGCTTATGCCCCAGCTGAAGGTGAGAAAGCTGTATATAAGATAGATACAGGTCACGGTCTGCCAGTAGTTTGGAAGCATAACCTCTGTGACAAAGTTTTTCACCTTGGGCTCCTCAGGATCTGCTTCCCTGTATGTGCCGCTCACCGTGCCATCCTGATTCAGATTCAGAAGGGTTTTATATGCCGCTTCTTTTCCTGTGGAGGCAATGATGAGAAGGACTCCCATAGCCACCATAACCAGGAGGCTCACTACGCCCAGATACTCGAACAGCGCAAATCTGCTTGCTACTATCTGCATCATGATAAGAGGGCTGGCGCAGAGCACACACAGAAGAATCCCAATTGTGAGAGTCAGCACCTTTGACGAGCGGTTCAGTTCACGCTGGCGGATCAGGTATTCTGCGGTGGAATAATCTATGCAGCAGGGCTCCTTTTTCAGAAAGCTCCATCTATTCATATACGTGCCGCTTACGATAAATATGCCCACTGCCATAGCGATGCATGTAAGCAGAATTATCACACCAAGTCCTGCAACGATACCGCTGCCGGTACGCTCTTCGATGTAGCCACCCATAATGACCACTATAGGGGATATGATGCAAAGGAACACTCCCACACCTATCATAAATGCATGCATTCCTTCTGCTTTTACATAGTCAAGCGCCATATCAAGCGTCACTAAAAATCTTTCCGCATAGGTTTCTTTTTCCTCTCCGTGAACGATGCTGTCGATGCCAAGAGATTCTGCCAGTTCATCTAAGTTTCCGAGTTCAGAGATAACGATTCCCACTGCCTCATGCTCGGGCTTTCCTGCTGCTATAAGATCTGAATATTTATCTTCCATCATCTGATAGAGTTCATCTTTTGCCCGCATCACTTCCGGTGTATTCGGCAGGTTTGCAAACATTGATTCCAGATAATTCTTTATGGTTTCCATCTATGTATTCCTCCGTTTCAGTCCTTATGCATTTCTATACCCTGGGATATAAAATGCTCCACCACTTCTTTAGTGAGATACCACTCTTCACATTTATCCAGGTAATAAGATTCTCCTGCTGATGTGATCCTGTAGTAGGTTCTCTTCTTGCCGTTATCTGCAGTTTCCTGGAAGCTTTCTATGAAGCCGTTCTTTTCCATTCTGCTGAAAGCCGAGTACAGGGTGGTTTCCTTTATGAGATACTTTTCTTCCGAGAGTTCACGGATCTTTTTCGATATCTCATAGCCATATGATGGTCCGTTCCGAAGCAGATAAAGGATCATGGTATCGTTATAGCCTCGGATGACATCGCTGCTTATAACACTCATTTGTCATCACCTCTTTCTCTATAAGGGTATCAACACATCACGTCTGTCGATGCATCGACTGTCGGTACAACGTCTGGCAATGCAACGTCTGCCGTACTACGTCTGTCGTGGTATAATATAGCACCTGTGTTTTTTCCTGTCAACACATTTTTGAAAATATGTTATAGTTTATGCTGAAAGTACATTAAAGGAGAGTTCAAAAATGCTTGATTTTATCGATAAAAGTCCCAGTCCCCACTATGTGGTAAAAAACATTGAATCGGTTCTTCGCTCAAACGGATTTCAGGAGCTTTCGGAAAAGGACAAATGGATCCTTAATCCCGGAAAGTATTATGTGAAAAGATCAGGAACCTCTGTAATAGCCGTTAATATCCCGTCAAATGACTTCCTGGGATATAACGTGATAGCTTCCCACAGCGATTCTCCTGCGTTTAAGGTGAAGATCCACCCGGAGATGAAGTCAGAGGATGCATACATTAAGCTTAATGTAGAAAAATACGGCGGCATGATCCTGTCTACCTGGTTTGACAGACCCCTTTCGGTTTCCGGCATGATAGCCTATAAAACTGCAGATGGAGTGGGTACAAAGCTTGTTAACATTGAAAGAGATCTTCTTGTGATACCGAGCCTGGCCATTCATATGGACAGAGATTCAAATAAAGGTCATGAGATAAGCGCACAGAAAGAAATGCTTCCGCTCTTTTCCATGATATCGGGGAAAGAAAAGGCTGCGTCGGACAGCTTCTTGTCATTTATCGCAAATGAAACCGGAATAGAAAAAGACGATATCCTGGACTTCGACCTGTATCTTTATAACAGAGAAAAGGGTACAAACTTCGGGGAAAACGGTGAATTTGTCCTCGCACCGAGGCTTGACGATCTGGGATGTGCATATACTACCCTGGAAGGCTTTATCAGTGCTGTTCCGAAGAAGACGGCTTCCGTATATGCTGTCTTTAATAATGAGGAAGTGGGCAGCAGCACAAAACAGGGAGCAGCATCCGATTTTCTGGAACATGTGCTAAAGAGGATAAACGCCGCTTTTCAAAGATCGGAAGAAGAATACATGATGTCGCTGCAGAACAGCTTCATGGTATCTGCGGATAATGCCCATGCCGTGCATCCGAATTACAGCGAGAAAGCAGATCCCGTTAATAAGCCTAAGCTAAACGGCGGAATAGTGATCAAGTATAATGCAAACCAGAAATACACCACGGACAGTATATCTGCAGCCATATTTAAGCACATTTGTGACAGCGCAGATGTCCCTGTTCAGGAATATGTGAATAATTCCGACATAGCCGGAGGAAGTACACTGGGAAGCATAGCCACATCAAGGGTATCCATGAAGTCTGTGGATATCGGGCTCCCCCAGCTTTCCATGCATTCCGCTATGGAGACCGGCGGGATGAAAGACATTGAGTATATGATAAAGGCTGCGGAAAAGTTTTATTCCTCGGATATAGAAAGTGATGATGAGGGAAACTACAAAATAGGATAAAGGGTTATATATGTTGTACGACGTAGTAGTGATAGGAGCAGGCGCATCAGGCCTCATGGCCGCCATCACAGCAGCTAAAGCAGATGCTAAAGTGCTGGTGGTGGAGGGGCTTTCTGAATATGGAAAGAAGATAACCATGACAGGAAACGGGAAGTGTAATCTGACGAATGATGCTGCCGGCGATATCTCGCATTATCACACCGATGATGAAGAGCTTTTAAAGGGAATACTAAGCGAGGTCACTCCTGAAGCCCTGCTTGAGGAGTTTAATTCACTCGGCCTTTTATGCCGCGAGAAGAACGGATACTGGTATCCCTATCATGAAAATGCGGGACTGGTGAGAGATCTCCTGGGCCAAAGGTTATATGACTACGGTGGGCAGATCGAGACCGGAAGATTTCTTACAGGGATAACCTCACTTCTCCCCTCACGAGACCCGGAATATGATGCGGGATACCGTTATATCGTAGGCGGACATAGTGCAAGAAAATGTATCATAGCCACCGGCTCATTGGCCGGGAGGGTTTTCTCCGGAGATGATAATGAGTTCTACCGTCTCCTTAATCATCCGTCGCCCATCCCTTTCATCCCCTATGTTCCGTCTCTTTGCAAATGCTATGTGTCTGACGAAGAAAAAAAGCGTATTTCATATCTGAAAGGGCTCAGAGTGAAAGGGAAAGTCACACTCCTCACAGATAACGAAGAAGTGAAAGATGACTATGGTGAGATCCAATTCACCGAAGATGCACTCAGCGGAATAGTGGTGTTCAATCTGTCCGGGTATGTTTCCGAGGCAATAGGAGAAGGAAAAACATGTTCTTTAAAGCTTGATCTTTTGCCCGAATACTCTTTCGAAGAAATGAAATCCATTCTGGAGAAGCGCTATGCTGATGGGCTCAGATACGCTAAAGCTCTCCTCGGGGGCATTTTCTCCGATAAGCTTCTTAATCTTCTATGCAAAGAAAACGGAATAGATCCGTCTGTAAAGAAAAACGATCTTGCTATAGAAAGCGCTCTTAATGTGATACGGCTTGCCAAAGCATATAAGTTTGACATCGCAGGGACCGCCGGTTTCAAGGACGCACAGGTGGCCAGAGGCGGAGTGCCTCTCTCTGATATGACGCCGGAGCTCATGCATAAAAGATTTCGCGAAATCTACATCTGCGGTGAGGTCCTGAATGTGGACGGAGAATGTGGAGGCTTTAACCTTCATTTCGCCTTTGCCAGCGGCATTATCGCGGGCAGGAGCGCAGCAAAAAAAGCATTGTAAACCAAAAAGGCCACGGCGCAGTGCCGTGGCCTTATTCCTTTTTCTTCTTCATCATCACTCCCGGGATGAAGTGCATCACAAAGATCACCACCACCATGAAAAGGTGGGTGAAAAATATATTGGTGATGACTCCGTTATGTTTTAAAAGATAGCCGGTGCAATAACCGTATGCGCAAAGGGCACCCAGGTACGCCAGCGCTATTATCATGATAGGCACATTGGCTGCCGCTCTTTTTACGGATTCCAGGAAGTCCTTAAAGCTGGCATCAAAGTATACGAAGCGGCCTATCATGAGAGTGAGGAAATATGCAATGAACATATCATAGTTATCATCTTCATAAATGAATTTTATGTATCCGAAGATCAGGATCATATACACCATTCCTATCATCCTTATGGAAGCCATGGCATCCCTATCCAGGTGCTTCAGCCTGATCAGCACGTGATCCAGAAATGAGTTTAATACGATGGAGATTATCATAAGAAGAAGCAAAAGATAATCCTTGTATTCATCCCACACAGGGCGGTATGTGCTGTCGTTTAAAAACCGGTTTATCAGGTAATACACTGCCATAAAGCCGATGATGCTGCAGCCGGAAAAAATGAGCTCATAGAACCTCTCGGAAAGAGAGAAGAATTCCTCATTCACCTTCCCGGATTTTTTACATGTGGCTTTGGCATAATTATAGAAAATGATATACACCACAGCCATGAGAGCTGCGGTGAGCAGCAGGAAGATCAGAAAATCCGGCATGGCAAAGTAATGTTCAAAATATTCAGAATAGGTCATGATATACCTCCGTCTCTATTTTCCCAAACAGCTACATATTCTACCACAATTTAGAATACCTACAAGTGCGATCACCCATTTGAGAAATGCGCAAATTATGTTATAATACCGGGACAAGTGTGTAAAAGAATTCCAAAAAGAAAACGGAGGAAGAAAAAATGGAATATGAAATAAAAGACATTAACCTGGCACCTTCAGGAGAGAAGAAGATCGACTGGGTCAGAAAGAACTGCCATATCTTAAGATCTCTGGAAGATGATTTTTCAAAGGAGCAGCCCTTTAAGGGGATCAGAGTGGCGCTTTCCATCCATCTGGAAGCAAAGACCGCATATCTTTGCAAGGTGCTGGCAGCAGGCGGCGCAGAGATGTATATCACAGGATCAAACCCGCTTTCCACACAGGATGATGTGGCAGCAGCCCTTGTGAAGGCAGGCCTTTCAGTATTTGCATGGTACGGATCCACTCCCGAGGAGTACAATGCACATATCGAGAAGGTGCTTTCACATCACTGCAATATCATCATCGATGACGGCGGCGACCTGGTGAACATGCTTCATACCAAGCTCACTGACGAGCTCCAGTATGTGATCGGCGGATGTGAAGAGACCACTACAGGTATCATCAGACTTATGGCTATGGACAGAGCCGGCGAGCTGAAGTTCCCCATGGTAATGGTAAACAACGCAGATTGTAAGCACCTGTTTGATAACCGTTACGGTACAGGCCAGTCCGTATGGGATGGCATTAACCGCACCACAAACCTCATCGTTGCAGGAAAGAGCGTGGTGGTGGCAGGATACGGATGGTGCGGAAAGGGCGTGGCTATGCGTGCCAAGGGCCTGGGCGCCAAAGTATACGTGACAGAAGTGGATCCCATCAAGGCTATCGAGGCCGTTATGGACGGATTTACCGTGCTTCCCATGGAAGAAGCAGCACCCATCGGTGATTTCTTTGTAACAGTGACAGGATGTGCACATGTCATCACAGTAGATCATATGAAGAAGATGAAGGACGGTGCTATTCTCTGCAACGCCGGACACTTCGATGTGGAAGTGGATATGGCAGGGCTTCGGGCAGCGGCGTTAAGCACCATAGATCAGAGACAGAACATCATCGGATATGAAGTGACAAAGGATAAATTCGTATATGTGCTGGGCGAGGGACGTCTGGTGAATCTGGCATGCGGCGACGGACATCCCGCAGAGATCATGGATATGAGCTTTGGTATCCAGGCTCTTTCTGCCAAGTATCTGGTGGAGCATGCTAAAGAACTTAAAGAGAAACTTATTGTGGTTCCGAAGGAGGTGGATATGGAAGTGGCCAAGAGAAAGCTTAACTTCCTTGGTATCCATATCGATACACTGACTAAGGAGCAGGAAGAATACCTGAATTCTTCCAACGTGTGAGGCAGGGCACATTAATATATGACAGATGGTGAATCGGCCATACAACTTTTAATACTCTTTCTATTATTACTCCTCTCCGCATTTTTCTCATCGGCGGAGACAGCGCTCACCACGGTCAGCGAGATCAAAATGCGGACCATGGCGGAGGAAGGCAGCAGAAGGGCAAAGAAGGTGCTGAAGTGCACCGAGCAGAAGAATAAAATGCTCTCTGCCATACTGATAGGAAATAATATAGTGAATCTTTCCGCTTCTTCCCTGGCTACCACAGTGGCTGTGAGAGTCTGGGGCAGCTATGGAGCGGGGATCGCCACAGGGATCCTCACCTTTCTGGTGCTGATCTTCGGCGAGATATCGCCAAAGACCATGGCGGCCCAGAAGGCGGGCGCAATTTCCCTGAGATATGCAGGTGTGATCCTTTTTATCATGCATGTGCTGACTCCGGTGATATTCATTGTGAATGCCATATCCGGCCTGTTCCTTCGCATGGTGGGAGTGGATCCGGATGCTAAGACCGAGGGTCTGACAGAGCAGGAGATACGCACCATAGTGGATGTGAGCCACGAAACGGGCGTGATCGAGCAGGAAGAGAAGAAGTATATCCATAACATCTTTGATTTCTCCGATGCCACTGCCAAAGAGATCATGATCCCCAGGATCGATATGGTCATGGTGGATGTGAACTGGTCCTATGAGAAGATCATAGAGGTGTTCCAGGAAGAGATGCTGACCCGTATGCCGGTGTACGAAGGTGACACGGATCATATCATTGGTCTTATCAATATGAAGGACCTGCTGGTGCCTGAAAGCAAAGAGACTTTTTCCGTCCGAAATTATACCAGGGAAGTATATTTCACATACGAGCAGAAGAATGCTGCAGAACTCTTCGAAGAAATGAGACAGGACAGCAGGCATTCAATGGCTATAGTCCTGGATGAATACGGAGCGGTATCAGGTCTCGTCACACTGGAAGACCTGCTGGAGGAACTGGTGGGAGAGATCCGTGATGAGTACGACGAGAACGAAGAGGACAGCATAGTGGCCACAGACGATGCCGGCATGGAATATGACGTGCTTGGCAGTGTAAATCTGGAGGATCTGTGTGACGAACTGCCGGTGGGATTCGAATCGGAAGACTACGATACCCTGGGAGGCTTTCTGGTGGGCGAATTCGATCATTTTCCCAAGGCAGGAGAGACATACGTATCATCTGAAGGCGTCATAGTCAGAGTGGTGGCTATAGGCCGAAGAAGGATAGAGAAAGTGCATATCAGATTCCCCATGCCGGTGGATGAGTTTAAAGAACATCTGAAGGAAATGCAGGAAGAAGAATAACGAGTAAAATAATAATCCCGGAACCGTATGATACGGCTCCGGGATCTTTTTATTATGCTGTTAAGCTGCGTAGTTTATTCTCCGGTATTAAATCTGCTTACGATGTCATCCAGAAGAGCTACCGCATTCTTGGTGTCAGCCACCTTGGTGGTCACATCCGATGTGCCATCCACGATGCCGGTGGTCTTCTGAGCGATATCTGTGACGCCGTTAGCGGAATCACCTACCGTCATGTTTATATCATTAAGGGAAAGGGCTATGGCGTTAATGGCCTCAGACAGTGCGCTGATGCCGGCCTTGATATCCGCCATGCTGCTCTTGAAGGAATCAGCATCCTGCTGATACTGCTCGCTGACATTCTGGAAATCGGAGTAGTCGTTTAATACATCCTTCTCCAGGAAGTCCGTGGTCTCGGTCAGGCATTCGGACATCATGCCTACGGCCTCATTCACTTCTTTCACGATCTCATCGATGTTAGCTACGGCACTGGTGGTCTGGTCTGCCAGCTTGCCGATCTCGGTAGCCACCACGGCGAATCCTTTTCCGGCCTCCCCTGCTCTGGCTGCCTCTATGGATGCATTGAGCGCCAGCAGGCTGGTCTGGGATGCGATCTCATTGATAGTATTTGTGAGTTCGTTTATCTTATCCACTGCCTTGGAACTTTCGATAGCCCGATCTGCCTGTGTACGTACTGTTTCATATGTGCTCCTGGTACGGTTCGATGCGGTTTCCGTGGTCTTCTTAAGCTCTGCAGCTCTGCCCATGATCTCCACGGACATTTTGGTTCCTTCTGTGGTGAGCTCGTCAATATGCTTTGCTTCTTCCTGCACATCAGCTACGTTATTGTTTATGGTTTCTGTAGCGGCAGAAGCCTCTTCCATGGATGCTGCCAGTTCCTGAGTGGTGGCAGAGTTATCTGTACACATGGAGTTCACGTCATCTGTGGTGGAGCGCAGCTGATCCACGTTTTCCGTGATCCTGCTTCCTGTATCGGAGATCTGACCCACCATTTCACGAAGAGCTACACGCATGGAAGCCACGGCCTTTGCCATGACACCGATCTCGTCCTTCCTCTTCCGAAGGATGCTGCCCCACTTGGTATGGGTGAAATCAAATCTTGCGGTGTTATCGATGATATCCACCAGGTGTGTGAGCGGATTAAGTATCTTTCTTATGATAATGAAGAATGCCACAGCCATTAAGATGATTATGATGATACTTGCGATGGCTATAAGACCCACCAGCTTCGTGACAGGCTGCATTACCTTGTCATAGTCTCCGGTGACGATCAGGATGTTTCCTGCGCTTGTGAAACTGTAACCGGCATATTTCTTTGCACCTTTGAAAAGGTAGATGATGGAGCCCCGTCCGATCTGTTCGGGAGTCTCTCCTGCAGCGAGTCTTGCTACCAGACCCTTCACGGCTTCATTTTCCACACTGCCGCCGATCTTTTCGGCTGTGGGATGCCATACCATGGTGCCGTCCTGGGCCACCAGATATGCATAGGAACCTTCGATCCCCTCGATGTTGACGTCGCCCAGTGCTCCGGTGAATGTGGCAGCCACGGTTTCCCGGTTGGCATCGGGATCTTCTTCCAGAAGCTGAACCAGATAGTTTTCCACCTCAGCACCGGAGAGACTGTCCACGCCTTCCACTTCAATGTTCTGCGATGTGGCTTCCATAGCGGCGTCCACTGCCGCGCAGGCCGTATCCGCCACGTTCATTGTGTAATTCTTATAGGTGTTTTCGAGAGTGTCCTGCGAGTCATTTATTGCGATAAATGATACGAGAATGATAGCCACTGCACTGACGATGGTGACGATCAGACTGACCCTGAAAGCCAGTGAGTGAAGAAATGAGACTTTACCGTTGGTATTGTCTTTTTGCTTGGTGTCGTTTGCCATATTAAATAACCTCCCCTTAGCAATCTTTTCGGTATTTACACTAAGATTTATTCTAGCATACTGATTATGGAAATTAAAGAAAAGATATGGTATAGTATCGGATAAATGTATTCAGAAAAGGACATAGAAATGGCGGAAAATAAGGTAGACAAAAAGGTTAAGACCGTAACCAAGGTGGTGAAGTTCGGAGGAAGCTCACTTGCGGATGCGGCACAGTTTAAAAAGGTGGGAGATATCATCCGTGCGGATAAGGACCGGAGATTTGTGGTCCCCAGTGCGCCGGGGAAAAGGCATTCAGGTGATACCAAGGTCACGGATATGCTGATCCATATCTACCACACAGCGACAGAGGATAAGACTAAGGTTAAGGAAGAACTCTTAAAGATAGAGGCCAGATATGAGGAGATCATAGAAGGGCTGGATCTTAAAGGTTTCTCTCTGGAAAAAGATTTTCAGGAGATAGAGCAGTCTCTTATGACAGATCCCGATCTGGACTATACCGCATCCAGAGGGGAATATCTTAACGGCCGTATTATGGCGGAATATCTGGACTATGAGTTCATTGATGCCAAGGATGTGATCTTCTTTAATGATGAAGGAAAGCTTAATACCTATAAGACAGAGAAGACCATGGCAGAGAGGCTTAAAAAAGCAGGCACAGCTGTGATCCCCGGTTTCTACGGAATGGGTAAGGACGGCAGGGTGAAGACCTTCTCCCGCGGTGGCTCGGATATCACAGGCTCCATCGTGGCAGGTGCCGTGAAGGCCGATGTGTATGAGAACTGGACGGATGTGTCGGGATTTCTGGTGGCAGATCCCAGAATAGTGAAGAATCCTGCCGGCATAAAGACCATCACATACCGTGAACTTCGCGAGCTTTCATATATGGGAGCATCCGTGCTTCACGAGGAGGCTATATTCCCGGTTCGTTCTGCCGGTATACCTATTAATATAAGAAATACAAATGCTCCGGAAGATGCAGGCACATGGATCGTGGAAAGCACGGGTATGAAGCCGGATTATACAATCACCGGAATAGCCGGAAAGAAGGGATTCTGCGCGGTACTTATCACCAAGTCCCTTATGAATTCCGAAGTGGGATTCGGACGCAAGGTTCTTCAGGCTTTTGAAGAGAACGACATTAACTTTGAGCACATGCCTTCAGGCATAGACACCATGACCATAGTGGTTCATGAGGATGAGTTCCTTCATAAGGAGCAGAATGTGGTGTCGGCCATCCACAGGCTGGCAAGCCCTGATGCAGTGGAAATAGAGACAGATCTGGCACTGATAGCTGTGGTGGGACGCGGCATGAAGAGTAACCGCGGTACAGCAGGCCGTATTTTCTCTGCACTTTCACATGCCAGAGTCAACGTGCGCATGATCGATCAGGGATCTTCCGAGCTTAATATCATAATCGGCGTGGAGAATGCCGATTTTGAAACCGCCGTGAAGGCAATATACGATATATTCGTAGAAACACAGATGTAAGAAGGTGTATATATGCCCATTCTAGTTCAAAAAGATCTGCCGGCAAAGCAGATCCTGGAATCAGAAAATATACTGGTGATGGATGAAGAAAGAGCATCCACCCAGGATATCAGACCGCTTCAGATATGCATTCTAAACCTGATGCCGCTGAAAGAAGCTACGGAACTGGATATCCTTCGTGTGCTTTCGAATTTCCCCATACAGGTGCAGATCACCTTTATGATGATAGAATCACATGAGTCCACCCATACCACATCATCGCATTTGAATAAATTCTATACGGTGTGGTCAGAGATCAAAGAACAGTATTTTGACGGTCTCATCATCACGGGTGCTCCCGTGGAGACCATGGAATTCGAAGAGGTGGAATACTGGGAAGAGCTGCAGTCCATCATGAACTGGTCCAGAACCCATGTGTTTTCCACATTTCATGTATGCTGGGGAGCCCAGGCGGGGCTGTACCATCACCATGGAATAAAGAAGCACATGCTGGATAAGAAGATATCCGGTGTGTATCGCGAGGAAGTGCTGCATCACAGCAAAATGATGATGAGGGGGATCGACGACTATTTCTGGTGCCCCCAATCCAGATATACAGGCATAGATGAAGACGCTGTGGCAAAGAATCCCGAGCTCTATGTGGTGGCTGCGGCAGAAAGAACAGGAAGCTGCGTGATACTGGCATACCAGTCCAGACAGATATTTGTCACCGGGCACACGGAGTATGACAGGATGACGCTGGATCACGAATATCACAGAGACCTTGCAAAGGGGTTGAATCCGGAGATCCCGGAGAATTACTATCCCGATGATGATCCGAATAAACGGCCTATACTTTCATGGCGTACCAGCTCTAACTGCCTCTATACAAACTGGCTGAATTTCATATATCAGGAGACACCCTATGTACTGGGAGAATTCCCGCCGCTTGAAGAATCCAGCTACACCATCTGCGACATGGCGGAGGCCTGAAGATGATAGAAAACACGGATGTCCTTTCCATAGCGTACTATAAGAGTAAACCCTTTAAAGGATCTGACGGAAATATGCGCTATATGATAGAGCGGACCGAAAAGGACGAAGGAAATGTGTTCACGGTCACCACGTGGCCGGGTCCCCTTTCTTTTGAGGCCACTTCCGATGATAAAAAATCCACCCACATCGAAGAGTTTTCCGAAGAGGGGCTCATAAAAGCTGTGGAGTATCTGAATTCAAGATACGGAGATTATAATTAAAATAAGAGCAGGGATTTTCTTCCCTGCTTATTTTTTGTTATCAGATGAACTTCTGAGAGTATTTACGCTTCATGGCGTTTATCATATCATCATTTGGCTCGATGATGATATTTGATCTCTTGCCGTTATCATTCATAAGAAGCATATAGGTTTCTTTTCCGTCGGAGCGGCTGGTGTAATCCGATGCCTTCTCTGCGGGGTTCCATGACCGTTTTATTTCGGTCACATTATCCATGTCCACAGACAATACTCTTTTCCTTCGCTCCTGATTATATATGATGTCTATATCCAGCTCGTCATTTGTGTATGCATATTCATATTCTATGGTTATAAACTGTCTGGACAGATAGGAAAGGCCTCCGCAGATTATAGCCGGGATCAGGGCTATAGGGTATATCACGCTCAAAAGCACAAAAAGCACTGCCGTTATCATAAGAAATATGAATGCCACCCGTGCAGCCATATTCTCTTTCCTTGTTACCATGTGTTCCACAAATGTATCCTGCATGTTAATTACCTCGCTGTAGATTAAAAGTAATTCATATTATAGTATTACCCGTAATCTTGTGCAAATATCCGATATTTTGTATAATGAGCCTAGGTTATATAAATGAAAATGGGAGGTAAATTATGGGAAAATTTATCATTGCTGGTATCACCCAGCTGGAAACCATTGTCAAGGTAGATAAAATACCTATCACGTATCAGCTCTTTACCGGTGGATATGACACCATTTTCACATCCGTGGGCGGCGATGCCTATAACGGATCTTTGGCACTGAAATGGCTGGGAGACGATGTGAAATTCATGACGGTAGTGGGACGTGATCAGTCTCTCGGTATTCTTAATCCCCCGGACAGAAATGTCACTCTCGATACAAAATATGTGCTTCCTATCATGCATGAGACTCCCATGGAGGTCCTGTTTTTTGACCAGGATCGTCATCAGCAGCTTTTTGAGGACCTGAAAGACATCCGTAACGTAGGTTATGATATGAGTCTGGTGGAGCCCGCCATAAAGGACTGCGATATGCTGGTGCTTTCCAATGCAAATTTCTGCCGTCCGTTTATAGAGATGGCTGCGGAAAACAATGTAAAGATCGCCCTTAATATACATGCATTCAGAAGGGACAAGGAAAAATACAACGTGGACTTTCTGGAGAATGCAGACATTGTATTCATCAGGGACGACGCTCTGGACGAGGATCCCTATGAGTTCGTACAGGAGATGGCGGATAAGTATAATATAGAGACTATTCTTCTCGGACAGGGACTGAACGGAGTGCTTCATCATGACAATAAGAAGAAATCCACGGCACAGTATAAGCCCATCCGTACGGGAAAGGTGCTGAGCACAGCCGGTGCCGGAAATGCACTCTTTGCATGCTATCTTCACTATTATCTGAAGGGCGGAGATTCGGCCAATGCAGTACATAAAGCCCTGCTTTTCATGTCTAATAAGATAGGTTATATGGGTTCATCAAACGGATTTATGACAGAGGAAGAGCTGGAACGCTGGGAACATCTGATCTGGGACTTCCAGGGCACAAATCAGAATGTGGCCAGCATGTTTTCGAGTACGGGAGAAACAGAGTAACATATAATGAAGGACATAATACTTGCATCCACATCCCCCAGGAGAAAAGAACTGCTTTCTCTGGCCGGCTTTCCATTCACCGTGGACGGAGCGGACATAGACGAAAACCTGCCCATAAAAGATCCGGTGAAGTTTGTGGAAGAACTGTCATATGAAAAGGCCATGGCTGTGGCAAAGAAGTATCCGGACAGTATCGTGATAGGTGCGGATACCATTGTGGTGATAGACGATGAGATCCTGGGAAAGCCAAAGGACGAAGAAGATGCTCTTAAGATCCTGAAGAAGCTTTCCGGCAGGACCCATCAGGTATACACCGGAGTCACTGTCCTTGATATGAAGGGCGGCAAGGCTGACCGCACCACATTTCATGAAAGGACAGATGTCTCCATGTACGAGAATCCCGAATCGATGCTGAAAGAATACATATCCACGGGAGAGCCCATGGACAAAGCCGGGGCCTATGGTATTCAGGGTAGAGGCGCACTTCTTATCAAAGGCATAGAGGGGGATTATTATAATGTGATGGGATTTCCCGTTGCGAAAATATATAGAGTGATTAGTGGCATGTAGAAAAGTTACGAAATTATTACAATACTAGGCAGGAGCTTGCGACGGAGCGTAAGGGCCGCAAGGTTTACTATTTTTTTATAAGGAGGTCTATTATGAAGATAGAAAAAGAGCTTAATGGGGATCAGCTTGTAGTCAAGCTTGATGGAAGACTGGACACATCTACAGCTCCTGAACTGGATAGTGTATTTAAAGAGTCTTTGAAGGATGTCAAGAGTCTGACGGTGGATATGGCTGGTTTGGAGTATATTTCTTCAGCAGGCCTCAGATCTTTGCTGAATGCAAAGAAGGCATTATATAACAAAGGTTCCGTGAAGATCATCAATGCAAACGAGATGGTTATCGAAGTCTTTGAAGTGACCGGATTCAAGAATGTTTTTGAAGTCCAGGCAGGCTGAAAGGAGTAAGACTTATGAAATCAGATGTGATCACTATTGAGAACAACGGTAACGGATTCGGTGAGGCTGTAGAAGCCACCAAAAAGATGGCTGATTTTAACGGACTTAGCAATAAGGATTCTGTACATCTTCAGCTCTTCACAGAAGAGATGCTCAGCATGATGAATATAGTGACCGGCGAGGTGAAGGCTTCATTCTGGATAGAGTGTGAGGGTAATACATACGAGCTGAACCTTACCACAGAGACCGTTATGGATAAGACCAAGAGAGGTACTCTTATCCAGGCTTCCAGCTCCAGAAAGAATGAGGCAGCGGGAAGTTTCCTCGGAATGCTGAGAGATGCGTTTGAGCAGGCTATGACAGCAGATGCGGATAAGACTTATTACACTCTCCCGGATGATGTGGCTTCCGACGTGGTCGGCCACTGTGTAGACGACGAGGAATATGATCAGTATGAGTCTTCCGTTCTTAAGAAGCTGGCTGATGATGTGAAGATCGACATTCGCGGCGGACTGGTTCACATGACTGTTAAGAAGAGCTTCTGAAGCGGTTAAATAACATACTTATGGCATAATTAGCTCTCTCACTTGCAGAGTGCTGATTTTGTGTTATAATGTAGAAAATGTTTAAAAAGACCCTGATCTTAAGGGAGGTGAAGTCTTATGAACATACAGAAATTCACGCAGAAATCTGTGGAAGCGGTAAATGACACAGAAAAGTTAGCATATGAATTCGGTAATCAGGAAATAGAACAGGAGCACCTGCTCCTGGCTCTCCTTCGACAGGAAGGAGGCCTCATCCCGAAGCTCATAGAAAAGATGGAGATAGACTTAAACTACTTCACCAATGATATAGAGCAGATGGTGGGGAACCTCACTAAGGTGAGTGGCGGCCAGGTATATGTGGGAAAGAACTTAAACGAAGTCCTGATCCATGCCGAGGATGAGGCGAAAACCATGGGAGATGATTATGTGTCAGTGGAACATCTGGTGCTGTCTCTCATAGCGCATCCCAATAATAAAATGAAGGAGAAGCTCAGGGAATTCGGTTTCACCAGAGAACGTTTCCTGCAGGCTCTCTCCACAGTGCGGGGAAATCAGAGAGTGACCACCGATAATCCGGAAGGCACCTATGATGCGCTTGAAAAATATGGCTTTGACATGGTGGAAAAGGCCAAAGAACAGAAGATGGACCCTGTCATAGGCCGCGACAGCGAGATCAGAAACGTGATCCGCATCCTTTCCAGAAAGACAAAGAATAATCCGGTGCTGATCGGTGAGCCCGGCGTTGGAAAAACAGCCGTGGTAGAGGGGCTGGCCCAGCGTATAGTGGCAGGCGACGTGCCGGAAGGGCTTAAGAATAAAAAACTTTTCTCTCTGGACATGGGTTCGCTCATAGCGGGGGCAAAATACCGCGGAGAATTCGAAGAGCGTCTGAAGGCGGTCCTGGATGAGATAAAGAATTCCGACGGAGAAGTGATCCTTTTTATCGATGAGCTTCATCTTATCGTGGGAGCAGGAAAGACAGAAGGCTCCATGGACGCAGGGAACCTGCTGAAGCCGCTGCTGGCCAGAGGTGAGCTCCACTGTATAGGGGCTACCACACTGGATGAATACAGGGAATATATCGAAAAAGATCAGGCTCTGGAGAGGCGATTCCAGCCGGTGCTGGTGGATGAACCCAGCGTGGAAGACACCATTTCCATCCTAAGAGGTATAAAAGACAGATATGAAGTGTATCACGGCGTGAAGATCCAAGACGGAGCCCTGGTATCCGCAGCCACACTTTCCGACAGATATATTTCCGACAGATTCCTGCCGGATAAGGCCATAGACCTGGTGGATGAGGCATGTGCATCCATAAAGACAGAGCTTGACTCCATGCCCACGGAAGTGGATGAGCTGAACCGAAAGGTGATGCAGCTGGAAATAGAAGAGACTGCTCTTAAGAAAGAAACAGACAAGCTTTCATCGGACAGACTGGCAGAGCTTCAGAGCGATCTGGCAGAGCTTAGGGACAGGCTGAATGAGAAGAAAGCCCAGTGGGATAACGAAAAGCAGGCAGTATCCAAGGTGGTGGAACTCCGTGAACAATTGGAGGATATACGCCGGGAGATACAGCTGGCAAAGCAGAATTACGATCTGGAAAAAGCTGCTGAACTGCAATACGGAAAGCTCCCCGAGATAGAAAGCCGACTCTTCGAGGAAGAAGATGCCCTGAAACAGAAGGGTGTGTCGCTGGTTCATGAAAGCGTGACAGAGGATGAGATAGCGAAGATCGTTTCACGCTGGACAGGCATACCTGTGGCTAAGCTGAATGAAACAGAGAGAAATAAGACGCTTCACCTGGATGAGGAGCTGCATAAGAGAGTCATCGGACAGGATGAAGCGGTGCAGAAGGTGACAGAAGCCATCATCAGGTCAAAGGCCGGTATAAAAGACCCGGATAAGCCCATAGGCTCGTTCCTGTTCATGGGTCCCACCGGAGTGGGAAAGACAGAGCTGGCTAAATCTCTGGCAGCCGCGCTTTTTGACGACGAGACCAATATGGTGCGTCTTGATATGTCCGAGTATATGGAAAAGCACAGTGTGTCCAGGCTGATCGGAGCACCTCCCGGATATGTGGGATATGATGAGGGCGGACAGCTCACGGAGGCTGTGCGCAGAAAGCCCTATTCAGTGGTGCTCTTTGATGAAGTGGAGAAGGCTCATCCCGATGTGTTCAATGTGATGCTTCAGGTGCTGGATGACGGACGTATTACGGATTCACAGGGACGGACAGTGGATTTTAAGAACACCATCATCATCATGACCTCAAATATAGGATCTGAATATCTGCTGAACGGCATAGATAATGAGGGCAACATTAAGAAAGATGCTGAAGACATGGTGATGGCAGATCTTCGTGCTTCCTTCAGACCGGAATTCTTAAACAGACTGGATGAGATCATCCTCTTTAAGCCGCTCACCAAAGAGAATATCGGCGGCATCATGGACCTTCTCATCAGTGATCTGAATGAAAGGCTGGAAGACAGAGATATTCATGTGGAGCTTACTGAGGCTGCCAGGGATTATATCATTGAAAACGGATACGATCCCACATATGGCGCCCGTCCGCTGAAGAGATTCCTCCAGAAACATGTGGAGACCCTTTCTGCAAGGATCATCCTGGAGGGAGAGATCGCCATGGGCGACAAGATCCACATAGATTTGAAGGACGGCGAGCTCTTCGCTACGAAGCTGTCCTACAAATACGCAGACTGAAATCAAGGGCATAAATAAAGCCCCTCTGTAATAAGGTGAATTTCGAACATTTCGCCGCTTCTCAGCGAATTTGTATTTTGAACGGCTGCTTCGAGGACTGTTTGAGCGAAGCGAGTTCCGCAGAAGCAGCCACGGTTGTTCAAAATGCAAATGAGCATAGAAGCCAGGCGACGTGAGAAATTCATATTATTACAGAGGGGCTTTAAATTTATGCCCGTATAATTATTCCGCCTTTACAAACTTGGATATCCGTTTGTAGATCAGGAATGTGATCACGGATACGATACCGTATTTTACGATATTAAAGGGGAAGATGGAGCAGAGCACCAGGGTCAGCATATCGTGCACGAAAGGATTCGTGGCGCTTCCCATGCCGATAAGCACTTCCTCTGTCATGCCGAAAAGCTTTATGTAAAGCGGGCACAGCAGGAATGCATTCATGAGGGACATCACTACTGATGTGGAAACAGTGCCTGCCACAAGACCGATGGCTGCCCTCTTTCTGGTCTTATTCTTAAAGTAAATGATGGAAGCAGGCAGGATGAAGCATATGCTTCCCACCAGGTTTGCCACCTCTCCCACACCTGCGGTGGAAGTTCCGTTAAGAACGAAATTAAGCAGGATCTTTATCAGAGCCACAATGCATCCTGCTACGGGGCCGAAGAGGAATCCGCCCAGGATCACCGGTAGTTCCGAAAAATCAAATTTGATAAAAGTGGGGGCCAGGGGGAAGGGAAATTCAAAAAGCATCAGGATGGCGCTTAATGCACCCAGCATCCCTGTGGTGACGATCATTCTGGTCCTCATAGAGGATTTGGAAGATCCTTTCTTTGCAAGTGTTTCTGCGTCGTTAGAAGTAAAATTGTCCATAAAAAAAGCTCCTTTCTCATCCGGACTATACCGTCGGTTCCGGAATCTCACCGGATCATGCCTCTCGGCTTGCGGACTATACCGCCGGTGGGGAATCAAACCCCGCCTCAAAGATACTCCTTGATATTAGCATTGCGAAAAAGGGCTGTCAATACAAAAAAACATGATAAAAAAATGCGTATAATCTATGTATTTTCGGAACAATATGTTATCATATCAGAGAATAAATATTTGGAGGTCTAAATGGAAGAATTTGAATCCGGTCTTCGGAGGATAATGCTTAAATCTATATGGATAGCCATTTGGGTGGTCCTGATATTTGATATTGGGAGCCTGATCTTTTTGGTGATGACGAAGCAGGGCAATAATCTGGCCCTTTATCTTTTATTCCATGTGATAATTCCATCTGCCGCAAATATGGGCGTGTATGTCTTCGCAAAGTCCGCTGACGGGGATCTGAGTTATGCCGCCGTGAAGAAGAACAGGTATGTGGCTCTCGCTATGATGGTTCAGGCGGGAGTTATTTCAGTATTCCATGCAGATATAGGGCCTTTATGGCTTCTTCCCGCTGTCTCGGCGCTTTTTTCCAATCTGTATTCCGATGAGGTTCTGTTTAAGACCGAGATTATCATTAATTATGTAGTGATCTTTATCACGGCATACAGTTATGTGTTCACGAACAGAGACCGGGTGACTGAAGCCCTTCTTTTCACCGGATCCGCCATAGTGGTCAGTGCCATAATAATGGAGATCTGCAAAGGCTTTATGAAGCGTGCATCGCTGTACAGTGCCAGTCATGAAGAAGTCGTGGAGCAATCCGAAGAATACGAAAAAGAGCTGCAGTATGATGTGCTCACAAAGGTATACAGCCGTAAATACCTCATGACCAGAGCAGAAGAGCATATGAAGTCTGCGGGAAACAATAACCCTGTTTCCGTGGGGATGATAGATATTGATAATTTCAAGAAGGTAAACGACACCTATGGCCATGAAAACGGCGATGTGGTGCTGGCGCACCTGGGCGAGATACTCAGGTCATATATCACGGATAAGGTCACCGTGGGACGTTTCGGCGGTGAGGAATTCGTTATCATAGTGGAAGGCCAGGGTAAGGACGACAGCTGCAATATATTAAAGGAGATGCTGAGCAGGTTCTCCGATCAGAAATACGATTTCACAGATAACCGTATCACCTTCAGTGGCGGCATGGTGACAGTTTATGAGCCGGGATGCAACTTCAATTCGGTGCTTCACGCGGCAGACATGGCACTGTACACCTCTAAGGAAAACGGAAAGAATCAGATCACAATAGGAAGAATGCAATAATGAATCAAAATGATCTGCTCCGTGCAGGAAGCGACATTTTGAACGCTGTCACGGACGCTGTAGAGAATAACGACTTTTCCGACCTCAGCCGTCGGATCCAGAATACCATAGGAGACACCATATCACAGTCTCTTTCCACCCCGAGACAGGCACCTAATACGCCTGCCGTACGTCGTGATCAAAATCCGTACAATTCGGGGGCCAATCCCTACAAGAACAGTAAGAATAAAAACGGTTCCAGGGTCGTACGGGGCGATGCCGGCAATCCCCATAAGACAGTGGTCAACAACATGGGACAGATGGCCGAGTTTCGTTCCGGCAGGAAAATTACCCCCTTCATGCAGAGAAATGTGAGCGGTGCCGTCCCCATACTTAAGATCATTTTCGGGGTCATAGGCCTTTTGAATTTTGGACTGCTTGCTATTGGAGGACTCGCTCTCTTGCTGGATGAGTTTTCACCGGGTTATCTGGTTGCGGAGCTGTTTATCGTGGCTATCGCCGGACTATTCACATGGATGACGGTGTCGGGAGCCATGGACAAAGGGCTCATAGACAGATACAAGCTCTACGGATCCATCATTGGAGACAATGAGTTTTATGATATCAGGACCCTGACATCGGCGCTGGGGAAAAAGGCTTCCGATGTGCTTAAGGACATTAAGAAGATGATGAAAAAGGGCATACTTCCGCAGGTGCGTCTGGATAAAAGCGAGACCACCATCATGATGACGGAGAGAGCCTTCGACCAGTATATCCAGTCCGAAGAATCCCGAAAGGAACGGGAAAAGGAAGAAGCGGAGAAATACAGCGAGTATGATTCTCCCGAACAAGCCAAGGAAGTGGAAGCCATCATAAAGGAAGGCAATGCATATATCAATGCCATTAATAAGGCCAACGATGACATTCCGGATAAGGCTCTTTCGGATAAACTGGACACTCTGGTGTCCATTATGGACAGGATATTCGACCAGGTGAAAAAGGATCCCGGAAGTGCCAAGAACTTACGGCGTTTCATGGATTTCTACCTGCCTACCACCACAAAGCTTCTGAATGCATATATAGAGCTTCAGAATCAGCCCGAGACGGATAATGTGAAGGCCACCAAGAGGGAGATAGAAGAATCCATAGATACCATCAATAACGGATTTGAGAAGCTGCTGGACAGCCTCTTTGAGGAGATGGCCATGGACATTTCTTCGGATATATCGGTCATGAAGACCATGATGGCGCAGGACGGTCTCACAGACGACGGAATGAACAGTACTTCAGGATTATCATAAAGGAGAGTAACAAAATGGAAGATTTAGAAAAGCTGAAACAGGAAGTCCCCACACTCACATTCGGAGAAGTGTCCACGGAGCCGGATCTGCCGGCAGCGGCACCGGAAACAGGTACAGGTGTGGCAGCACCTAAAATGGATGACTCCATTCTTTCGGAAGAGGAGAAGAAACAGGCAGAGGCTTTTGCAAATACCATAGACATCACAAATTCTCAGGCCATCATGAATTACGGCGCAGGCACACAGAGCAAGATGGCAAAGTTCTCTGAGGATACTCTGAATGATGTGAAGACAAAGGATATGGGGGAAGTGGGAGATATGATCACAGACCTCATCAACCAGCTGAAGAATTTCGATGTGGACGAGAATGACAAGGGATTCTTAAAGATCTTTAAAAAAGGTGCGAACAAGCTGGAGACCATCAAGACTCAGTACAGCAAGGTGGAAACAAACGTGACCACTATCTCAAAGGAGCTGGATAAGCATCAGCAGACACTCCTTAAGGATATCGCCACACTGGATAAGATGTATGAGCTGAACCTGGTATATTTTAAAGAGCTCACCATGTATATCATTGCCGGCAAGAAGAAGCTGGAGGAAGCCAGATCCACAGAACTGGTGGCTCTTCAGAGAAAGGCTGCAGAGACAGGCCTTCCCGAGGATGCTCAGGCAGCAAAGGATTATGCGGCTATGTGTGACCGTTTCGAAAAGAAGATCTATGATCTGGAACTTACCAGGACCATTGCCCTTCAGACAGGTCCTCAGATCCGCATGGTGCAGAACAGTAACACCATGATGGTGGAAAAGATCCAGTCCACTATAGTAAACACCATCCCACTCTGGAAGAACCAGATGGTGATAGCCATAGGTGTGGAGCATGCCAACGCGGCAGCCAAGGCTCAGAAGGAAGTTTCCGACATGACAAACGAGCTCCTGAAGAAGAATGCCGATAAGCTGAAGGTGGCCACCATAGAGGCAGCCAAGGAATCCGAAAGAGGTATCGTGGATATAGAGACTCTTCGTCATACTAATGAGCAGCTGATCTCCACTCTGGATGAAGTGCTTGTGATCCAGAAGGAAGGCAAGGAAAAGAGAAAAGAAGCGGAGCAGGAACTGGTAGAGATCGAAAGCCAGCTTAAGGACAAGCTCCTTGAAGCCGCAAGGCAGAATGAAGCAGGAGAGTAGAGGCGATACGGAAATGATGAGTGGAAAGAAACAATGGGAAGAGCGTAATCTGTCTATGGTCATGGATCTCTACGAGATGACCATGAGTAACGGATACTTTAAAGAAGGGAATATCGAAGACTGTGTGGTTTTTGATGTGTTCTACCGCAGGAATCCGGACGAGGGAGGCTTTGCCATCTTCGCAGGTCTGGAGCAGATTGTGGAATACATAGAAAACTTCCATTTTTCAGACGAAGATGTGAAGTATCTTCGAAGCAAGAATCTCTATTCCGATGAATTTCTGGAGTATCTGTGGCAGTTTAAATTCAAGGGTGATATATATGCACTGCCGGAAGGCACCATCATGTATCCCGATGAGCCCATAATCACAGTGGTGGCACCTCTCATAGATGCTCAGCTTATCGAGACAGCCATACTCCTTGAAGTGAACCATCAGTCTCTCATAGCTACAAAGACCAGACGTATCGTGAAGGCTGCTGAGGGCAGATCTGTGGCGGACTTCGGAGCCAGAAGAGCCCACAACATGGATGCGGCAGTATACGGGGCCAGAGCTGCCCTCATCGGAGGAGCATCTTCCACAGCTACAGTGCTGGCAGGACAGATGTTTGATATGCCTATTTCAGGTACCATGGCCCATAGCTGGGTAATGTTCTTTGATGACGAATTCACTGCTTTTAAGAAATTTGCGGAAGTATATCCGGATAATTCCATCCTCCTGGTGGACACATATGACGTGCTCGGAAGCGGTGTGCCGAATGCTATCCGCACAGCCAAGGAAGTGCTGGAACCCATGGGCAAGCGCCTGAAGGGAATCCGACTGGACAGCGGCGACCTGGCATATCTTTCAAAGAAGGCCAGAAAGATGCTGGATGATGCAGGGCTTAATGACGCCATCATAGTGGCATCAAACAGCCTTGATGAGTTTACCATACATTCTCTTATAACACAGGGAGCCATGATCGATTCCTTTGGCGTGGGCGAAAGACTCATCACATCAAAGAGCGAGCCCGTATTCGGTGCGGTATATAAGCTGGCTGCCGTGGAAAAGAACGGCAGGATGATACCGAAGATCAAGGTGTCCGAGAACGTGGAGAAGATCACCAATCCGGGCAGAAAGAATCTGTACAGAGTATATGATGAAGAAGGAAAGGCAGTGGCAGATGTCATAGCATGCGATGATGAGCATCTGGAAAACGGAAGCTCGGCGGATTGTATAGATCCCCAGAAACCATGGAAGACCAGACATTTCGAGAACTGTGTGTTCAAGCCTCTTCAGAAACAGATATTTAAAGATGGAAAGCTGGTTTCCGATATGCCTTCCGTGACCGAGATAGCAGCCTTCGTGAAGAAACAGCTCAGTGAAGAGATATGGGAAGAAGAACAGCGTTTCGAATATCCCCATCGTCATTATCTTGATATGACAAAGAAATACTATGCAATGAAGAATGAGTTGCTGGAGTCTCTGAAGGTATAAACTATTGAACAGAGTATGTGTAGTGGGGGTGGCAGGAGGCACAGCCTCGGGAAAGACCACCATAGTTAAGAAAATAGCGGAATACTTCGGAAATGATCTGGTGGTCATCAGTCATGACAGTTACTATAAGGCTCATGACAATATGACTTATGAGGAAAGAAGCCAGCTGAACTATGACCATCCCGATGCGTTTGAAACGGAGAGGATGGCGAATGATGTCAGGGACCTGATCAAGGGACATCCGGTGGAGGTTCCGGTCTATGACTTCACCATACATAACAGATCCGAAGATACCGTGAGGGTGGAGCCGAAGCCTGTCATCATCCTGGAAGGCATCCTGATCCTGGAGAATAAAGAACTTCGTGATCTTATGGATGCGAAGATCTATGTGGACACCGACGCGGATGAAAGACTCATGCGGCGTATCAAAAGGGATATGGTGGAGAGAGCAAGGAGCATAGAGTCCATTATGGATCAATATGCAAACACCGTTAAACCCATGCATGAAGAATTCGTGGAACCGTCAAAAAAATATGCGGATATCATTATCCCGCGAGGCGGAGGAAACGCCACAGGCATCGAGATGCTGATGGAGTATCTGAAATCACTTATAGCACTGGGCCGGGAGGATTAAACCTGCCGGCTCTTTTTTTATCACGAACGGGGAATACCCCGTCCGTGATAAAGCCTCTGGCGGGATGCCTCTGACTTAAGCATCTTGCATTCTGCAAACGTACGTTCTATAATACGGATATGGATAAGCAAAGGGACGAGCAAAAATATTATATATGTATAGATCTTAAATCCTTCTATGCTTCGGTGGAATGCGTGGAGAGGAATCTGGATCCCTTTACCACCAGACTGGTGGTGGCAGACCCCACCCGGACTTCAAAGACCATCTGTCTGGCGGTGTCTCCTGCCCTGAAGGCATACGGTGTGCCCGGGAGAGCCAGGCTTTTTGAAGCGGAACAGATAGCGAAGGCGTGCAAGGTGGACTTTATCACGGCACCCCCCAGGATGGCTCTCTATGAAGAGTACAGCTCCAGGATATATAACATATACCTTAAGTATATAGCGCCGGAGGATACCCACATATATTCCATAGACGAGGTGTTTATGGATGTGACTTCTTACCTGAACACCTACGGACTCACCGCAAAAGAACTCTGCATAAAGATGATGCGGGAGGTGTATGAAGCCACCGGCATCACAGCCACGGGGGGAGTGGGAACGAATCTGTATCTGGCGAAGATCGCCATGGACATAGACGCAAAGCATTCTGAAGCGGATGAGAACGGAGCACGTATATCGGAGCTTGATGAAATGAGCTACAGGCTGAGACTCTGGAACCATACTCCCATCACTGATTTTTGGAGGATAGGTCCGGGATATGCCAGGAAGCTAAAGGCAAACGGCATGTTTACCATGGGAGATGTGGCCAGGTGTGCTCTGGAGGATCAGGAGCTTCTCTATCACCTGTTTGGAGTGAATGCGGAACTTCTCATAGATCACGCTTTCGGATATGAACCATGCACCATGAAGGACATCCATTCATATGTGCCGGAGAATAATTCTCTGACCTCGGGGCAGGTGCTTAAGACCCCATACACTGCAGAGAAAGGCCGCCTCATAGTGCGGGAAATGGCAGAGCTTCTGGTGCTTGATATGGTAAAGAAGAAGGTGATGGCAGATCAGGTGGTCCTTACAGTGGGGTATGACATAGAAAACCTCACAGATCCCGAGCGGAGGAAGGCATATAAGGGGGAGGTGGCCATAGACAGATATGGCCGGGCCGTGCCCGTACATGCCCATGGCAGCATAAATCTGGGCAGTCACACATCCTCCACGAAAAAGATAGTAGAAGCCACTGTGGCTCTTTATGACAGGATAGTGGATAAGGCTCTGCTCATCCGCCGTGTCACCATCGTGGCTAACCATGTGCTTACGGAAAAGGCTGCATCGGAGACAAAGAAATATGAGCAGCTCAGCATATTTGACCTTCAGCCCTCTGAGGAATCGGAGCAGGAGAAACGGGATATGGAAAGGGAAAGAAGGGCGCAGCAGGCTGTGCTTTCCGTTCAGGAGAAATACGGAAAGAATGCGCTTCTTAAGGGGATGAATCTGGAAGAGGGTGCTATGACCATAGAAAGAAACGGTCAGATAGGAGGCCATAAAGCGTGAATATATCGGATAGCGAAAGAGAAGTACGCAGGAAATACGGGGACATACTAAATGCCAAAAGACCGGAGCCAAAGGGACGCACACCCATGTCCATGGCTGCCAGGGGCGCGCAGTTTGCGCCGTTTTCGGCTCTTTCCGGTCTGGATGAAGTCATGGATGATACAGTGTCACGTAATGAAGAGAATGTGGCGGCTGAAATAGAAAAAGCTGCCATAGAGGATATCTGACCCTTGTCTTATATACCGTCCTTTTCATAGTAGATATTGGAGACCAGGCCGTCTGTGGTGAGGATAGTGAGAGTCATGTCGCCTTTGTCGTAAAAAAGACAGTTATTCTCCGTCCGGGAAGGGACTCCGTAAATACTGTCCACATCCGATACGGGGGAGCCCAGATAGATTCCCTCGTTTGTGGAGACCACATCATCCGTAAGATCTATCTTTATCAGGATCTCTGAATCGCTGCCGCTTTCCATAAAGGTGGTAAGCGTAAAGTGATCGAAACTGTAATATCTGTTCTTACCCGCTGCAGCACAGCTGTCTGCCTCATAATAATTCTTCGGCTCACCAAGTGAAGAGAGGATATTCTCTGCCGCCATTCCCGGTGCCATGATGGTGCCGTTATAGGTGAAAAGATAACTGCTGTCGGCTGAGATTATGGCGGAAGGCCTGTTCTTTTCTGCGGGACCGCAGGCTGCCAGGATGCAGGCCGTGAGGATCATTATAAAAAGTGTGCTAATCTTTTTCGTTTTCATATCATTCTATGTCAGGGTATAAGGAAGGGTCATATATATGGCTGTTATTATGACTCTTTGAATACTTCATCAGTTCTTCGTCGGTAACGTAATTAAAGCCCGAGACATCTTCCCTTGGGCATGTGTCAAAATGATACCAGCCTTCGCCGATATTTACAAGGTTCCATTCATGCTCGGTGGCATAGCCCGGGAGCTTATCTATTATTATATTCTCTATACCGGCGCTGTCTAAAAGGACTTTGGCAAGAGAGGCATAGAAGAAACAGTCCCCCTTTCCTTCGAAAAGGGCCGTATATGCTCCTTCCGTGAGGCTCGGCTTATAGTTCGGATCAAAGTAGGTCATATGGGACTTCACATAGTCATATATGGCGCTTAGCTTTTCCCGGCCTGTCATGTCATCCGTGATGATCTCGGATATGATCCGAGCGGCTTCTTCGTTCACTTTCATTCGGTCCACAGTGGTCTTCCCCACCACTACGGGCAGGATCAGGGTGGACTGGTTGCCGCTTTCGTCTCTGGCCACGTAGGTCACACTGTATTCGCCGGGGGTGTTTATGTCTACACCCGAGGAATCAATGTCCAGGGTGATGTTATTACCGGAATTATCGGATACGGACACATATTGCCTGTAGAAAAGAGTGTCTCCTTCTTCCACGTTTATGTCATTTAGTGCTGTGATCACAGGAGCCACAGTGTCCTTAACGGAAAGCACGGATATGTAGTCGCCTATGTCTCCGGAAAAGAGGATATCATATTCCCCCGGCACGTTCATGTCGATGGACGACACGTCGGTCTTTATATCAAGGTATGAATAGTCATTGTTAATAAAAAAGGCCTCTTTTTCGGGGAAAGGCTTACCCGCTTCCACAGAGAGTTTTGAATACACAGGGCTTACCGTGATAAGGGAAGTCTTTCTGGTCTCATTTCCGCTGTAATCCGTGAGTATCACCGTGACTTCGTAGACTCCGGCTTCCTCGGTGCTCGGTATCAGGGCAAATTTCGCGGTGGTGGGAGTTTCATCAATGATCTTTTCTATCACATCATAAGGAGTGACTTCGCTTTTGCACTCCACCACAGCGCTTTTCATTACGGCATCCGGCGGCACGGTATCGCGGACAGTGACATAGGCGTTCACCCGGAAGATCCAGAGCTTCAGGGTCACGGGATAGTCCCCGGGCATGGAAGTGTTTACGGCCTTTTCACCTTCCACGAAAGAAATACGGTCTCCCAGGAAAGATGCGAAATCCGACGGTGTCACGGAATGTCCCGCTTCCACAGTCAGATGGGGATTGATAAGCGGGCGCCTTTCATCGGAAATGGCCATATAAAAAGTATACAAAACGGAAAGCAAAGCCAGGGATGCTATGAGGATCCAAAGGATGATGCTGATATTCTTTTTCTTTTTGATATCCGCGGAAGGGCTTCCTGACTTCTCACCCTGCCGTATGGACATAAAGAGCCTGCTGTTTACATAAAAAAGTATGGCAGCCAGGAAAAACATTAAAAATAAGAAAAACATAAGCTTGTTATTTACATTCGTTCATTCGGTTTTTTGCAAAACCATTTTTCTATAGTCCCTGGGGGACATGCGATAGGTCTCCTGAAACGCCCTGTTAAAGGTGCGCTGGCTTTCAAAGCCCGCATTCAGGTATGCTTCCGTGATACTCTGGTCCGTATGCTTAAGGAGATATACCACATATCTTAATCTGGTCTGATTTAAGTATTTGTTAAAATTGGTATGAAAGGTGCCGGAAAACACCCGGGAAAGGGAGTATGGCGACACATACAGAGCCTCGGCCATGCTGGTAAGGCTGATGTTCTCCATGAAGTGCCGGGCTATGTATGACACCACACGGTCTATGATATCATCGCTCTCCTGAGATGTCTTTTCGGTAAGGGTGTAGCAGGGAAGTGCCCTGGACAAAATGATCCTGAGATAGGATTCATGGAGGATATCCGCATATTTCTCAGGGTTCCCTTTCTTTCCGTCCTTTTGCAGATTGGTCATGGCATAGGATATGTCCGGATGCAGGTCCGCTGCCTTTATCACCGGATCCTCCGGAGCGCTGCCGGTGAGAACGGAGAGAAACTGACCTGATAGCATGGGAGAAGCCAGAAGATGGATAGCAGAGCATTTCCCGGTATCAAACACCTGGTAATGGTGGATCACATCAGGAAAAACGATGGCAAAATCCCCTTTTTCCATATGAAAAAGGCTTTGGTACACTCCCAGTTCCAAAGTCCCTTCTGTGATATATATGCATTCCAGCATGCTGCTGATATGGGGAGGATGATGAACGGACTTCTGCCTGTATATCTCAAATTCGTTTTCGCTGTTTCTGTACAGTGCATACATGTGAAAGCCTTGTCCCCCGGAAGCCCAGTATGGGCCTATTCATATATGATATAGATCTTTTCGCTCACGTTATCCCGAAGATATCCTTCCAGATCTTCTTTATCTTCTTCGGCCATACTTTCTTTAATATCTATGACAGCGATGGTATTCTTCCGTCCGTCACTGTTCTTTTTATGAAGGAAGGATACGGAATCCACTGATTCATATTCCGACAGAAGCTGTTTTTCTGCAGAGCTTTCTTTGACGGAAAGGGTTATTTTGAAATACAAAAGCACACCTGCGGTGATCAAGCATGCAGCGATCAGAACAAGCAGTATGATCCGTTTTTTAGTCATTTTTAATGATGCCCTTCAGGTTATTTAAGATCCCCATGGAGATCTCGGGCTTATTCATGGTGTACAGATGGATGTGAGTGATGCCGTTTGCGATGAGGTCCACTATCTGCTCTGAAGCATATATTATACCGGCCTGTTTCATGGCTTCCTTATCATCTCCGAACATGTCCACCATGGCTTTGAACCTGGGGGGCACTATACATCCGGAAAGCTCCACAGAGCGCTTCATCTGCTGCCTGGTGGTGACAGGCATGATGCCGGCTATAACGGGCACGTTCACTCCGGCTTCACGAAGCCTGTACAGATAGTTATAGAACACGGAATTATCGAAAAACATCTGGGTGGTGAGAAACTCACATCCTGCTTCGGTTTTTTCCTTAAGATGCTGTATGTCTTCTTTTTTATCTTTAGCTTCGGGGTGCTTTTCCGGATAGCAGGCTCCGCCGATACATGCTTCGGGGTAGAGCCTCTTTATTTCACGGATAAGGTCTGTGGCATGCTGAAAGCTGTTGTCTCCGGGGAACTCGGCATCCTTTGGGATATCTCCGCGAAGGGCCAGGATATTTTCTATGCCCGCTTCTTTGATTTTTGAGATCTGGGCACTGAGTCCTTCTCTGGTGGAACTTATGCATGTGAGGTGCGCCATGGAGGGCACTCCCAGTTCTTTTATCTCGGAAGCGATCTTTACTGTGTATTCGCTGGTGCCGCCGCCGGCTCCGTAGGTACAGCTGATGAAGGCAGGGGAAAGCTTGGCTATCTCACGAACGGCGCTCTCTACTGTCTGAAAATTATCGGCAGTCTTTGGAGGAAACACCTCCATGGACATTTTCGGTCTGTTATCGCTTAATATGTCGCGTATTTTCATTTCTTCTTTTCTCCTTCCAAAAACCTCATCTTGGAGTCTTCGTCGCTAATTTTCACAATGCCCACGCCCTTCATGGCCTTGGTCTCCTCGCGCTTACACTGAGAACAGAGGTTGCCGAATTTAATGGGGCGCCCGCATCTCTGACAATAACCGTCTGAAAGCTTCATGACACCATCGGGAGATTCTTTATATTCTATCTTTCCTTCCTTGATCCACTGCTTTATCTTTTCTCTGGGAAGGTCAAAGTGTTCTGCTACCTGGAATTCATTCACATCATTGCTTCGAATGTATTCCCTCACATCTGCAAACAGATTCAGTTCCAGACACATGGGACAGAGTTCTCCTTCCACCAGTCCCCTGATGGTCCTTCCGCACTGGGGACAAAGGCTGGAAGTGATCTCCGGCATATCGTCAAACGTATGCTTGATTCCTTGAGACAAAGCAGTTATCCTCCTTTGATAGTCTGAGTAAATACACTCTGGCTAATTATACAACAATATGCTGTGTGAGGAAAAGGGTTTGTTCCAAAATATAGCTATATGTGATATAATCCCACCACATGTTTTACAGATAAGAAGGTATATAAATGGAAGAAGTCAGAAATGAACAGAATCCCCTTGGCACAGAGCCTGAAAGTGTTCTGCTGAGAAAGTTCGCCATTCCCAGCATCATAGCCATGCTGGTGGGGTCTTTATATAACATCGTAGATCAGTTTTTTATAGGCCGGGCAGTGGGCCCACTTGGAAATGCAGCCACAAACATTGCGTTTCCTCTCACCACTCTGTGCATAGCCATAGCGCTTATGTTTGGCATAGGAGGGGCATCGGTATTTAACATCACCATGGGAGAGGGACAGCCTGAGAAGGCTAAGCACTATATAGGAAATGCGGTGACCATGATGATATCCGTGGGGATCGTAATGATGGTGATCACTCTTATATTCATGGACCGTCTGATGATCCTCTTCGGCTCACCGGCTGAGGTGCTGCCCTATGTTCGCACATATGCAGGCATCACCGCGTTTGGCTTCCCGGCACTTATTCTTTCTGCCGGAGGAGCACATATCATCAGGGCTGACGGCAGCCCGAACATGACCATGATGGTAAATATCATCGGTGCAGTGGTGAACACGGTGCTGGATGCTCTTTTTGTATTCGTGCTGAACATGGGCATGGCGGGGGCGGCCTATGCCACCATTATCGGACAGTATGTGTCCGCAGGGATAATAATATGGTATCTGCCGCATTTCAAAACGGTCCCCCTCACAAAGGATACTTTTATCCCTAAATGGGAGTATACCGGACGGATAGTTATCCTGGGTACAGCTCCATTCATAAACCAGATAGCGTTTCTGGCGGTACAGGTCACTATGAATAATTCACTGAGATATTATGGCGCTCTTTCCGTGTACGGAGAGTCCACGCCCATAGCGGTCTCCGGAATAGTCATGAAAGTGTTTCAGGTGGCAGGCGCCTTCGTTATCGGCATATCCCAAGGCCTTCAGCCCATAGCCAGCTTTAACTTCGGAGCCAAGCATTACAGCAGGGTGAAGAATGCCTTCTTTGATGCCATAAAGAGCGGAGCTGTCATATGCTTTATCGCTTTTGCGCTGTTCCAGCTTTTCCCGGTGCAGATACTTTCATTTTTCGGATCCGGTGATGAGCTGTACTATGAATTCGGAGTGAAGTATATGAGGATATTCGTGTTCTTTATTTGCCTGTTCTTTATGCAGCCCATAGCCTCAAACTTTTTCACATCCATAGGAAAGCCCTATAAAGGCATATTCATGTCCCTCACCAGGCAGGTCATCTTCTTCCTGCCGCTTCTTGTGATACTGCCTGTCTTTTTCGGCATAGACGGCGTGGTATATACCGGTCCCATTGCGGACCTCATATCCTGCATCGTGTGTGCGGTGATGGTGTATGCGGAGCTGAAAAAGCCCGAATGGCATCTTTCGTAAAGCCCGAGAATATGGTAAAATTTATTGAATTATACGTTTTGAGGTCAATGATTTGGTTGTATATATAATCAGACACGGTGAAACCGATCTGAACACCAGGGGCTGCCTGGCCGGCAGAATGGATGTGCCCCTTAATGAAAACGGAAAGAAACTGGCAAGTGTCACGGGTGAAGCCCTTAAAGACATAGATTTCGATCTTATCATCACAAGCCCGCTTATAAGGGCAAGAAGCACGGCGGAGATAGTAGCTGCACCTTCAGAAGAAAGACGGGGGATAAAGATCCCTGTCATAGAGGATCCGGGGCTTATTGAGATATCCTTCGGAGAGTGGGAAGGAAAGAGGCCGGAGAAAGGGGCTGAAGATTCTTTCTATGAAGAGTATAAGACCTTCTTTATGGATCCGTTTTCCTATAAAGGCGCTCCCGGCGGAGAAACCATCCCTGAGGTCATAGAAAGGACGGATAAGGCTCTCCAGGACATACTGAATAATAAGGAATACACGGATAAGACCATACTGATAGCCACCCACGGCTGTGCACTGAGGGGCATGCTGAACAGGTTCTATGAGGACCGGAATAATTTCTGGCAGGACAGAGTGCCCTATAACTGTACAGTGAATATAATAGAAGTTAAGGACGGAAAGCAAAGTCTCACAGACGAAGATGTGATCTATTACGACAGGTCACTTTGTCTGAATTCGTATAAGAAGATATTGAAATAGGCATCCGAAAAAGAAGAGGAGCCCATTCTATGAAAGAAACGAAAAAGAAATCATTTTCTGCTGGTTTTTTGTTTGCGGCGGTGGGGATCCTCTGCCTCATTGTTGCTGTGGCGCTCATCTTTAATCAATATGCCAACCGGGAAAAGATAGATGTGAATGATTATTCACATCCTGCCGAAGTATCCCACAGGGTTCTTTTTATCAGTTCTTATAACCCCCTTTACTATACATATGAAAAACAGGCAGCGGGTCTGGCGCTGGGACTCTATCCTCACGGTATAGAGTATGACGTGGTCTATATGGATTCCAAGCGATACAGCATGCGTATCGATACTGTGAACTTCTACAGGTTTCTTTCTTCCAGACTGGATGAGCATGATTACGAAGCTGTGCTCATAGGCGATGACGCCGCGCTTTCATTTGCCCTTGAATACAGGGATTCTTTATTCCCGGATCTGCCGGTAGTCTTCTTCGGCATAAATGAATATGATCTGGCGGAGAAAGCTGCATCTACACCGGGATTCACAGGTTTTTATGAGAATAACTATATGATGGACACTCTGGAGATAGTGGACAGGCTCTATCCGGATGATGTGACATATGTGCTCCTTAGGGATGATTCCGCAGCAGGACTTTCTGATAAAGAGATCTTTGACGAGTTTAAAGAAACAAATCCCGGTTATGAATACATGGAAATAAACACCATGGCAATGCCCCAAGAGAGATTCTTAAAGTATCTGGAAACTCTGCCGGAAAACGCTGTGGTCATATACGGTACATGCTATACGGATGTGGAAGAAAATACATATTCTCTATTAAACAGGACAAATACCATCCTGAACCATACCGATGCGCCTCTTTTCAGGAACTATAACGGAGGCGAGGGCACGGGAATAGCGGGCGGCATATCCATGGATATGTCGGTGCAGTGTCGGGAAGCCGGTGAGACTGTAAATCGGATCCTGATGGGAGAAGACGTGGACAGTATCCCGCTGGATGTAGATACTCCCAGCGTGTCCGCATTTGACTATTCCGTAATGAAGGACAGGGGGCTTGATATGAGCATCCTTCCTGCGGATACCGTCTTTTATAATGAGCCGGAAACATTTATGAAAAGATATGGCAGCATCCTGCCGGCGGCGCTTCTCATCCTCTTTGGAATGCTCTGCTTCATAGCCACCGCAAATCTGTCCATTATGGAAGCAAAGAAATTCAACCAGGAGATCGTGAGATCCAAGAACGATATAGAGGCTTCCAGGATCAAGCTTTTGTATCAGGCTCAGCATGATGAATTCTTGGATATCTATAACAGAAGATATGCCACTGAAGTGATGAATACATATCTGAAAGCAGACTCGAAATATGCCATTGCCCTGGCAGATCTTGATGACTTTAAGGGTATAAACGAGACCTACGGTCATGAAGGCGCAGATGAGATATTAAAGATGGTGGGGCAGCGGATAAAGAAGCGCTGTGAGGAAAAGGGCTGGCTTCTGGCCAGATTCGGAGGAGACGAATTCCTCTTT
>JAILDZ010000057.1 GCA_024688505.1 Lachnospiraceae bacterium
AAGCTTGGTTAATAATATAATCACTCCATAGGGAGGAATGCAGAGAGCAGGATTCAGATCCGCCATCACCAAAATATTCAATAACTATGCCAAAGAGGCAAAGATATTAAAAGACAGTGATGAACCTCTTTCCGGAGAAGATATCCGTGAAGGAATGGCTGCCATAGTCAGTGTGAAGATAGAAGAGCCGCAGTTTGAAGGTCAGACCAAGCAAAAGCTGGGAAATTCCGAGGCCAGAAGTGCTGTGGATTCAGTAGTATCGGAGAAACTGACATATTTTCTGGAACAGAATCCTTCTGTGGCCCGCATAATTTGTGAAAAATCCATTCAGTCTCAAAGAGCAAGGGAAGCTGCGCGTAAAGCCAGAGATCTCACCAGAAGAAAAAGTGTGCTGGAATCCAATTCACTTCCCGGTAAACTGGCGGACTGCTCCGATAATGACCCTAAAAACTGTGAAATATTCATAGTGGAGGGAGATTCTGCAGGCGGATCCGCTAAAACTGCCAGAGACAGAAAGACCCAGGCTATCCTTCCTCTCAGAGGAAAGATACTTAATGTGGAAAAAGCCAGAGAAGACAGGATATACGGAAATGAAGAAATAAAAGCCATGATAACCTGTTTCGGAACAGGAATACATGATGATTTCGATATAGAAAAACTAAAATATCATAAGATCATAATCATGACAGATGCCGATGTTGACGGGGCACATATAGCTACATTAATGCTCACGTTCCTCTACAGATTTATGCCGGAACTCATCCGTCAGGGATATGTATATCTGGCTACTCCGCCTCTTTATAAGCTGGAGAAAAACAAAAAAACCTGGTATGCATACAGTGATGATGAACTGAACAAGATACTGACCGAAGTGGGAAGAGACGGAAATAACAAAATACAGAGATATAAGGGTCTGGGAGAAATGGATGCCGACCAGCTTTGGGAAACCACCATGGATCCGGAAAGAAGGATTTTAAAGAGAGTCATGATAGACGATACACAGGAATCCGAGATAGATCTGACATTTTCTATCCTTATGGGTGACAAGGTGGAGCCCAGAAGAGAATTTATAGAAGAAAACGCAAAATACGTGAAGAATCTGGATATATAAAAAGAGGAAAAGAGATAGATAATAATGGATGACAAAATATTTGACCATATACATGAAGTAGATCTCCAAAAAACCATGGAGACTTCATATATAGATTATGCCATGAGCGTAATAGCATCCAGAGCACTTCCGGATGTGAGGGACGGACTGAAGCCGGTGCAGAGGCGTGTACTCTATTCCATGATAGAGCTGGGTAACGGTCCGGATAAGCCTCATAGAAAATCGGCCCGTATCGTGGGTGATACCATGGGTAAATATCATCCCCACGGAGACAGTTCCATATACGGAGCACTTGTAAACATGGCACAGGAGTGGTCCACCAGATATCCTCTTGTGGATGGTCACGGAAATTTCGGCTCCGTGGACGGTGACGGAGCAGCTGCCATGCGATACACGGAAGCCAGACTTTCAAAGATATCCATGAGTCTGCTTCAGGATTATGATAAAGATACTGTGGATTTCATTCCTAACTTCGATGAAACAGAGAAAGAACCCACAGTTATGCCGGCAAGGTACCCGAACCTGTTAGTAAACGGAACTACAGGTATAGCAGTCGGTATGGCCACCAATATACCTCCCCATAACTTAAGGGAAGTGATAGGTGCAGTAGTAAAAATAATCGATAATCAGATAGAAGAAGACAGAGATACTTCCATTGATGAAATAATGGAAGTCATTAAAGGACCGGATTTTCCCACAGGAGGTGTGATCCTGGGAAAAAGAGGGATAGAAGAAGCATATCGTACAGGCAGGGGCAAAGTGAAGGTGAGAGCCGTCACAGAAATAGAGCCCATGCAAAACGGCAAAAACCGCATAATAGTCACAGAAATACCGTATAACGTTAATAAAGCGAAACTGGTGGAATATATAGGAAAACTGGTTCGCGACAAAAAACTGGACGGAATAACGGATCTTCGGGATGAAACCAGCCGCGAGGGAACACGTATAGTGATAGAACTTCGAAAAGACGTGAATCCTAACATCATGCTGAAGAGACTTTATAAGCATACACAGCTTCAGGACACATTCGGCGTGATCATGCTGGCTCTTTATAATAATCAGCCCAAGGTCATGAACATCCATGATATGTTGAAGTATTACCTCAACCATCAGAAAGATGTGGTGACCAGACGTACCAGATATGAGCTTAATAAGGCAGAAGAAAGAGCTCACATATTAGAAGGATTGCTGATAGCCCTTGATCATATAGACGAAGTGATCCAGATCATCAGAAGTTCCGAAAATGTGCAGGCTGCAAAGGAAAAACTGATGCAGACCTTTGCCCTTTCCGATGCTCAGGCCACTGCTATAGTGGATATGAGACTGAGAGCTCTCACAGGACTGGAAAGAAGCAAGCTGGAAAACGAATATGCCGAGCTTAAGAAAAAGATCGAAGATTTAAAGGAAATCCTGGCAAACGAGAAGAGACTCCTTACTGTGATAAAGGAGGAAATATCGGAGATCGCCGATAAATTCGGAGACGAAAGAAGAACCGCCATAGGATTTGACGAGGATGACATATCGATAGAAGATATGATCCCGAATAAGAGCACAGTGATCACATTCACGAAGCTGGGATATATAAAGAGAATGGAAGTGGAAAACTTCAAGGCCCAGCACCGTGGAGGCAAGGGAATAAAGGGTATGGAGACCATCGAAGACGATTATATCGTGGAGATGATGCTGACAAAGACCCATAATTTCCTTATGTTCTTTACCAATAAGGGACGAGTGTACAGATTAAAAGTATATGAGATACCTGAGGCATCAAGAACAGCCAGAGGAACAGCCATAGTAAATCTCCTGCAATTACAGCCGGATGAGACCATCACATCCATGATACCCATCAGGGAATACAGTGATGATGAGTATCTGTTCATGGCCACAAAGAACGGTATAGTGAAGAAGACCACACTTTCCGAATACGCAAACGTGAGAAAGACGGGCCTTGCAGCTATTGTACTTCGAGAAGACGACGTGCTTATCGAAGTGAAGAAAGCAAAAAAAGAAGACGAGGCTATGCTCTTTACCAAGTTCGGTATGTGTATACGTTTCAAGATATCGGATGTGCGAAATACAGGAAGAACATCCATGGGCGTGAGGGGAATGAACCTTACAGACAGGGATGACGTGATAGCCATGCAGCTTACCAGACAGGGTGAATCCGTGATGATAGTTTCGGAAAAAGGTCTTGGAAAGTGCACACTTATCACAGAGTTTACTACCCAGCTTAGAGGCGGAAAGGGTGTGAAGTGTTACAGGATCACGGAAAAGACAGGAAATGTGGTAGGTGCAAAAGCAGTATCCAAGGATGATCAGCTGATGCTCATCAATAATGAAGGAATAATCATCAGGCTAAGAGTAAACGATACGGCTCTGCTGAAACGAAATACATCAGGC
>JAILDZ010000135.1 GCA_024688505.1 Lachnospiraceae bacterium
TGAAAGTGGTCTTAAACCCGGTGATATGTGTACCGCCTTCGGAATTATAAATATTATTACAGAATCCCAGGATATTCTCATGAAACTCGTTTACATACTGAAAAGCAGCCTCCACCTGTACGCCTTCGCTTTCGCCGCTAAAATACACCACATCATGGAGAGTCTCATTATTCTTATTAAGATCTTTCACAAAGCCTATGATGCCTTCGGGCTCATGAAAAGTGATCTTTTCCGGCTCCGGATTCTTATCCGTCCTCTTATCTTCGTAGATTATGGTGAGATTCGGATTCAGATATGCAGTCTCGTGCATACGGCTCTTTACGTCTTCTTCTCTGAATCTGGTCTTTTCGAAGATCTCCGGATCCGGTTTGAAATTGATCTTGGTCCCGGTCTTTCTGGTCTTTCCTATTACGGGGAGAAGGCCTTTTACCAGTTTTTCCACAGGTTTTCCCTGCTCATATCTGTCGTGATGGATCTCTCCGTCTCTGGAAACCTCTATATCAAGGTATGTGGAAAGCGCATTAACTGCAGAGGAACCCACGCCGTGGAGACCGCCGCTGGTCTTATACACGGTATCGTCAAACTTTCCGCCGGCATGAAGTGTGGTCAGGACCACACGCTCGGCAGGCATGCCTTTTTCATGCATACCCACAGGTATACCTCTTCCGTTATCTTCCACTGTACATGAACCGTCTGCTTCCAGAGTCACTTTGATCTCGGAACAATACCCTGCCAGATGCTCATCCACGCTGTTATCCACTATTTCGTATATCAGGTGATTAAGGCCTTTGGTACCGGTGGAACCGATATACATACCGGGTCTCATACGCACCGCTTCCAGTCCTTCTAAGACCGCTATACTGCTTTCATCATATACTTCTTTTTTTGCCATTTAATAAATACTCTCCATAACGACATTATCGCAGATAACACAACATGTGCATTATCTGCGATATTATAACACAAGACCTAGTGCCACGCAAACATATTTTCTCATATACTACATTTGATGACGGACCACCTTATATTCATCTCCGTCTCTGAAATAGGGACAGGAATCCTTTCTCTCTCCGTAGTATGTCCTGCCATAGTCGTCTTCGTCCATATCCACAGAGCAAAAGTATTCTTCATAATCTTCATCGTATTCAAAAAATGCGCACATATCGCACTGGTTCATAAAAAGTCTCCATCTGTAATTGACAATTTGCTTCTTTATTCTATACTTTTTCTATCGCGTTCGAAAGAGAGAATTCATATATGAAGAAATATATACTGACAATCCTTTTTGCTGCGCTGATCCTGTCAGGCTGCGGCACTGTGTCATCAGAAACTAAAGAAAACGCATCCGAAGAGGCAGTTTCCGAAGAAACTATGGATGCTTCGGCTGAAGCCGAAACACCTGCAGAACCTGAAGAGCCCGAAGAACCTGAAGATACTGTAGAACCCTTTGATATCACGCTGGCCTTCGCAGGAGACATCAATTTCGATGATAACTGGAGTGTTATGGCCTACTATCACAGCATAGGCGACGACCTTGAGGCAGTTATAGATCCCGATTATATAAAGCTTATGAATGATGCGGACCTGTTCTGGATCAATAATGAGTTTACATACAGCTACAGGGGCGCTCCAATGCCGGATAAATACTATACTTTCCGCTCTTCACCGGAAAATGTGGAGATAATGAAGACTCTGGGTGCAGACATAGTGGGGCTTGCCAACAATCATTGCTTCGATTACGGCGAAGAATCCTTTTATGATACACTTGAAACCCTGAAAAATGCAGGTATCCCTTATGTAGGTGCCGGCATGAACATAGATGAAGCAAAAGCACCTGTATATCTGGAGGCTCAGGGCGTAAAAATAGCCTATGTGGCTGCATCAAGAGCCGAAAAATACAGGCTTACGCCCCCTGCCACAGAGGACAGCCCCGGAATACTGCGATGCTATGATAATGAAATATTCATAGAATCCATTAAAGAAGCTGCCGAAAATGCTGATTATGTCATTGCTCTGCCCCATTGGGGCACGGAAGACTCCACAGTGCTGGAAGAAGCCCAGCTTACAGGCGCCAAAGAATATATAGATGCAGGTGCGGATGCGGTGATCGGGGCCCATACCCACTGGATCCAGGGTATGGATGAATATAAAGGAAAGCCCATCGCATACAGTCTCGGAAACTTCTGGTTTAACGACGAATCTCTGGAAACCATGCTCTATGAGCTTCACCTTAAAGGAGAAAAAGTCACCACTCCCGAAGGAGAGGTGACCGTTAATATAGAAAGTGTAGAGCCCGAGATCATCCCGGGTATGCAGGAAAACTGCGTCACTACCATGGCTGAAGGAGCCGAGAAAACACGGATCCTGGAGTATATAGACTCTATATCTCCGTAAGGACCTTAATCATGTCTTTCTGGATAGGGGCATAATGCTCTTCATTAATGCCGAAATCCATGTCCTTATAGCTCCAAAGAGCACATCCTATATTATTCTCTCTGAACACCTGCATGGTATCTTCGAACCATCTTAAGGTATCCGCTGGGGGAGCCTGGTCTATGACTCCAAACTCTCCCACATAAAGAGGAGCATTGACTTTGGCCGCATCAGTAACGGCCTTTTTAACCATTTCCCGGAGGTAGTCAATGTTCATCTCTTTAAGGCTGGATGAAAGAACTGTATTTCCCTGGAGTCCCAGAATCTTCGACTTTTCCCGGTAAACTTCCATGGAATCAGGATAATTCACGGCTCCTATCTCCTTCATCTGAGGCATCCAATATGCCCATTGATGAGTGAAAACGAGGGGCTCATAGAAATGAAACGTGAATATGATGTTTTCATCATGTGGAGGATCCAAAAGTTCAATGGTATCAGCACTGTTATATTTAATGCCGCCGTAGATTATGGGGGTATCCTTTGTGATATTCCTTATAACCTCCACAGCTCTGCTGATAAGGCTGTTCCATGCGGATGCATTCTTATCTTCCACCACTTCATTCAGAAGTTCGAAAGCCACAAAATCATACTTGGAATACTCTTTTGCAATCCTCTCCCATAGTTTCAGGAATCTGTCCTGGGCACCGGCATCGGAAAAGAGGTTATTCTTGCTGTCATTATCAGCATCATTAAAGTCATAGCCATAAGCTTTATGAAGATCCAGGATTATTGGCATATCGTTATTCTTACACCATCCAATGATGTCATGAACCCGCTTAAAGCCCTCTTCCTTTCTCTCGCCCTCTTCTGTCTCAAAGACCATATAATCAATGGGCAGTCTCACATGGTCAAAACCATATTCTTTTATCTTTTTGATATCAGTCTCTGAAATAAAACTGTCGTAGTGTGCCACTGTATGGACACACTGCGACAGAAATCCTCCCAGATTGATACCGCGTTTAAGCTGTATCATTATTCTTTAACACCTCCGAGGGAAACGCCTCCCACTATGAACCTGGACAGGATGAGGTAAACGATGATAACCGGTGCAATAGAGAACGCGATCATCATGTACACCTGACCCATATCAAACTTCAGCCAGTCTGCTGAACGAAGCTGTGCGATCAGTATAGGAAGTGTCTTCTTCTTGTCTGTATGAAGAACCAGTGCAGGAACGAAGTAGTTATTCCATGAAGTAACGAATGTGAATATTATCTGCACTGCAATAGCCGGCTTCATAAGCGGGAATACTATGGTATTAAAGATCCTGAACTCTCCGGCACCATCGATACGTGCTGCTTCCACCAGTGAGATGGAAAGCGTGGAATCCATATATTGCTTCATATAGAAGAATGTTATGGGTGCTGCGATAGACGGAACAATAAGGGGGATGAAAGAATCATCCATCTTCATCTTGTCAATCAGCTGCAGGAAACCAAGTACTGTAACCTGTGTGGGGATCATCATGACTGCAAGTATAAAAGCATATACATACTTCTTAAGCTTAAAGTCATATGCGTGGATCGCATAAGCAGTCATTGTGGAGAAATACACGCTTAAGATAGCTGTGCAGGCTGCCACAAATACGCTGTTTCTGAGACCATAAAGGATGGGCAGTGTGCCGTGAACCAGGTTATTCCAGTTATCCAGGGCATGTGTGCTGAAAAGCATCGTAAACCCACCGGATGAAAGCTCTGAATTGGATCTGCTGGCATTTACGAAAAGCAGATAAAACCAGAACAGACAGATTATGGTGATCAGAATGAGGACGATATAACATCCGATTACTTTAGTAGTTCTTCCAAAATTTGATTCTTCTTTGTTGTTCATGTCCTCACCTCCTTAATTCTTTTTCTCTGTAGCATTATTGATCCTGAAGACAAGAATGCTGAGTATAGCTGTCACTACAAACAGGAATACGGAAAGTGCACCGCCCAGACCGAAGTTCTTGCTGTAGAGATGTTTATTCAGGTACATGATCAGTGTCATTGTGGTACGTGCGGGATCGCCGGTACCGTTTGTCAGGATCTGCGGCACATCGAACATCTGCAGACCACCAATAAGGGATGTGATCATAACGTATATAAGGATAGGTCTTAAGAGAGGAAGTGTGATCTTATAGAAGATCTGTGTGGATGAAGCACCGTCCACTTCTGCTGCTTCATAGAGTGAAGGATCTATACCGAGCATTCCGGACATCAGAAGTATGGTGGTGTTACCAAACCACATCAGGAAGTTCATAAGAGCTACCAGTGATCTGGCACTTAATGTGTGGCTCAGCCACTTATAATTCTCTGCAAAGAAACCTGCTCCTACCAACATGGAGTTAATGGGGCCTTCATTTGAGAACAATGTGAAGAATAACATTGCGAAAGCCGATGCCATGATAAGATTCGGTAAGTAAATAACTGTTTTAAAGAACTGCTGTCCTTTAAGACGAAGACTGGGATTTGTGAACCATGCACCCAGTAAAAGAGAAACCAGGATCTGGGGAATGAATCCCATGATCCACATGATCATTGTGTTTGCCAGATATTGCCATATATCAGGCGTAGAAAAAAGTTGAACGTAATTCTGTATACCGATGAAATTCGGTCCTATCTGCTGCAGACCAACACGATAGTTTTCAAAAAAACTGTTATATATGGTGCTGATAAGGGGTATCAGTTGGAATACAATATAAACTATCATAAAGGGAAGCAGAAAGATGTATCCCCATTTATTATATTGCACGACCTTACTCTGCTTTTTCATTAATAACCTCCGGGAGAATTGTAAAGAAAAGGATTTTTTAAAGATCCTGTTTAGACAACCTGCCCGGTGATAATACCGGGCAGGCATGTCATTACAGGTTATGTTTTATCTCAAGTCCGAATTACTTGGAAAGGTTCGGATACTTCTCGATAACTGCCTTGTAGAATGCGTCAAGAGCTTCTTCCTTGGTCTGGTTGCCTTCGAAGTAGTTCTTCATAGCACCCTGCAGCTCTTCGTTACATCCCTGATCATAGGATGAAAGGTTGGAAAGGTCGATGCCTTCAGCACCTGCAGCGAGCTGTGCATAGGGGTTCTGGCCACCAAGAAGAGCCATGTTTCCTTCGTCAGAGCCTGCAAGTTCAGCAAGTACAGACTTGGAGTTTACGCAATCCTGATCCTGAGTAGCGATGTCCTTAAGGACTGCCTTGTCAGTTGTCATTGTCTTGATGATATCAGCTACGAGGTCAGCATCGTCTGTACCTGTTGCTGCGCAGATCCATGTACCACCCCAGTAGTAGCTCTGAGGTCCTTCGCAGAATCCCCAACCGCCCTGGTTAGCAATTGTGCCTTCTTTGTCAGCGTCAAGACAGAAGTTGAAGAACCATGCAGGTCCAAAGTAGCAGAATACCTTTCCTTCAGGAGTCTTGCCCTTTGCCCAGTCATCGCCCCAAAGATCATCTGTATCTTCAGCGCCGGCATCTACAAGAGCCTTGGAATCATCGATCCACTTCTCCATGTTAGGATCAAGAACGATCTTGTCATCCTGTACCCACTTACCGGAAACGTTGTTGGAGTATGTACGATATGTATCGTTTACAGAGCACATTGTGTATCCGGCTGCTGCCATCTTCTGTGCTGTTTCAGCGGACTTATCCCAGTTAGCAACTGCTGCCTGTACGTCTGCAGGATCATCAGATCCGAGAACTTCCTTAGCTGCTTCTCTGTTGTAGATAAGACCTGCTGAGCAAGCCTGCCATGAAGATCCCTTCAGGTTACCGTTAGAGTCGGTAACGATCTGCTTTGTATACTCATACTGATCAGCCATATCGCCATCGATACCCAGATCAGCCATAGACATTGTGTAATCTGTATCAACATACTTAAGAGCGTAGTCAGCTTCTACTAAGAAGATATCGATCTTGTCGTTGTCAGCTGCATCAGCCTGCTTAAGAAGTGTCTCATCCAGGTTGTTCTGATAAGCGTTGTCATCGGAAGGAGTGATGTTCCACTTAACATAAGTGTCACCGATCTTACCTTCTGTTGCGCTCAGAGTCTCATATCCGGGATAGTGAGCTTCCATACGGCTCTTGTACTCCTCGTTCCATGCATAGATGTTCAGGATATGAGCATCAGCAGGGATAGTGGACTCTGCAGGAGCTGCAGCTTCTTCTGTTGTTGTTTCTGCTGCTTCCTCTGCGGGAGCTGCGGTGTCTGTAGCTGTCTCTGTAGATCCGCCACAGGCTACCATCGGCACTGTCATTGCTGCAGCCATCATAACTGCGAGCGCTTTTCTAGCCAAATTTTTCATGTTTGTTTTCCTCCTTTGTTGTAGTTACTACAACTGTTTTACGGTTTTACCCTCTAATATTCTCCCACTGATCATGATCTGTTCGGCAAGGGATGTTTTCGGTTTTTCTATGACCTCGACAAGTTTTCTTATAGAGCGGGTACCGATTTCCTCGATATCCTGATAGTAGGTCGTAAGTACGGGATGAATGACCTGAGAAAGTCTTATCCCGTCATACCCAGCCACACTCACATCCTCCGGAACAGAGATTCCCAACTTCTCAAATGCGGCAAGCGCACCGATATAGGAAAAATCATCCGGATAAAGAATAGCCGTAGGGGGGCTCTTTAACTTCATCAGCCTTTCTGTAGCTTCTTCGCAGGATTCCGTATCATGGTACCTGGCTTCCAGTACATATTCGGCCGGAACTTCAATCCCTCCTTCCTCCATAGCCCTATAAAAACCTATCAGCCTCTTCTCCGTCACAGAGGTGACCTCGCCATGCACGAATGCAATACGGCGATGTCCATGATCAATAAGATACTTAGTTAGTAGATACTGTCCTTCCATGTTGTCCGACATTATGCTGCTTTTATTATTGTAGACATAGTCGATACTCACCACCGGAATGTCGCTTTCGGCCAGTTCCATCACAGCCGGATTTTTAAAATCCACGGATGCGATGAGGACTCCGTCGCATTTCCTGTATCTGGTGTGTTCCAGGAAGGAAGTATTTTTGCCGCCGAGATTCTGGGAAATGAAAGTGATATCATAGCCCAGCCGTTCAGCTTCGGTCTTTGCATTGTCCAGGATTCCGTTAAAGAATTCATGGGTGAGACCACTGCTGGTTTCATCGGCAAACAAAACGCCTATATTATAAGACATATTTGTTTTCAAGGATCTGGCAGCCGCATTGGGCATATACTTCATAAGTTTGGCAGTTTCTTTTATCTTCTGCCTGGTGCTTTCGCTGATATCTCCGTATCCGTTAAGCGCCTTGCTCACCGTGGCGGCAGAGACACCGCAGGCTTTCGAGATATCTTTAATTGTAACCATCGAAAACTCCTTAACCTTTTATCGAAAACTTCGAAATGCCCGAATACGTTTTCGTAAGCCTATAGTAATTCTTTTTTCGGGAATCGTCAACTATTACAAATTTACAATTTAGCGAAAATGTTTTTGTGCATCATGCACAGAAATGAAATTTTTGCTTATTTTCAGGTTTACTTTTTGCACAATGGCTGATAATATGAAGAAAATTCTTTACGAAAACGTATTCGTAAATTATTTCCAATAAGAATCAGTTTAATAGGAGGACAAAAATGAAGTTCGGTCATTTTGATGATGTAAACAAAGAATATGTCATAACCACACCAAAAACGCCACTTCCCTGGATCAACTATCTGGGATGCAACAGTTTTTTCGGTCTGTTTTCCAACACAGCAGGCGGCTATGACTTCTATAAAGATGCTAAGCTTCTTCGACTTACACGTTATCGTTACAATAATGTTCCTTATGATACAGGCGGACGTTACTACTATATAAATGATAACGGCACTATCTGGAATCCCGGCTGGCAGCCCACACAGACAGAGCTGGACTCCTACTCCTGCCGTCACGGTCTGGGATATTCCGTTATAAACGGAAAGAAAAACGATCTTTCCGCAGAACTTCTTGCATTTGTACCTCTTAATGACACTTGCGAGATCAACCGCATCACATTAAAGAATGAAGGTTCTTCCGATAAGAAGATCGATCTTTTCAGTTTTGTGGAATTCTGCCTGTGGAATGCAGAGGATGACTCCACTAACTTCCAGCGTAACTTTTCTACCGGCGAAGTGGAGATCATTGGATCCACCATATATCATAAGACGGAATACAGAGAGCGTCGTAATCACTACGCAGTATACAGCGTAAACCGCGAGATCGAAGGTTTTGATACAGATAGGGCCACATTCACCGGTTTCTATAACGGTCTCCATGATCCGGAAGCCGTGATAGAGGCTAAGAGCCGTAATTCCGAAGCACATGGCTGGGCTCCCATCGGTTCCCACCATCTTAAGGTATCCTTAAAGCCCGGTGAAACCTACACTGCTGTTTTCGTACTGGGATACTGCGAGAACCCCAAAGATGATAAATTCGAAGCTCCGAACGTAATAAATAAGAAGCCCGCCAATGCCCTTCTTTCCAAATACAATACTGATGAGAAGGTGGATGCTTCCCTTAAAGAGCTGAAAGACTACTGGAATTCTCTTCTTTCTGTATATTCTGTACAAACAGAATCAGAGAAGCTGAATCGCTGTGTAAATATCTGGAACCAGTATCAGTGTATGGTCACCTTTAATATGAGCCGTTCTGCCAGCTACTATGAAAGCGGAATGGGACGCGGTATGGGATTCAGAGATTCTTCACAGGATCTGCTGGGATTTGTGCACCTGATCCCCGAAAAAGCAAGAGAAAGAATCCTTGATATAGCAAATACACAGTTTGAAGACGGTTCTGCATACCATCAGTATCAGCCCCTCACAAAGAGAGGAAACCTGGGCGTAGGATCCGGCTTTAACGACGATCCCCTTTGGCTCATTGCAGGTACTGCTGCTTATATCCGTGAAACAGGCGATTTCTCAATACTTGATGAAGTATGTGATTTTGATAATGATCATTCACTGGCTGCTCCTCTTATGGAGCACCTCAGACGAAGCTTCAATTATATCGTCACTCATAAAGGCCCCCATGAACTTCCCCTTATAGGACGTGCTGATTGGAACGATTGTCTGAATCTCAATTGCTTCTCGGAGACTCCGGGAGAGTCTTTCCAGACCACAGGACCGTCCGAAGGTCCTGTGGCGGAAAGTGTATTCATTGCTGGTCTGTTTGTTAAATACGGTAAAGAATATGCTGATCTTTGCAGACATATGGGCCTCAATGATGAAGCCGCTAAATGTGATGAAGAAGTGGCTAAAATGGATAAAGCCATCTGTACTGCCGGATGGGACGGCGAATGGTTCGTTCGTGCATATGATGCCAATTCCAATCCCGTGGGATCCAAGTCCTGCGAAGAAGGCCAGATATTCATCGAGCCCCAGGGCATGTGTGTCATGGGTGGTGTCGGCGTAGAGGACGGCAAGGCTGCTACTGCTCTTAAGAGTGTGGAAGAAAGACTGGATTCCAAGTACGGTATCATGCTGAACCAGCCTGCATACACAAAGTATTACGTGAACCTGGGTGAAATCTCCTCCTATCCCCCCGGATATAAAGAGAACGCCGGAATCTTCTGCCACAATAACCCCTGGATTGCCTGTGCAGAAACAGTTCTGGGCCACGGTGACAGAGCATTCGAAGTATATAAAAAGACTAACCCCATATATCTTGAGGATATAGGAGAGATCCACAGAACAGAGCCATATGTATACTGCCAGATGGTGGCAGGTAAGGACGCTCCCACTTTCGGCGAAGGAAAGAACAGCTGGCTCACAGGTACCGCTGCATGGACATTCACCACAGTCAGCCAGTACATCCTGGGCGTGAAGCCGGATCTGGATGGTCTGCGCATCGATCCCTGCATCCCCAAGGCTGTTTCCGGATATAAAGTATCCAGAAAATTCCGTGGTAAGACCTATAACATCACTATCGAGAATCCTTCTCATGTGGAAAAAGGCGTGGCAAAGATGACCGTGGACGGTAAAGAGATCTCCGGAAACCTCATCACTCCCGACATGGGCGGATCAGAGCTCAATGTAGTGGTTACAATGGGCTGATAATCTAAGGCACTTATAGTTTCATTACTCCATATAAAGGAAGAACAGGCATACCCTCCGCCTGTTCTTCTTTTTATGGTTATTTATATTTAAAGAAAAAGTGAGGGCAGGCCTTCCCGCCTGCCCTCGAGTCGCGGGTGAAAGGTTTCCTTTCATTTCGAAAATGCTACCTGCATAAAGGATACAGGAGCGGGAAATCCATAACCCAGACCAGTGTGTGTTTGACCTGATTCTTCTTTTAATTCATCACAGGCCGATCTGAATATGTTACCGAACTCTACAGACTGTTTCTTCCGGCGGGATTTCTGATCTTTGAAATTGCCATCAGAAACATCAGAGTCGAAGTAGTTCAGTATTGCCGAAACTTTGTAATCGGAAATCACTACTCTCATCTCCCTCCATGGTGCTAAATTGTAAAGTTCCATCTATATATTAACACCTAATGAGGGGATTTGCAATAGTTATCCACAAGATATTGTGGATTATTCACGTTTAAACAACTACATGTGTTTAAAATATAGTATTTGCCAAAGGTAACATGGCACAGAGTGCCATAGTTAATTTGAAGATGAACCGCCTCTGAAAGCTAGCTTTCGAGAGCGGTTCATTTTCAAATTGCCTATGTGGCTTCGCCACATGGCACCTTTGGCAACTAAATATACTTGTATATCACCTCTGCCACTCCGCTGTTATTGTGGTCGTTTTCAGTGATATAATCAGCCACGGCCTTGGCATCAGGATGACCGTTTTTCATGCATACGCCGATGCCCGCTGCTTCTATCATAGAGATGTCGTTTCTCTCATCTCCTATGGCGATGACATTTTCTCTGGGGATACCAATTATCTCCGAAAGCTTCATGATGCCCACGCCCTTGCCTGATCCGAAAGGCGTATATTCCAGGAAATACGGGCTGGAAAAGAAGCTTTGCAGCACTCCGTTTTCTTTTTCCATGTATTTCTGCTGAAACTTTACCAATTCCTCTGGATAATCATATGCTACCGCTATCACCTTAAAGAGGTTCATGCCACGTAGTTCCTCGGTACGGTTAAATACCTTATAGGGCACCCGGGTGATGGACCAGTATTTCATCATATTATCGCATTCATTCGGTACCAGCATTATGTCGTCGTTAAATGTATGTGCATAAAGCCCGGCATCGTAAATGGCATTTAAAAGGTCTATAGCAGCATCATTGTTTAAGTATGTGGAATGAAGCTTTTCTTTAGTGGATGCATCATAAGAAACGCCGCCCTGATATCCCACCAGATAGCATCCTTTTTTCATCAGATCCAGCTCTTCCATTATGGGAAAACTGCTGACTTCGGACCTTCCTGTAGCGATAGCCACATAGTTTCCGGCCTCAAGCCAGTCCTGAAGAGCATATTTATTCTCGTCGCTGACCATCTTGTCATCGTTAAGAAGTGTATCGTCCAGATCGATAAATACAATCTTTGGTCCCGTTTTAAACAAGCTATTCATCTCCCTCCTGATTCTCCTCCGGTGCCAGAATGGGAACAAAGACCCTTTCTCTCCATGACACGTTTTCTGTATTTTCATTTCGTCCTGCTTCTTCGCAGAATTGTCTTTGTGAAGCAACAAGCTTTTTACCTCTCTTGTCAAGCCTTATGTATTCGCCGTCAGGCTGCATATAATAGGCTTTCACGTTGTCCCTCAGCTGCACCTCGAGAATGTGCTTTGCTTTGGCTTTTCCTATCTCGTCTTCCACCGGGAAGATGATCTCCACGCGTCTTTCCAGGTTTCTTGGCATCCAGTCTGCCGAACCCATGTATATCTCCTCATCTCCGTTGTTATAGAAATAGAAGATCCTGGCGTGTTCCAGAAAAGTACCCACGATGGAGGACACATGTATGTTTTCGGACAGATCCTTCACTCCGGCCTTCAGACAGCATATGCCTCTCACTATCAGATGGATCTCCACCCCGGCAGCAGAAGCCTCATAGAGCTTTGCTATCATTTCCACGTCGCAAAGAGAATTCATCTTGGCAACGATAAGCCCTCTGTTATTATTCTTAGCATGATATATTTCTCTGTCTATAAGAGAAATAAACTTGTTTCTCATCCATATGGGAGCCACAAAGAGCTTGTTCCAGGTCCTTGGCTCCGAATATCCCGAAAGCATGTTAAATACAGCGGTGGCATCTTCTCCTATGGATTCCCGACAAGTGAGTATACCACAATCTGTGTATAATTTGGCAGTGGAATCGTTATAATTTCCTGTGCCAAGATGCACATAGCGTCTTATGCCTTCTTCTTCTCTTCTGACCACAAGCGCTATCTTACAATGGGTCTTAAGCCCCACTATACCGTAGATCACGTGACATCCGGCTTTTTCCAGCATCTTTGCCCAGCTGATATTGTTTTCTTCATCAAAACGGGCTTTAAGCTCCACCAGCACAGTCACCTGCTTGCCGTTTTCCGCAGCTTTTGCCAGCGCCGCAATGATAGGGGAATTACCGCTGACACGATACAGGGTCTGTTTTATGGCCAGCACATCCGGATCGTTTGCAGCTGTACGTATAAAATCCACCACAGGTGTGAAGCTTTCGTACGGATGCTGCAGGAAGATGTCTCCCCGTTTAATCTCTTCAAATATATTCGGATTCTTCTTGAATCTGGTATTTGTCTTAGGAGTATAACCTTCTTCTTTAAGATTATCATAGCCCGAAATGCCTGAAAGCTTCATAAGCACTGTCAGATCTATGGGACCGTTAATGTAGAACACATCTGCCCGCTTCACATTCAGGTTATCGATGAGAAGATTAAGAAGGCCGTCATCCACATTATCTTCCACTTCAAGCCTTATAACCTCGCCCCACTGCCTTTTCTTAAGCTGCTTTTCTATCTCCTTAAGGAGATCCGAAGCCTCATCTTCGTCAAAGGATAGGTCGGCATTTCTCATTATACGGTAGGGAAAAGCACAGACCACATCATAGTTTAAGAACAGATTAGAAATATTCTTTTCTATTATCTGCTCCAGCAGGATAAAGGATCTGGTATATCCTTCCGCCACAGGAATGGGGATCAGTCTGGGAAGCACTGAGGGCACCTGAACTGTGGCAAATTCTTCTTCATTCTTTCCTGATTTAAGCTTAATAAGCTTAGATCCCTTCTCTTTTCGCTTTATCTTAGCCACTATGTTAAGGGTCTTATTAAGGACCAGAGGAAAAGGTCTCGATGCATCCACAGCCATGGGAGTCAGAACAGGATACACATTTTCCTGAAAATAGTGGTCCACAAAGGAAGACTGCTCCTGATTCAGGTCCTCAAATCTGTCAATAAGCTGTATGCCTTCTTTTTTCATCAAAGGAAGAAGTGACCTGTTATACGTGGAGTACTGAAGGTTCACAAACTCCTTGGATTTTTCATTTATGGCCTTAAGCTGCTCTGTGGGCGTCATTCCCGCAATGTCCGGCTTCTTATATCCGGCATGCTCCATATCCTTAAGGGATGCCACACGCACCATAAAGAATTCATCCAGGTTAGATGAAGTGATGGCCAGGAATTTAGTTCTCTCCAGAAGCGGGATATCCTTATCTCTGGCTTCGTTAAGGATCCTGTGATTAAACTTAAGCCAGCTTAATTCACGGTTTTCGTAGAATGCCGGATCTTTATAATCGTTTTTATTCTCGGTCTTTTCCATGTTGTTCCCCTCGTTAAATAACTCTCTTTTCATGGATCACGGGTCTGATGGCAAAAGTCTGCTCAAAGAAGTTTGCCTTGCCCCTGAACATGCCTTTTTCCAGCGCAGCAGAGCTGTCCGATTCAGTGGAAATGATAAGCTGCCTGTTCTTTAAGGTCATCTTAACGCTCTTAAACTTCTGCTTATGGCTTCTGTCCATGGCGTTAGCCACTTTAAGTATGGCCAAAAGCTTCACTATCACGTTATACTCTTCTTCCGAGAACCTGTCTGCCATAGCCTCATAGGGTTCTAATTCTTTCCTGTTAAAAGCCACAGTGGTGGCCACCATCATCCTTTCCTTATGGGATAGTCCCAGGATCTCGGAGGATTCAATGATGGCATAGGAACAGTCCGCCTGCTCGGAAATACTGATATATTTCCCACAGTCATGGAGGATGCAGACACATCTCATAAGGAGCCTGTGGCGCTTGCTCAGGCCATGATACTTCTTCATGGCGTCCATGATCTGGAGAGAGAAATTCTCCAGCGCCAGAAGATGGGGCTCATAACTGCCGTATCTTTCAGCTATGCTCCAGCATGCAGAAAGCACGTCGTTTTCGAAATCATGGGGCGATCTTAAAAGCCCCTCACCATAAGCATAGTCATATGCGATACCGTCATTAACAGTGATACCCGGAAGCATCACATATTCGGTATTAAGTTTCTTAAGGATTTCAAGATGAATGAGTATCAGGGCTTCCATATGACGGTTGTCAGTGAGATCGATGGAAAAATCCTCTCCGTTTATGGCCTTTCTGGTCCGTTTTAAGAACTTTTTCAGGATGTCCTCTGCCGTCTTAGTCTCTATGAATTCGCGGGAATAGGCATCCAGTCCTGCCTGAACGGCCGCTGTTGTCCTGTCCCCCATTATGATCATGTATTTAGGCTTTCTATCTCCCAGATACATCTTAATGAACACGTCTATCTCTTTATCCACCAGGATAGGGATCTGACTTTGATAATCGGGCATGGAACCAAGGTTTATAAGTGACTGATGCAGCGAATATGTGCCGAACATGATCTGCTGTGTAGTGACCACTTTCCCCTCATCAAAGAGCGTGATCTGGAAGCTGGCGCCCCCCACGTCCACTATCACGGCACCTTCGTTAATGATGCTCTTAAAATCCTTCTGAGAGGCCACAGCCTCATATCCTAAGAAGCGGTGCTCGGAATTGGAAAGCAGCTTAACGGAAAGCTTCACTCTGATCCTGATCTGTTCCAGCACAAAGAGCTCATTAGCGGCGGTATGAAGCATGAACCCGGCAAATATTCGGTAGTTATCACATCTATACATCTTCATGGTCTTTTTCATGTCGGAAAGGATCTCACAAAGACGGTCCGTGGTCTCAAGACTCACGGATCCCGATGTGTTAATGTCACGCAGGATGTCGAGATTTGCCCTGAGACAGTCTATTTCTTTAAGCTTCTTCTCAGTGCTTATCTCAAACACCTTCATGGTGACTTCATATGATCCTATATAGATGGATGCAAATGTCTTCATGCCCGCTCCCCCATTAAGCTAAAGTGCCTGAAAGATAGTCTATGAACTGCCTTGCGGTCCTTCCGGAAAGACCTCCATGCCTGATCTCCCACTGGTTGGCTTTCAGCAGAAGTTCATCATCAGAAATCTGTATGCCCGCCTGCTCTTTCATGATAAGCACCATGTTCTCAAATTCTTTTTTGTCCGGAGAACCAAAATAGATATTCACACCGAATCTGGCCGAAAGAGACAGCTTCTCCTGCACTGTATCCGTCTTATGCAGGTCATCGTAGCCCTCCTTATCCTTAAAGGACTCTTTGATAAGGTGTCTTCTGTTTGATGTGGCATATATCAGTATATTATCGGGTTTCTTTTCCAGGCCGCCCTCTATCACGGCTTTAAGATACTTATACTCCACCTCAAAATCATCAAAGGACAGATCATCCATAAATATGATAAATCTATAGTTTCTGTTTTTAACAATATTTATGATGTTATTAAGATACTTAAACTCATGTTTATATATCTCTATCATGCGAAGGCCTTCCCCATAATACTTATGAAGGATGGCTTTAATACTGGTGGATTTTCCTGTACCTGCATCTCCATAGAGAAGACAGTTATTGGCAGGACGTCCCTTTAAGAACGCTTCTGTATTCTCAATAAGGAGCTCCTTTTGCCATTCATATCCGATAAGGTCATCGAGAGACACATGCAAAATGCTACCTATAGGAGTGATCATGCCTTCCTTATCCAGCCTGAAGGCTTTATGAAGCCCCAGCATTCCCACACCGTATTTTTTATAAAAAGCGGTCAGCATGTCCAGAAAGGCCTCATCCGATATCGCTTTAGAAAGCTTTTTCGAAAGCTCTCCCATAGCGTTTCTTATGGTATGTCCGTATTCGGCATTCCTGGCCGACATGCTGTCATCAAAGCTTCTAAGCGCAAAAAGAGAGGAAGAATCCCCCACCAGATCCAGGGTGTACAGCTTTCTGAGAATGGCCGCATCTTTAAGCGCGATATCACGTACAGAGCCTTCACCGCCCTCTTTTCTCACTTCACATGACAGTGAAAATGCATTCTCGCATGTGACCAGATGCTCTGTGAGCGCCAGCTGCCAAAGGTTCTTTCCTATAAAACCTTTACGATAGCCCATATCAATAAGATCCCTCACGGCCAGCGACATAGCACTTTCATCCCAGGGATTTTTCTTATACGCCTTATAGAATCTGTAAACAGGTGATGTTTCGGGAATATGAAAAAGTAATAATTCCTCCATAAACTATTATCATCCTTTCTTCATTACAGAATGGAGGCTTCCCAAACAGAAAGCCTCCAAAATAAAAACCGTATCAGATCTATATGATCTCACTAGACCACTGTAAGGATCTGAGAGAATCCGGTGATATCAAATATCTCCTTTACCTCAGAAGAAGCATTGATGATCTTCATTCCGCCTTTTCCACTGGTCTTCTTATGAGCGGAAAGAAGTGAACGAAGGCCGGCACTGGAGATATATTCCAGCTTTGACATATCAAATGTGAGCTCATCGATACCATCGATCACTGCAAAAAGCTCATCATCAAGAGCCGGTGCTGTAGTGGTATCAAGTCTTCCCTCCAATAAGATAGTAAGTTTCTTTCCGTCCTGTTCCTTATTGATATTAAGCATCTTTTCATCCTCCTATATATTTATGCTTTCATAGAAATATCACAGATAACTGTTATTTTGACCACATTTCTTTTCACGCCTACCACCACATCTGAAGCGAGATTACCTACGATGGATTTTTCAAGCTCATCCCAGGCTTCCTTGGTCTCTTCATCACGCTCGATGATGGACTTCAGTGATTCACGGTAGTCTTCCAGCGACCACATGTATCCTATGCTGTTAGCATCACTGTACATACCCATATTACTGAAATCCAGGCCCACATTCATTCCGGACCTGATGGTGTCGTCATAACTCAAAAGACCGGTCTCTATCACGTCGGAGATCTTAGACATGATGCCCTTTGTCATGGCATTCTTTCCTGTGGATGACATGGCCAGAAGGTCTGTCTTCTTATCCATATTCATGTCGGTCTTGATCACCAGCTTCAGGCAGCACTTTCTGGGATATTTTTCGAACCACATAAGGGCTGTGAAATCTCCTGCTATCTGCTTCAGCATGCCTGTGGCCTCCTCATAGAGAAGCACCATGTGAAGGGCATCTTTCTTCAGAAGGTCCAGATCCTTGATGATCTCTTCTGCTTCATCTATGCTCTCGGATATCTCTCCGTCCTTGCATCTGACGGATACAACGGAAGAAGTAGCATCCGGAAGTTCCTCATCCAGCATCAGGCTTCCGCTGAAGTCCTTTGTGATGACTACCTTCACGTCCTCGCCCTTAACACCTACGGAAATATCATCTGCCAGCTTCACCAGAAGAGATCTTTCCAGATCGTTCCATGCCTCCAGAGAATAGGGATCCTCCTCTCTCTGCTTCATAAGGGCTGCCTTATATTCTGTCATGGACCAGTCAGAAGCTCCATCCGGGGAAAAGAGGTTCTTTAAAGCTCCTATAATGCCTTTTTCTGCAGCATTCTGTCCTGTACTGGAAAGCGAAATGATCTCATCCTTTCTTTCCTTAACCATGAAGCTCTTTGCCACCAATACGATATTAGAAACTCTGTTATTACCCTCGAACCATATCTCGATAGAATCTTTTTCACCGATGAATGACTTCACCTGTCTCAGCGCTTCCTCTGTGAGAAGTCTGAACCTGTTCTCATTCTTACCGGCGATGCCGGCATCCAGCATGTAGCTGCTTAATATCTCATCTACTTTGTCAAACTGACTTTCCAGCCGGCTGATCGTAACGTGATCTGATTGCATTTTGTCCTCCCTGCATTCATAAGTTCATCTTAGAATATTTTACATTTTAATGAACCTATTGTCCATAAACATTTATGTTACGGATTGGCTCACAGTCCATATCTTTCTTTGAAAGCATCATCTGCCACGGACTTAAAGAAAGAGAACTCTTTCTCCATGGAAAGCCTCTCCGGAACCACCACCGATACCACTTCCACGGAATTCTTCGTTTTCTCCTGAAGCTTGTCTTCTTTGATCTTACCCAGACCAAAGATCAGGGAACTGAAGCTCTTATCTCTTTCGCAAAGGCTGAGATAAAGCGTCACCATATTAAAAAGTTCGTCATACACAGCCTGTTTTCTCATATCATCCAGGCTTTCCATATTATCAATGTGCCATGCCGAAAGGCTTTTATTTGCTTCTTCTATAGCCTTCTTTTTCTCACCGGGAAGGAACATACCCTTTTCATAGAAGGACAGCATCACAAAGCCCCTGATATAGGTGTCCACTTCCTGGCCGTCCTGAGTGATATAACGCTCATCATAGAGGGATTTCCTGAATATGTATTCTTCGTTATCTTCCCCCAGAGTATTCTTAAGCTCGGCCAGATATTCGGCTCTCACCTTCTTATCCACTTCTTTTCTGTACTTTAGTGCCCAAATATCATCTGTCATATCAGTAATTCTCCTTTAATTATCAACTATTATAGTATATCAATCGAGTAGTGAAGATGCAATCATTCCATGCTCCTGCATATATATAATAAAGAAGCCGTAATCGTATGTTTATTTCGATTACGGCTTGCTTTATTTATAGAAGGTATAGTGAGTGATTGTCTATTGTGTAACTACCTCGAGAGGTACATCAAAGATCTTAGCTACTTTCTTTAATGTGTCTATATGTCTTCCAAGTCCGGCTGCAAAATGATGTGTGGGTCCGGTCTCGCACCAGCGGTTACAGAACTCTCTGGGGCTGATGGAGAACTTCACACGTTTGATGGTGTCACCGTTCTGGAGCACCTTGCCGGGTACCAGCTCACCTTCAGCTGCAATGAACTTAAAGTGTCCGTCCATATCCTGTGTGATAGCCAGGTATGTGACAGGGCCGTCTGCGGGATAGAACTGTGTCAGATATCCGCCGCCTGTCTTTCCGTGGAACACATCAACGATCTTCATGGTGGGCTTCTTCTCTGTGGAGAAATCTGCATCACCTGAACCGCTGTGTCCGATAAGTGTCAGATCATCGTTGAAATCTATGGTATAGAACTCGGAAAGCTGTCCTGATCCGCTTATGGTCTTCATGATGCTCATGGCCATAGCCACTTTGATATCGCCCTCTACAGCACATGCAGTGCCCTGCTTGATAAGCATTGAAAATGCAGGGATGAGGAGGCTGTCTACTACGCCTGCCTGGCCTTTGGAATAGCCGTCATAATGGGAAGCCACTAAACCTAAGTCTTCGTCCTTAACCCACTGTTCGAAGGCCACCACATACTTAGCCATCTCGTGAACCTTCTCCACATTGGCTCCGCCTTCCACATCAAATGTATTAAGGATATCCTCAGCCTTAGCCTTGATAACTGCTTCATCAGTGATGTCATCAGCTATAGCCCAGATCTTTTCCCAGTCAAACTGCTTGGTGTAAAGATGCATTCTGTGATAAAGATTGGATTCGTCGATATAGAGATCCATCATACCGGGATAGGGTCTGCCTATCTGAGCGATATTTGTGTCTCTGAAACGACGTCTGGTCTGAGCAGCCTTGCACCACTCATCGATCTCCTTAGCCACTTCGGGATCACCGCCTTCAACCACACCAGTGATCACTGCGGATCTCTTTCCGTAACGGTTAAGATCGGCAACCATCTCTCCCACTGCGCCGCAGGCATATGCTTCACCCAGCCATTCTGCAGTGCCGGCCGTATCGTAATCAAGGGCCTTCAATTTTTGTACGTTTACCAGCACTATAGGCACATCCAGGTCCTTCACGGCGGGTAACATATTATAGGATGTTGCGTATGTAAGAAGCTGCATGAATACCAGATCCACATCAGCGGCTCTGAATTTGTCTCCTGCGGCTTGGGAAAGCTCTTTTGTGGTCACTACTCCACCGTCTATGATCTCCACACTGCCCGGGATAGTAGCTTTGAAATCTTCATACTGCTTGTTAAATTCCGGTACCAGTGAAGGAAACTGTGGCAGATAAGCGCCGAGTGCAATGGCGAAAACGCCGACTTTTGCTTTTGTTTCTACTAACATCAATAACCTCCTTAATGATCATTCTGTTAAATCACCTATATAAATATAGAAAAATGCATAGGTTTTTTCAATAGATTGGGAGTCGTACATTTTTTTAAAATAGGGTAAATTTCTTTACCGTTTTTATAAAGCGAAAAGCTCATCTTTCGATGAGCTTTTCAAATAGGAGTTATATGAGGTGAATTAGTTTATAACTACACCTTTTCGAAGAATTATGTTGGCATAAATTGCCGTTTCCGTCGACATGATAACACAGGTGGATTTCTCACGAGTCTGATCGTAAAAATCCCATTTGTTGATCTCTTTGAAGGCATCAGCGCCTCTGTCATCATATTTGGCCACGATCTTTTTATATTCATCCCAGATGGGAGTAGCTACTTTGCCCACATCGTTCGGCTCCAGAGCCATCAGTGTACAGGGAGCATCTTCCTCACCGTTTTTGTTGGGATACGTGTCCAGCGGAAATACCTGCAATATGGCATCCAATATTTCCGGCACTCCATGACCATCGAGCCTGATGACAGGCTTCCCGAAGCTGTGCCCCGGGAAATTGCCATCAGCTATGGTAATTTCGTCTGTGTGTCCCATCTCATCAAGTATTTTAAGCAGGTCAGGGGACAGTATAGTCGGAATACCCTTAAGCATTAGTCGTAGAGGTTGGGAGCGATGTCATCAGCATCCATATTGTCAGCGTTGTACCAATATCCGTCTGTAGGAACATCACTTACGCTCTTGCCGTCAGCTGCATCGCAGAGTACGTCGATTGTTGTGATACCCATTGCCAGAGGAGACTGTGTAACTGCACCAAAGAGTGTGCCGTCCTTGATAGCTGCCTTGATAACAGAACCTGCATCGAATCCGGCTGCAAGGATCTTGTCGCCAAGAACTGAAAGGTTCTCGTTAGCTGTCAGGATACCTTCTGCTGCTACCTGGTTTGAACCGAACATACCGATTGTGTCAGCCTTGTTCATGATAGCTGCTGCCTCTGTTGCGCAAAGCTCAACAGTTGTCTGTGCGGGAACACCAACCTCGATAACGATGTCAGCATCTGCTTCTGCTACTGTCTCAGCCTTTGTATCATTAACATATTTCTCGTTACCGATAACTGCTACTGTGTAGCCGTCAGCCTTTGCCAGCTCTGCAAACTTGTCGATGAAACCAAGACCACGGTTGATGATGGACTCGGAAGTAGCTTCCTGGTTGATCTCACCTACGCGTACCTGGCCGTTGCCCAGCTTATCCTTAAGTGCAGGATAAAGGTTTTCTGCTGCTGTAGCACCTGCTGAGTAGTTATCTGTTGCTACTGTAGATACAACTGAACCTGCAGGAGCATCAGGACATCCGGAGTCGAAACATACTACAGGGATACCTGCATCCATAGCTGCCTGTAAAGCATCAAGACATGCGCTCTGGTCGCAAGCTGCAAGACCGATTCCGTCAGGAGCATTGTTAATAGCTGAATTCAGCATGTTAACCTGGTCAGCGATATCGGACTCAGCGTTAGGACCTGTACAGTTAACTGTAACGCCCTTTGCTTCAGCCTCAGCTTCGATACCCTTAACAGCTGCCTGCCAGTAAGATGACTGGTAGCTCTTTACGATGATCTCGAAGTGATAAGCTTCGCCAGATCCTGCATCGGAAGAAGTGTCAGCAGGAGCAGCTTCTTCTGTAGCGGCTCCGGCATCGCTTGATGCGGTGTCAGCTGCAGGTGCGGCAGTCTCGCCACAACCAGCCAGCAGTGATGCTGCAAGTGCAGCAGTCAACAGTGTTGATAGTACCTTTTTTTTCATTTTCTAACCCTCCCATTATAATGGTTAAAATATATATATATGAACTCCCCTTTGGAGTATCATATCCGGTTTATTTTGCCTCGCGGCGTTTCTTGATGATATCCACCAGTACGGCACCTATCAGTACAAGACCGGTGATTATCTGCTGCCAGTTAGCCTGAAGTCCCACGAAGGGAAGACCTGTTTTCAGGAGACAGATAACGAACACACCGATAAGTGCTCCTTCTATGCTTCCGGCTCCACCTGTAGCGGACACGCCGCCGATGATGGCACCACCTATGGCTTCAAGCTCGAATCCGGCTCCTGTTCCGGGCTGAACCGTTGCGAAAACGGCTGAGTATGCTATGGATGCCAGGCCTGCGAAGAATCCGGAGATCACATAAGCCATAATGTGGTAGAACTTAACATTAATACCCGAAAGGACAGCTGCTTCCTTGTTACTACCTATGGCAATTGTGTATCGCCCTATCCTGGTATGGTTGAGCACAAATGCCATGGCAGCAACTATAAGGAGGATCCAAAGAAATCCAAGAGGGTATTTGGTATTTCCCAATGTTACTTTAAAGATGCTTCTGAACCAGCCTCCCGGTGCAGATGCTGCCGGCCATGATATTCCGAAACTCTTAGAGCAGATGGAACCCAGGCCTCTGGTGATCATACAGGTACAAAGAGTGGCAAGGAACGGAGGCAGCTCCATGATGGAGATCAGTACACCGTTCAGTGCTCCGATAGCGATACCGAAGAGCACGCTTACCAGCATTCCCAGTCCTACCGGCCATCCGCACTGTACCACCAGATATCCTCCGGCCAGTGAATAACAGATGAGACCTGTACCGATGGAAAGATCAACTCCTGCAGTGATGAGCGGGAATGTGACACCGATAGCCATAAGCACTATGTAGTATGAATAATCCAGAATACTTAATACAGTGGTGTATTTTCTGAAATCCGGACTGGCAACTGCGAAGAAAGCAAATAGCACTATCACTACCAAAAGCACTATGAACTTCTGTCCTCCCAGTTTAGTCAGGATAGATTTTTTTCCTAATTCTTTACTGTTCATTATTCCCCCTCCGACTACTGAATATCTCTGGTGGCCAGGTTCATTATCTTCTCCTGGGTCACTTCTTCGATACCGAGTTCTCCGGTCACTTTTCCTTCACACATAACCACGATCCTGTCGCTCATTCTAAGGATCTCAGTCATTTCGGAGGAAATCATGATGATGGATTTTCCTTCGGCCGCCAGCTTATTCATGAGTTTATATATTTCGTTTTTAGCGCCTACGTCGATACCTCTGGTAGGCTCATCGAAGATCAGTATCTCGCAATCTCTCACCAGCCACTTGGCGATGACCACCTTCTGCTGATTACCGCCGGACAGGTTCACAACCAGTTGATCCACACTGGGAGTCTTGGTTGCCAGGCTGTCCACATACTTCTGAGTGATCTCATGCTCTGCCTTCTTATTGATGAAGATTCCCTTCACATATCTATCCATGGTAGCCAGAGTGGAATTCTCTGCCACTGTCTTCTGAACCACCACGCCGTAACGCTTTCTGTCTTCGGAGAGATATCCGATACCTGCCTTAACGGCATCTTCCGGAGTGTTTATCTCCACCTTCTGTCCGTTTACAAAGATCTCGCCGCTTTCCTTGGGGTCAGCACCGAATATGGCTCTGGCTGTCTCGGTACGGCCTGCACCCATGAGTCCTGAGAAGCCCAGGATCTCGCCTTTCCTGAGTTCGAAGCTCACATCCTGAACCATCTTTCCGGCATTAAGATGTGAAACCTTAAGAACCACAGGGGCATCGGGAGCCACCATACTCTTGGTCTTCGGCTCTTCGTAGATGACACGTCCCACCATCATGTTGATGATGTCGTCTTTTGTACACTCATTGGTGATAAGTGTGCCCACATAACCGCCGTCTCGCATAACGGTAACGCGGTCTGTGATGACCTTAATCTCGTCCATTCTGTGTGAGATATAGACAATACCCAGATTCTGCTCTCTTAAGTCTCTGATGATCTTAAAGAGTTCCTGGATCTCAGCTTCCGTAAGAGCTGCAGAGGGCTCATCGAATACGATCACCTTAGCCTCATGTGAGATAGCCTTTGCGATCTCGCACATCTGCTGCTTACCAACGGTAAGATCAGACATGGTGGCTGTAGGATCTATGTCGATATTCAGTCTTTCAAAAAGCTTTTTTGCTTCTTCATTCATCTTCTTGTCGTCGATCATGATACCCTTTTTAAATTCACGACCGATGAAGATGTTCTGAGCCACGGTGAGGTGTCCCACCATGTTCAGCTCCTGATGCACGATGACTACGCCGGCATCCTGAGCTTCTCTGGCATTATGGAATTCCACTTCCTTGCCTTCATAAATAATAGAACCTGAGTCCTTGGTATAGATGCCGGTAAGAACCTTCATAAGAGTAGACTTACCTGCACCGTTCTCTCCCATGAGTGCATGGACTTCGCCACGGTTCACATCAAAGTGAACATGATCGAGCGCATGTACGCCGGGGAAAGACTTATCAATATCATTCATTGTAAGGATTACTTCGCCCACTTTTCCCCTCCTGACTAGTTTTTACGGCGTCTCGCCATAACGTCTGCATAGACGGCAACTATTACTATTACTCCGGTGATTATCAGCTGATAATCCTTGGTGAATCCAAGAGCCAGGATACCTTCCTGAAGGAGTGCTATGATGAACACACCTATTACGGTACCGCTGATGGAAGCCAGACCGCCGGCCATGGATGTACCACCCATAACGCATCCTGCGATAGCCTCGTTGTTATACTGATCACCGTATCCGGGCTGAACTGTGGTATAAGCTCCTACGAAGAAGATGGCTGCCATACCCACCAGTATTCCGCAGATCACATATGCGAACATTTCCCATTTCTTGGTGTTAACACCCGAAAGTCTCAC
>JAILDZ010000143.1 GCA_024688505.1 Lachnospiraceae bacterium
CGAAAGGAGCAGCTATGCAGTATAGAAAAGATAAATATGGAAACGACCTGTCCGCCCTGGGATATGGATGTATGAGATTCACCAAAAAGGGTGGGAATATAGACATAGATAAGGCAGAAAAAGAGATCATGGCGGCATATAATGCAGGTGTGAATTACTATGATACTGCATATATATACTCCGGCAGTGAGGTGGCACTGGGCGAGATTGTGGAGAAAAACGGAATTCGGGAAAAGATAAACATCGCCACGAAACTGCCGCAGTATATGATCACCACCAGAGAAGCGCTGGATAAATATTTTAATGAAGAATTATCAAGACTTCGTACCACATATGTGGACTACTATCTCATGCACCATCTTACGGATGTGGCGCAGTGGGAAAAGCTAAAAGATGTGGGCATCATAGACTGGATAAAGGCGAAAAAAGAGAGCGGTGCCATCCGGAACATCGGTTTTTCATATCACGGAAACACTGATAATTTCCTGAAGATATTAAACGATTATGACTGGGATTTCTGCCAGGTGCAATATAACTATATGGATGAAGTGAGCCAGGCCGGGGTGACCGGCGTGAAAGCAGCCGCAGAAAAGGGCATTCCGGTAGTCATCATGGAGCCCCTTCGTGGTGGTAAGCTGGTGGATCTGCTTCCTGCTGACGCCAAAAACATCATCAAGGAAAACAGCCGCGGGTGGTCCGCAGCAGAGTGGGCCTTCAGATGGCTTTATAACCAGAGTGAGGTCACGGTGGTGCTTTCCGGCATGAACTCCATGGAGATGGTGGAGGAAAACTGCCAGATCGCAAGCGATGCCACTCCGGGTCATCTCACGGATGAAGACCATAAAGTATATGAAAGCATAAAAAGCGCCATCAGCGCCAATGAAAAAGTGGGCTGCACAGGCTGCAGATATTGCATGCCATGCCCAAAGGGCGTGGATATCCCCGGCATCTTCAGAAGTTATAATCTCATGTATACAGAGTCCAAGCGAGAAGGACGGTTTAACTTTGCCCAGACTGTGGGGCTCACAAAGGAGCCTGCCTTCGCAGATCAATGCATAGGCTGCGGGAAGTGCGAACAGCATTGTCCCCAAAGTCTGCCCATCCGGGAGAAGCTTAAGGAAGCTGATAAAGCCCTTCGCCCACTCCACTATAAGATTGGCATCAATGTGGTGAGGAAATTCATGTTCAGGAAAGCAAAAAAATAGGCTTTCTTTGACTTTTCATTTCTCTCATATTAGAATATCTCTATGCACGAAATGAGTTATATGGTGGCTCTGGTGAAGGAAGCGCTGGAGTATTGTGACGAGAACCATATAGACGGGGAAAAAGTGGATACAGTGTGCGTCGAAGTGGGAGAGATGACCGGAGTGCTTCCGGAATTCTTATATAAATATTACCCGGACGTAATAAGGGATACGGTGCTTGCCGGATCCCATCTTGATGTGGCACAAATGCCGGTGGAGATAGAGTGCGCATCCTGCAGGAAACACTATCATCCTGAGGCAGAAAACGGCTATGCCTGTCCCCACTGTCATGGAAAAGACGGCAGTATCATAAAAGGACGGGAGTGTACACTTTCTTCCCTGACTCTTAAGGAATAGATCACAGGAGTGAATAATGAATAATTCCATTAAAGGAAAGATGATAACAGTCATATCATTCGGTATCATTCTGACTACCGTAGTGATCCTGATAGTATCCTGTATAAGCATAAGCATTCTCACCAGGAATGATTCCAATGAGCTTATGGAGCATATCACAGCAGAAAACATCAATAAGATGGATCAGGATTTTCTTCAGATATCCCATGCCGTGAACAGCCTCTCGGTTATAGCATCAGACCATCTGGCCGGAAATGCGGGAAAATTGAATAACGAAGACTTCAGACAGGAATACATGGAAAGGATCCAGAGTATCCTTCTCAGGGAGGCAAAAGCCATTCCTGCAGCGCGTATGGCATATTTCCGCCTGGATGCGAATTATGAGGGCACGAACGTGGGCTTCATATATTCCAGAGATCCTGTATCAGGAGCTTTCGCAAAAGCCACTCTTACGGATATAAAAAAATATGACGAGAATGACCTGGAACATGTGGGGTGGTATTATCTGCCGAAAAAGGGCGGAAGCGCCATGTGGATAGGCCCGTATGAAAACAAGAATTTCGATGTCCGGATCATCTCATATGTGTCACCTGTATACTGTGGGGATAAGTTCATAGGAGTCATGGGAATGGATATAGCGGTATCCGATATCTGTGAACATCTGGACAGCGTGGTGATGTATGAAACAGGAACCGTGACTCTTTATGATGTGGACAATAACATCGTATACAGCAGGATGTATCCCTCGGGAAAAGATGCTGAAACATTCAATGACTTTGATCTGGTACAGCTGGACGCTAAAAAGAAATCCCTGATCACCGGTGAACCCGTTACATATGACGGAGTGAACGGCAACATGAAGATATATGCAAAGTCCATGTCAAACGGTCTCACAATGAGCATACAGGTGCCGAAGAGCGAGATAAACAGCGCCATGTATAACGTGGTGAGATTTGCGGTGATAATCAGCGTCATCATACTGATAGTGGGTGTGCTGGTGACAGCCAGAGTGGTAGAGAGTTTCCTGGAACCCATGGGCGAGCTTATCAAGGCCGCAGACCAGCTGGCAGTGGGAAATTTCGACGTGGATATGGGAGACTATGATAACGACGAGATAGGAAAACTGGCCACCACATACACAGATATGGCAGATCTTTTGAAGAAATACTACTCATATTTCCACAGCCTGGGATATGTGGATAAGATGACGGGGCTGAATAACAAGGCCTCCTTTGCCATGATGTCGAATATGATAGACGGAGAGATAAAGCTGAATAAGGCAGCGTTTTCTCTGGTCATAATGGATATAAACAATCTGAAGAATATAAACGACTCCCTGGGACCCGAAAAGGGAGATTACCTTATAAGAAGAGCGGCAGAGGTCCTTCGAAGAACCTTTGTGGGCTATCCTCTGTATCGAGTGGGCGGCGATGAATTCTGCTGCATCATCATAAATAACGATCCCGGACTCCTGGTGGATCAGCTGGATCGGAATATCGCAAAAAACAGCAAGGAAGATGAGGAGATATTCCGCAGCATCTATACCATAGCCACAGGCTCTGCCATATATGATAAAGATAAAGACAGATGCTTCGATGACGTGTTTAACAGGGCCGCAAGAGACATGCATGACAATAAACGAAAAGCACGTGAAAAAGTGGTGGTAAAATTCAATTAAAAGTAGGATAATGCCATAGGATAAAAAAGGCGAAGGAGGACATATCATGCCTGTAATACCATTTTTAATCCTGTTTCCATTTGTGGTGGCAGTGCTGATGTACTGTATCCGGGTGAATAAGATCCGGAACTTTATCGCGTACATAAGCTCCGTCATTATAATGGCAGCAGTGGGGATCCTGACAGTGCAGTGGGCGCTGGGAGGAGCCGGAAACATCTATCTATATAATGAGACCCATCTGGCGGATACGGCAATACTTGTCGCAGAAGCGGTGCTCATGATCTTCGTTACGATACTCTGTATCAAGTATCGTAAGTATTGGATATCTCTTTTATCCATAGTTCCCACACTCATGATGATGTATGTGGAACTCTATGGAAAGAAGACCGAGATATCACATATCCATGTGGATCATCTTTCCATTCTGATGTGCCTCATCGTAGGCGTGATCGGTGGACTCATCGTGATCTATGCGGTGGGATATATGCATGGATATCACCATCATCACACAGACATACCGGACAGAAGATATTATTTCTTCATGCTTCTTTTCGTATTCCTGGGAGCCATGTTCGGATTCGTGCTTTCGGAGAGTCTTCTTTGGATCGACTTCTTCTGGGAACTCACAAGTATATGTTCATTCCTTCTTATCGGATACACAAAGGAAAGCGTGGCAGTCACCAATTCCTTCAGAGCATTATGGATGAACCTGATGGGCGGTACCGCACTGGCCATCGGCATCATGTATTTCAACATGACAGACGGAGATATGTCACTTACATATCTGGTGCAGCAGGGCGTGGAGCTCAGCCCCTTTGCAGCTATTCCCATAGCGCTCATCGCATTCGCAGCACTCACAAAGGCAGCACAGCTTCCTTTCTCCACGTGGCTGATCGGAGCCATGGTGGCGCCTACGCCTTCATCCGCGCTTCTTCATAGTGCCACCATGGTGAAGGCAGGTATATATATTCTGTTCAGACTTTCTCCCGCAATGAGAGGAAACACCACAGGAATGATGATCTCCCTGATCGGAGGTTTCACATTCCTTATCACATCGGTTATGGCTATCGCCCAGAGTGACGGAAAGAAAGTGCTGGCTTTCTCCACCATCTCAAACCTGGGACTGATGGTGGCCTGCGCAGGTATGGGAAGACCGGAGACCATCTGGGCCGGCGTGTTCCTTATGATCTTCCATGCCATATCAAAGTCACTTCTCTTCCAGGATGTGGGAGCTACAGAGAATGCTCTTCATTCCAGAGACGTGGAAGATATGCACGGACTGCTCTATATCCTGCCGAGACTGGCCATATTCATGTTCATCGGTATCGCAGGAATGTTCCTGGCACCCTTTGGTATGCTTATTGCCAAGTGGTCTGCATTTAAGGCATCTGTGGATTCCGAGAATATCCTGATGGTATTCTTCATAGCTTTCGGTTCTGCCACCACATCCTTCTACTGGACCAAGTGGATGGGCAAGATCATCAGCCATACCCATCTCACAGAGCAGAGGATAAAGGATATCACAAAGACAAACGAGGTTATCTCACTGACAGTGCATGCTGTGCTTATGATAGCCCTTTGCATGTCTTTCCCCATCCTTTCAAAGATATATGTGAGCCCGCTTCTTATAGAGATGTTCGGATACTCTGATGATGTGCTTCCCACAGAGGTGCTCATCATGCTGGTGATCATCATCCTCTTCGTGTTTGCAGTGCCGCTCATGGCATTCATATACAGTAAGAAGCAGAAGACCAATGTGAAGCTCTCATACATGAACGGTGTGAATACAGGCGCCAACAGAGCTTTCGTGGACTCCTTCGGCGAGCCGAAGACACTCTGGCTTTCAAACTACTATTTCCATAAAGTGATAGGACAGAGAAAACTTATGATACCTTCACAGCTATTTACCGTGGCGATACTCATCGTCATGATGATAATGATCATAGGAGGTGCTAAGTGATGAATCAGACTATTGCAGTTATTTGCTACATAATACTGGCACCCATTATCGGCGGCCTTTTAGAGGGACTGGACAGAAAGGTGTCCGCACGTATGCAAAGACGTGTGGGACCGCCTCTCCTTCAGCCATTCTATGACGTGATCAAGCTCATGAAAAAGCAGGTCATCGTGGTGTCACCTGCGCAGACATTTGCGCTGATTTCATATTTTGCGCTCATGCTTCTCACAGGCTCCATGTTCTTTGCCGGAATGGATATCCTGCTTTGCTTCTTCGTAATGAGTACGGCAGCCACATTCCTGTATTTCGCGGCAGTGATAAGCAGCTCACCCTATGCTACCGTAGGCGCTAACAGAGAGCTGATCCAGATGATGGCATACGAGCCTGCAGTGCTCCTTTCCTGCGTGGGATTCTATCTGATAGAAGGCACCTTCAATGTGGGAGAAATAGCATTTTCAAAGACCACAGACATCATTTATCTGCCGGGATTTTTCGTGGCCTTTGTATTCATATTGACCATCAAGATGCGTAAGTCACCTTTTGACACATCCACATCTCATCATATGCATCAGGAGATAGTAAAGGGTCTGACCACAGAAATGGGTGCTCAGAACCTGGCTATATTCCAGGTGACAGAGTGGTATGAGAACGTGTTCCTTATGGGAGTGATAGGGCTCTTCATCATGAACGGAACCACCACAAACATAATCATTGCAGTCGTGGTGATACTGCTCACATATTTCCTGGAGATCCTTATAGATAACACCAGCGCCAGAATGAAGACAGACATGATGCTGAAACTGTCCTGGGGCGTGACACTGTTTTCCGCAGGTGTGAACCTGTTAGTCTTGATGTTAGTGAGGTAAATGATAATGGCAAAAGTAAAAAGATCTCCCTGGCTTCTCCATTATGACGGGTCCAGCTGCAACGGCTGCGATATAGAAGTGCTGGCAGCCCTCACACCCGTATATGATGCAGAGCGTTTCGGAGTAATGAATACCGGTGACCCCATGCAGGCAGATATCTTCATGATCACCGGAGGTATAAACACACAGAATGCCGAAGTGGTGAAGCAGCTCTATGATCAGATGCCCCGCCCGAAGGTGGTGGTAGCTGTGGGAGTGTGCGCATGCACCGGCGGTGTGTTCAAGGATTGCTATAATATCCTGGGTGGAGCAGACAGCGTGATCCCGGTGGACATCTATGTGCCCGGATGTGCTGCCAGACCCCAGGCCATAATAGACGGCGTGGTGAAGGCTGTGGAACTGTTCCAGCAGCGCTCTGATGAGCATGACAAGCTGGTGAAGCAGGGCGGCAGACCGGATGCAGCAAAAGATGCCGTGAAGGAAGATAAGGAGGTGTCAAATGGCTGAGACAATCTGTCCGGAAAACATCCTGGAAGAGATACCTGTAGATATCCTGCTGGATAAATCTCTGGAGAAAAAGAAACAGGGACTCAGACTTTCCCAGGCATGTGCCGCATATGTAAATGACAAGTATGAGCTTTCATATTCTTTCGCAAATGACGAGACATATGAGCTCACCACACTTCGAGTGGTAATAGACAAGGATACGGTGGTGCCCAGCATCACAGAGATCGTGCCCTCTGCAGTATTCTATGAGAATGAAATGAAGGAACTCTTTGGCATAAATATAGTGATGCTGTCTATGGATTATGAAGACAGACTCTATCGCATCGAGCAGGAAGCGCCAATGGGACCGAAGAAGGAGGAGGCTTAAATGGGTAAAAGAAGTATTATTCCTTACGGCCCGCAGCACCCCGTGCTTCCGGAGCCTATACATATCGATCTGGTGATCGAGGACGAAAGAGTCATTGAGGCTATCCCTTCTGTGGGATTCATACACAGAGGTCTGGAGAGCCTGGTGGATAAGAGAGATTTCAATCAGATGGCGTATGTGGCCGAGCGTACCTGCGGTATCTGCAGCTTCCAGCATGGTATGGGCTACTGCGAAGCAGTGGAGCATATCTTCGGAGTGGACGTGCCGGATCGTGCCAGATATTTAAGAACCATCTGGGCAGAGCTGGGACGTATGCACAGTCACCTGCTCTGGCTGGGACTCCTGGCTGATGGATTCGGATTCGAGAACCTCTTCTATCAGGCATGGAGAGTACGTGAGAAGGTCCTGGATATGCAGGAGATGACTTCCGGCGGACGTCTCATCTTCTCCGTGAACGTGATAGGCGGTGTCATAAAGGACATCACGGATGAGCAGATGCAGATCATCCTTAAGACTATGGACGAAGTGGAAGAAGAGCTGAAGGTGCTCCAGAAGACTTTCCTGGAAGACTACAGCGTGCAGTCCAGACTTCACGGCATCGGTATCATCACTAAAGAGCAGGCTCATGACCTGGGATGCGCAGGCCCATTTGCCCGTGCTTCAGGCGTGAAAGTGGATATGCGTAAGCGCGGTTACGCTGCATACGGCGAGCTGGATTTCGAACCCATCGTGAGCAATGCGGGTGACAGCTATGCCAGATGCTATTGCCGTATGATGGAGATATATCAGTCCATCGACCTCATCAGACAGGCCATCGGCAAGATCCCGAAGGATAACACTCTGGCCACTCCCGTAAAGGGTAACCCCGACGGTGAATATTTCATGCGTGTGGAGCAGCCCAGAGGCGAGGCTGTATATTATGTGAAGGCTAACGGCACTCCGAACCTGGAGAGAATGCGTATCCGCACTCCCACCTTTGCGAACCTGCCGGGTCTTTGCGAGATGCTTAAGAACACAGAACTTTCTGATATAGGTCTTCTGGTGCTCACCATCGATCCCTGTATCAGCTGTACGGAACGCTAGGAGGATGAAATAATGAGTATAATGAAATTTGCCCCAGAGGCACTCAAGAATCTTTTCAAGCCTCCGGTGACCACCAAATATCCCTTTGTGCCCTTCGAATATCCGGAGAGAGCCAGAGGACATATCGATATCGAGATAGACCAGTGTATCGGCTGCGGCATGTGCGTGCGTGCATGTCCCTCCAGCGCCCTTTCCGTGAATAAGAACGAGGGCACCTGGACTATCAATCGCTTCGACTGCATCGTGTGCGGATACTGCGTGGAGAAATGTCCGAAAAAGTGTCTGTCTGCGGTTCCCGGCTATCAGGAGCCGGAAGGCGAGAAGGGTGAGGCGACTTATCAGAAGTCTCCCGAAGTGCTGGCTGAAGAGAAGCGTAAGAGAGAGGAGGCTGCGAAAAAGGCAGCAGAGCTGAAGGCGCAGAAAGCTAATGAGCAGTTGGCGAACGAAGGCAATAAAGCCAAGTGAGGTTACTGCGAATTGTACTGTGGTTCTTAGCGAAAATGAGTGAAACGATATTTGAGCTTAGAACGTCAGTACCGCGGAGGAAAACTATTTGACCTATAAGATCTACGGCCTGGTACAAGGAGTGGGATTTCGCCCATATGTGGCGAAGCTGGCCGACAGCCTTTCCTTAAAAGGCTATGTGAAAAACTCCGGTGGGATAGTCACACTCTGTATAATTGGCGATAAGAAGGCGATGGATGATCTGCTCCATCGCCTTTTTCTGCTGGATGGGTTTTCTTCGGATCTGCCGGGTGCGAAGGTGGAGAGGATAGAAGAAGTGCCATCGGACCCCGAACCGGAGTATTCATCTTTTTCCATCATCGAAAGTTCTCCGGACTCTGACGAGATCAGGATACTGCCTCCGGATATCGCCACATGCCCTACCTGCCTGTCAGAAATGAGGGATCCTTCAAACCGCAGGTACCGCCATCCTTTCATAAGCTGCATTTCCTGCGGCCCCAGATTCTCCATCATGAGATCCCTGCCCTATGACAGGGACACCATCACCATGGGCACCTTTTCCATGTGCCCATCCTGTGCCGAAGAATATCATTCTCTGGGGGACAGGCGCCATTTCGCCCAGACCATAGCCTGCCCGGACTGTGGGCCACGGGTTATCCTTATATCTGCCGGGCTGCCTGAGGGGTGGGCGCGTAAGTATTCTTTCTCGCTTGTGAATTTCTTGCGTGGGCTGCGCCGCCTATTCGGCAGGCGCACTGCAAACACGCGCTCCGCGCTCAAACAGTGCAGTGCACCTGCCGTTATGCTCGCCCCCGCGGGCGAAATTCCCAAATGCTCGAAAGCATACTTCCGCGCCCAACCCTCCGGCAGCCCTGCGTTAGCGCAAGCAATAGAGGCGCTGAAGGCCGGGAAGATAGT
>JAILDZ010000144.1 GCA_024688505.1 Lachnospiraceae bacterium
CCTGCCTTTACGGTTTTCCGGTCCGTTATCTTGTTTCCCTCTTCATCCATTTCGCAGGCCGTAAAAAAACTGGAGACAGTGCTGCTAAGCACCTCCCTCACGTTGTCCGGAAGTCCTGATATCTCCGGCTCGTCCTTTGTCTTTTTCATCTCTGCTATGGATATGGAAAAAGCCCGCTGCCCCGAGGATGTGGGCGGTCTGTCAGCAAACTCATCTCCGGTGATAGAGCGGAAGGATAGCTCAAGGTTATATTTCCTTTCCGAAGAGAATATTATAACACCTATTGCGTTTTGCTCAACGGATTATCATATTCTCCTGTGGCTTCCAGATATACATTAAACATGGGGCCGTCCCCCATTCTCATATTCGGATTATCGGGATTTGGCTCCATCTTAAGGACTCTGAACTTCGTTCCGGCCTGGAACAAAAGCTCATATTCGCTGGTTTCACCTATGCCCGTGCCATCCTGTGTATATATGGAATCCGCATAGAGTGCTTTCGTTCCTTCCGGGGCATAAATAAAGAATCTCACCGGATTGTCCGCATAGGTGGGATGCGGGATCGGTGTGGAAGACCAGAATCCGGCATCGGACACCACCGGATGTTCCTTATTCGTCTTCCCCATCTGATTCATAAGAAGTGTACGAAATGTATCATTATCCGCTCCCTCCGGTGTCCGGATCCCGAGGACACGGCAGAGTGCATGCAGACTCACATATCTGAAACTCAGAGTATCATCGGGAAGACTTACGCGGTCCATAAGTTTCAGCATTCTGGTGGTATACTCCATATTAAGTTTACTTTCATATACCACTCCCGGCTCATTCATTTCCTTGCCGCCATGTTCATTATATGCGCCCTTACGAAGGACTGTATTCATGGATGCAAAAGAGATGTCCTGACGACTCATTTCGCTTATAGGCTTATTAGCAGTATTATCCACATTACCGTAATGGATCAGAGCATCCATTTCGTCCTCATCCAGCCTGTGACCCCTCATGCTCTCGTTTCTCCTTTGCACGAGGTTCCTATGAAGGATACCGAAGGGATGATTTCTCTGCACTTTTCCGTACATATCTCTTCCCGTTCCGGACTGATATGTATCATCAGTCAGAAGCAGGTTGATATATTCCACACGTTCCAGGTATTCAGGCTCGCTGTCGGCATTCCCATATGATAAAAGGAGTTTCTGCTCACCTTCTGTCAGCGTCCTTTCTTCGTTTTCCTCCAGCAGAAAGGACACTGCATGCATGATCTCTTCCACTCTGGTGCCAAAGGCTTTCACTCGGGGTCTAAGCCTGTCTATCTTGTTTTCCACATATTGGATCCTTCGGTCATCATCCGCTACTCCATCACTCTTCAGATCATCCTTGATCTTCTGAAGTGAATCCATATCCCATTTAGCATATTCCCATAGATCAGAGATCCTTTTCAGATCGGATGTCATGCGATCCATCATAGCCTCATTCTGAGTATAATTTATGCTATCCTTTTTTCCCGAAACCTCACCCAGGAAATCGGATACTGCTCCACCGGGGACGAAAGTCGGAGAGGGTCTTCTGGCAAAGATCTGCTCTATCTCTGCCTTTTCGGATTTTTCCAGAACGCTCCTTAAGAATTCTCTTTTCTCGTTATATTTATCCTGCGCATCTGCTCCCACCGGTGCATTCTTCACCCGGATCCCGGGATGCTCTCCTCCCGTTCTTTCCAGACAATGCATGGCAAGAAAAGCATTCAGAGTCTCATCCATGGCGTTATACACCACTTCCAGTGCTTTGATCCTGGCGGCCTCCATAGAGCTTAGCCCTGTCCCGTCTTTAAACACATCCAGGAAATTCCGAAGGAGTTTCATCTCGCCCCGGACCTCTGCATAATGCTCTTTCATATATTCTTCATCAAACTGATGAATACTCCACTTCTTTTCAAAGTAGGACTTCTTCATATCAGCCAACTGCTTCGGTGGAATGTCTTCCACTTTACCGGCATGGGATCCACGGACTTCTCCCTGCTGTTCATATTCCATAAAAGGCATGGTATAAGAGGTGGCATATCTGGTGAGATTTTTTCGTCCCTCTTCCAGATTCTTCGTTTGGATCTCTGCCCTTTTTCTTCTTTCTTTCCATCCCGGATCGCTCTCCCTTGGCATCTCAGCCTGTGGAGTCACGATGTTTTTAAGTGCCGGAATACTAAACTCTGCATCAGTCTTTTCTCCCCGGGCTATCTTCTGCTGTTCTGCTTCAGCATATTCCCGGAGGATCTGATCACCCTCTTCTCCTTCATATCTTTGGCGAACAGCTTCCCGCTCCCTTTCGGAAAGGGCTGGCACCGGCTGTCCCTGATCAGCATCCCTATTCCTAAGCACCGCCTGAGGTTGATTTAAGAATTCTGACATTATTTCTCCCCCTTGTTGTTTCTGAGTCCAAGTATCTACAGTTACCCCGGATGCATCACGGCATTAATCTTCTCCGGCTGTAAGTTCGCTCATTTTATTTCAAGCTCCCCGGCAAGCTCTGCCATGGATTCTTCCTCTTCCCTTAACCTGTCCACAAAGGAAAGGGAGATCACAGCATTCCTGCCCTCCACCACCTTAAGGGTCGGTACATCCTTCATTACAGACAGCATGAAGTTTTTCACCTTCGGCTCCACAATACTCATATCTACCATGGTACCGGAGGGGAGTTGACGTATCATGGATGCAGAAAGCCGAAGCATATCAAGCACTGCCATGGGATCCTTCGAAACGGAACAGAGGAATACGAGAGTAATCTCCCGCGAGCTTCTTCGCTTAATAAGGAGACCCCCCTCTGCCTCACCCTCCTTTTTGAATACGGAGGAAATGGCTGTATCATATCCTTCTGCTGTCACATCATATATATCAATGCCTTCTGCCCTAAGCTTTTTCTGAAGAACTGTAAGCTCATCCCCGGAACATACACGAAGGGGCACGGAATATTTGGAAGGCTTCAGAAGTTCCGGGATCATATTCACTGCCTCTACCGGGAATGATGCCTGGCATACATCAAGGGGTTCAAAGACGGGATCATATCCCTCTATGAGTTTTAGAAAAGTGGGGGCTGTATCGGCATAGACATGGGAAGCGATCTCCCCCATGCCATCTTCACGAAGGTACTGCATGAGTTTAAAAAAGCATTCTTTTCCGATGCCGCGCCCCCGATAAGAATCCGTAAGATAATACCATATAAGCTCTGCACGGTAGCCTTCTCCCCTTAAGAGGGCACAGCCCACAGTGCTTTCATCCTCTTCTATGCCAAGGATACGGATATGGTCTTCCGCCTCTGCCCAGGAGATAAGATCCTCCGGGATAAACGGTGAGAGTATGTATAAATATTCTTTCCCCAGTTTAAAGATCTCGCCCATTTTTTATCCCCCCGGACTGTCTTTTAATCGTTTGCCTATAGAATGACTATAGCAAAAACAGCTTCTGAATACAATTTCAGAAGCTGTTTATTTGGGCTGCCAGCCTTTGGTCTCCTTCTACAGATGCAGCACCCTGTCCTTGATCTCCTGGGTGCGGCCCTGGTTCCAGAACTGTGTACCGATATATCCGCAGGTGCGTCTGGCCACAGACATTTTGGACTGATCCCTGTTCTTGCAGTTCGGGCATTCCCAAACCAGCTTGCCGGACTCGTCCTTCACGATCTTGATCTCACCGTCATATCCGCACACCTCGCAGTAATCGCTCTTGGTATTAAGCTCCGCATACATGATATTGTCGTAAATAAACTGCATAACGGAAATAACTGCAGGGATATTCTGTTGCATGTTCGGCACTTCCACATAGGAGATGGCGCCGCCGGGAGACAGCTTCTGGAAATCCGCCTCGAATTTCAGTTTATTAAATGCATCTATCTCTTCCGTCACATGGACATGATAGCTGTTAGTGATGTAGTTCTTATCCGTTACACCCGGGATCTTACCGAACCTCTTCTGCAGGGCCTTAGCAAATTTATATGTGGTGGACTCCATGGGAGTACCGTATACGGAATAGCTGATCCTCTCAGCTTCTTTCCATTCCTTACACTTATCATTCAGTCTCTGCATCACCTTCAGTGAGAATTCTTTACCTTCCTCGGAGGTATGTGACTGACCCAGCATGCGTACACACATTTCATAAAGACCCGCATAGCCCAGAGAAATGGTGGAATATCCGTTATAGAGAAGAGGATCTATAACCTCACCCTTTTTAAGACGTGCCAGAGCACCATGCTGCCAGAGGATGGGAGCCACATCGGATACTGTACCGAGAAGTCTCTCATGACGGCAGCGGAGGGCACGATGGCAAAGCTCCAGTCTCTCGTCCAGTATCTCCCAGAATCTGTCCATATCTCCTTCGGATGTGCATGCCACATCCACCAGGTTGATGGTCACTACGCCCTGGTTAAAGCGGCCGTAGAATTTATATGAACCGTCAGGGTTCTTCTGGGATTCTTCCACTGTGAGGAAGCTTCTGCAGCCCATGCAGGTGTACACATTTCCGTTTTTCAGTTCACGCATCTTCTTTGCGGAGATATAATCCGGCACCATGCGCTTGGCGGTACACTCTGCAGCCAGAACCGTGAGATCATAGTAGGGTGTGCCTTCACGCACATTGTCCTCATCCAGCACATAGATAAGCTTCGGGAAAGCAGGTGTCACCCACACGCCCTTTTCATTCTTCACGCCCTGCATTCTCTGACGGAGGGCTTCTTCTATGATCATGGCCAGGTCATCTCTGGTGCGGCCTTCCGGCACTTCATCCAGATACATGAACACGGTAACAAAGGGGGCCTGACCGTTACATGTCATGAGAGTGATGAGCTGATACTGTATGGTCTGGATACCGTTTTTCACTTCGTTTTTAAGACGTCTTTCGGTGATGGTATCGATGATCTTCTCATCCATGGGCTCACCGGTTTCTTTTCTCTCCTCTATGACCTGCTCTCTGATCTTTTGCCTGCTTAAGTCCACAAAAGGAGCCAGATGTGCCAGTGAAAATGACTGGCCGCCGTACTGGTTTGAAGCCACCTGTGCCACAATCTGAGTGGTGACATTGCAGGCGGTGAAGAAGCTGTGGGGCTTCTCTATCATGGTCTGTGAGATCACTGTGCCGTTCTGCAGCATATCCTCCAGATTAATGAGGTCACAGTTATGCTCTCTCTGTGCGAAATAATCCGAATCATGGAAGTGGATGATGCCCTCTTCGTGGGCCTTCACTATCTCCTCGGGAAGGAGCACTCTCTTCGTCAGATCCTTCGACACTTCGCCTGCCATGTAATCACGCTGGGTAGAGTTGATCACCGGATTCTTATTGGAGTTTTCCTGCTTCACTTCCTCGTTCAGCTGGTCAATAAGGGCCAGAATGCCGTTATCCGTGGTGTTTGTCTTACGTGAGATCTCTCTTTTATAGCGATAGCGCACATACTTCTGCGCCACTTCGTAGCAGCGCATCTCCATAATGCCGGTCTCCACCATATCCTGGATATCTTCCACATTCACTGCATGGGAAGACTCCTTCACACGACGTGCTATAGTCTCCGCCACAGCCAGGATCTGGTGCTCGTTCATCTGGTGGATCTTCGGCACTTCCTTATTCGCCTTCTTGATGGCATTCACTATCTTATCGATATGAAAGTTCACTTCCCTGCCATTACGCTTGATGATCTTTGTTTTTACGTTTACTGACTCTCCCACCGGAACATACCTCCCCGACCAGTGTTTATACTAAATATTGTTAGAAAGAAAAATCGAGGACACTATATCTTGTGTCCTCGATAACTATATCATTATATTGTATGAAATGCAATGACTTTTATTCCAAAACCACTACATAGTGATAAGCTCGTAGTCTCTGGTGCCGAGACCTATCTTCTCACCGTGTTCCAGCGTCTCTTTCCACTTCACATTGGGGTTCGAATCCAGGAAGTGATCATGATGATGATGCCAGTCCGGCTTTGCCAGATTATCACCCAGCTGGCTGTTACGGATGGGTGTAGCTTTCTGACAAAGATCTGCGCAGGCCTGATCCAGAGCCACAGGATCGAAGGATGCCAGCATACCGATATTCGGAAGTATGGGTGCATCATTTTCTCCATGGCAGTCACAGTTCGGAGACACATCCATGATGAGAGAAATATGGAAACAGGGCTTTCCGTTACAGATGGCCGCCGTATACTCTGCCATCTTTGCACAAAGGGATTCGAGGGCCGTGTCATTCTCTGCACTTATGGCATCGAAAGCGCAGGCACCTATACACCTGCCGCAGCCCTTACATGCGTCCTGATCAATGACGGCCTTTCCTGTATCATAGGAGATGGCATCCGATCCGCATTCATTGGCACATTTTTTACAGTTTCTGCAAAGAGCGGGATCCACCGTAGGTTTTCCGTCACTGTGCTGCTGCATCTTTCCCGCGCGGCTGCCTCCGCCCATGCCGATATTCTTGATGGCTCCGCCGAATCCCGTCATCTCATGTCCCTTGAAATGAGACAGGGAAATGATGATGTCCGCATCATAAAGAGCTCGACCGATGAGGGCCTCTTTACAATACTCTCCGTTTGGAACCGGTACCTCTGCCTCATCCGTACCCTTAAGACCGTCTGCGATAATCACATAACATCCTGTGGTGACACTGTTAAAGCCGTTCACCTCTGCATTATAAAGATGATCCACCGCATTTTTTCTGCTGCCGGGATAGAGAGTGTTCGCATCTGTGAGGAAGGGCTTTCCTCCCAGTTCCTTAATGAGATCCGCCACTGCCTTCACGTAGTTCGGACGGATATATGAGAAATTACCCAGCTCTCCGAAATGCATTTTTATGGCCACAAATTTCCCTTCGAAATCTATGTCGCCGATGCCTGCTCTGCGGCAAAGCCTCTGCAGCTTCACCCCCTGGCTCACATCCAGATTTGTACGAAAATCGGTGAAATAAACTTTTGCTTTTTCCATGTCTAACCCCCTGATTCTGTGTGATCAATACTCGCGTTTCAGATATTCATTATATAGTATTTTTCCGTGTTCTCATACCTTTTAAACCCAAGTTTTGTAAGAACACGAACAGACGCTGTGTTTTCAGCGTCTGCTCTTGCAAATACAGTGTGGATCCCGAAATGGTCTCTGCAATGATCCATGATGGCCCGGCACACTTCTGTGCAATATCCCTGTCCCCACAGATCCTCTGCTATGCAAAACCCAAGCTCGGCACAGGATTCTTCAAACATCCAGTCATAAGGAAACTTTTCCCGGTTGGTGTCTATCCTGTGTTCCAGTCCCGCTTCTCCTATGAGCCTGTCCGTCTCTTTATCAAACACTGCCCACATACCATAGCCGTATTTGCCATAAATCTTTTCCACATAGAGCCTCTGATATTCAGCCTCTTTTTCAAGCTCATACAGAGGCTCTATAAAATCCGTGAAATGTGGACTGTCATAGAGTTCCAGTTCAGCCGGCACATCCGATACCATTATCTCCCGCACATAGCAGCGTTTTGTTTCCAGTATCTTATCAAACATATCCTACTCCGGGTTCTCTATCATATTCTGGTCAGCCTGCTGGATCACCTGCGGTTCATCATCCGGCTCTTCCATTATGGGATCTGACTCGATCTTCACCCTGCCTTCTCTGATGTCATTGATCTTCTGCTGCGCAGCATCTTTCTGTTCCTTGGGAAGGAGCGGATTATTCATGGTTCTTGTCATCTCTTTGATGATAAATTCCTTATGAAGCTCATCGCGCTGCTTCTCAACATTCTTTACCATGTTCTCTAAGTTCTTGAAATCAAGATTCACATTCTGCTTCTTCAGATTCCTTATGGTTTTTCTGGTATTCTTTATAGTCTTTGCTTTATCATCCATATTTTCATGGAATTCATCCTGCTCTGACTGTATGATGGCCTTATACTCTGCAGAGTTCATGTACATCCTGATAGCTTCATCCCGTCTCTCTTCCAGGCTCTGGACCACAGCATCCGTTTCGGTTTTCTTCTGCTGCTCGGTTTTTGCCACCACTGCCACCGGAGCTGTCCTATTAAGATATTTTTTCACCTCAGGGTTCACGGCCGGGTTCATAGCTGCTTCTGTGAGGTTCTCCAGCTGATCATCGCAAAGAGCAACCAGGTCTTTAGCGTATCTCAGTCTGTACTTTCTCATGGTGTTTCGTTTATTTACAAACCACTGGCTCTCTCTTTCGTGAATATATTCCCTTGCATACTTTTTCACATCCCGGATGGCCTTCTTATAATCATCGATACCCACATCGTCACGGAGCAGCAATACAGCAGAAAGAGCATTGATCATTCTCTGGAATTCTTTACTGTCTCCATGGTTCTTCGTTCTGGCCAGGTCCTTTCTTGCATAGAATACGTCGAAGGGGTTCCTGATATTCTTGAAGAAGTTTTCGCCTTTCTCGTCTATATCATATTTAAATTCTGCCACATGCTCATTTGTAGGGTCATAATTTGACGCTTTTTCTTTTCTTTCATACACCCTTTCAGCAAAATGCATGTTTTTCATGGCTTCAAGAAACTCACGGTTGGCTTGCTTTTGTTCGTCACCTTTCCTGCTTCTCTCTGCTCTCTTCTCACTCACCTTCGTTGTAAGCTCATCCAGCTTCGTGTTATACTCATTGATACGTTTCTCATAATCGGTATCTTTCACGGCTTCTTCAGCTTCAACAACCTTTTCCCCTGCGAGTTTTAGCTTGTCATCACTGTAGACCTGCTTATATACATCCAGTTCTTCCTTATAAAGCGTATAGTATCGTTTGAATTCCTCAGGAGACTGAGCTATTTCCATATGCTTAAGGTAGCGGGAGAGATTGGAGTTTTCTTTGTTATGCTGAGGATTCTTTGCCTGAATGAATGCCTCCGGGGGTAAGCTTTCATGTATCTGCTTAATCTTCGCGAAGATCTTTCTCTGCTCTGTCTTATTTCCTTTCACATAGGCGGTCAGCTCATCATCTGCTATGTTTAACAGATCTTTATAAACATCCACGCGGGTTACAACTATATTGAAGCAGTCTTCTGTCAGATCCATGTTTTTCTTAACCCGATCTTTCACGGTAGATGCTCCTTTTGAATACAGTTTACCGCTTTCTATCTGAGCTATTTCCTTCTCTGCAGCCTTTAGAGCGGCCTTAGCCTCGGATACTTCCGTCTTCTTTTCATTGGTCCAGTATGCTTTATCGCTTTTTTTATGGGAAGCTGCCTCATTAAGAAGAGTGCTCAGGGCATAGATCTGGTCCTTAAGCTCGGTGTGTCTGGCGATCGTCTTATGCACTTCGCTCTCATCCAGCTCCTTTGCATAGGTCTCAGCCTTATTCTCGGACTCACTAAAACTCAGCAACTGAAGAGGCTTTATCACAAATTCTCTGGGAATTATCATCTCAATATAGTCCAGCAGAGAAATGATATTATACCAGGTGTCCTTGTGTCCCCCGTTTTGAGCACGCTTCTCTTCAATGTCTTTCCTAAGCTGTGGAATGGTGCGTGTCGACAGATCCAGCCTGTAGATGCTGGGAAGATTTGAAATGAGGCTCACTACTTTTCGTCCCATCTTCGGATACATGGTATACTGATACCTTAGTAATTCCTTATTGTAGAAATCTGTCAGCCGGTTATCATTCGTGGTCTTTATGATGGCCTTTAATTCGTCGTTATCAACTGCCAGCTTTTTCTTTGCAGTAACTTCCGCCATATCCAAAGACTGCAGGGCTGACCTATTAGCCTTCATGACCTCATCCAGTGTTTTGTACTCTTTTGCCTGGGACTTATCCAGCTCTTCAAGACCCGGAAATTCCATCTTAAATGTGCCGTTTTGCAGGGTCTCCTTTGTGTCCTTAAATCTATTGTATATTTCCAGCAATCTGTTATGTTCTTTAATGGCTCTCTGGCGTTTTTCCTGGTTCTGCGGACCGTTTTCCAAGAGTTTATTCCTGGCTACGGTGATCTTTCGGGCTTCTTCCTCCAGTGTGTCCAGCTCTTTTTGTGCCTTTGTCACTGCTTTTTTCGCATCATTATCTGCCTTAAGCTTTTCCAAATACAGATTTGTGGCATTATTCACATGAAAAGTCGGATTATTATAGCACTGCTTTCCATAGTCCAGCATGTTCTGTGTGTCATAATCCACTTCCTTTTCTATGAGTTTTTCCGTCCTATGCCTGTTTGCCTTTGACAGGATGGTAAAAGTCTTAGTGTACAGTTTCTGTACTTCGCTGAATATATCGTCTACCTCCAGGAACACGGAGTTTTCCTGGTTATAATCGCTGTATTCCGTAATGGTGTTATAGGCATCCAGGTTTGACTTGAGATTCTTCGGAAATCCGTTGGCATTGCCTCCGCAGAATATAGCAGATGCATTCGTCATCTGGGTTCTAAGAGCAGTCATGTGAGAAGCATAAAGCAGCTCTGTTTCATTAAACTGTACATAAGGATCAAGCTTCCTGGGGTCATAGTTCATAAAGTTCAAAGCGTGATTAAGAGACGTTCTCTTTTCGTCTATCTGCGCTGCAGCCTCTCCTGCAAACTCTGCAATCTGTCCCATCTGGATGATCAGCTTGTCCAGAATGGTCTTCTTATAGGTGAGAGCATCGATCTTTTTCTGCAGTTCTTCTTCTCTCTTGTTCGGTGACTGCTGGCGGAGTTCTTCCAATGTGGGAATATGGATCTCATCTCTGATGGTAATGACTCTCTGCTGAGCAGTTCCGAGTCTGTCTACCAGATTCAGTTCCTTTACATCATGCAGAAAATCGTTTACATCATCCACGAAGCCGTCATACTGGGTCTTGGTGATATCTGTGATATACGCCTTGTTTGCTTTCTTAAGATTCTTTCTAGCCATCCCTTTTTTCTCCTTATAGTTCTGACTCATGATGTGGATCTCTCTCTCACTTCGAGATGATTGTAACACCTCTAGTCCAACAAATGTCCCCGTCCTGGAAATATTTTTTAATTATTTTTTATTTTTTTATTATTCTTCTTTGCCATCCATTCTGCTTCCCTTTCCTTTTGCTTATTTTCCCAGGCTTCGACCTTTTCTTTCCAGTCTTTCATCTTGGATTCATAAGCTTTCTTTGCATCCAGAGCTGCCTTCTTCGCCTTCTTGTCACCGGTCATAGCCGCGAACTTCCGTGCCTCTTCATAGGTCTTCTTTAGTTTTTCTGTGGCTTCTTCCAGTTTTGTAATATCTTTTACTGTGTACACATCGGCACTGAGTGAAAGTTCCAGCTTACATGCACATCTGAAAAGGTTGTCATAACAGCATGTACCCATGATGGATGAAAAATCTGCCATAGCCGGAGAGTTTTCCAGCCTGCTCACAGTCATCATATCATTATGGCTATGGATCACTCTCCTCAGTTCTTCATTTGTATTGGAGATTGATTCCCTCACAAATTCTTCTTCCGCCAACTTCATGGCCTTCTGGGCTTTTTCCATAAGCTTTGCACTACCACTTTTCTTTGCCGCCTTATAGTCAGCTTCCGCACTCCTGTACGCCAGGTAGCTTTTTCCTTCGGATCTGGACCTGCTTCGCATTCTCGCAGTCTGGCGCTCGAATTCACTCTGTTCCATAGTCCTTAGCATCTTTCTCAGCGTGATCGCAACGTCCTTATTCTTGTTCTCTATGGATATGGCCTCCATAGCAGCCAAAGCGGCATCCTCTCGAACCTTCTCCCGGGCAGGATCATCCATTTTCTTCTTGCCGAATTTCGCCAGTTCCATGACCTTGTCGCCCACTTTTATCAAAGCAGGTATACGTTCGGTAAGCAATGCGTATATCCTTTCAAAAGCGTCTCTTTCGATCTTTCTGACCTTACATATCTGGGAGATGATCTCGTTAATATCCACATCAACCGACATCTTTGCGATCATTGGATTGCTGACCGACAGCACCAGTATCTTTCCTTTGGCCTGTTCCAGTGCCATAAAATCTTCTTCAGAAGCATTTCCGGTACTATTGACCTGTGCTTCCACTTTTTCGAAGGTTGTCTTCAGTTCCTGCGCCATACTTTGGAGCAGTTTCGGATCCACAGTCTTCTTGATATCTTTATAGAGTGGGAAATACTTCTCCAATACCGTATCCGCGCTCTTTTGTGATGTGACATTGCCCACATCATTGGAGGCAAATCCATAATCCAACATATTGTATTCCTCTTTAAACTCCTGAATGATCTCATCACTGTCGTCTACTCCGCTTTTCAGTTTTTCGGATCTGTACTCATGAAGCTGTATCAACGGATCAATGGATCCCTTGTCCTCCTCTGACACCGGCAGTGTATCCAGAGTGATGATGTCTTTACACAGCCTGATCGTAGCGTCTCTGCTGTCCATTAGTGTATTCTCCAGCCTCTGCTGACACTGTGAGAAAGTCTGTATCTCTTTTGGCAGCTTGATCCCTAGCTGCTGCGCCACATTCATGGCCACCAGGATCTTCTTTCCGCTGTCTCTGGCATCACCCTTCTTAAAGATTTCATGGACCTTCTCCTCGAATTTTTCACGAAGTTCATCGGAAAGGGGTTCGTATCCCACCTTATCTATGGTCATACCTTTCTTCTTTGCTTTCGCTTCTGCATCTACCTCCGCCTGAGCGCTTATTGTCAAAAGATTATTAAATGCATTCACAAAACTGTCTGCCCTGTTCACTGCCACTGCCGTGGTCATGTTAATGATGCAGTTTATCCTGTTTGTGGTGAGCATCACGGCATTACCGTAGTCAAGGACGGTGGTATTATATTTTTGGGTGTCCACCATGATATTTCCTGCATGCAGATCCCCGTGATGGAAATTCTCTTTATCGGAGAAATTACCAAACAGAGCCTGATCCAGCCATACATATGCCAGATTTCCCACCAGATCCGTAGTCTTAAATCCCACCTTCATGGCAGAATACATAGTGCTTCTTGTATCCCAGAAGGACTGGATATTAGAGAGATTCACCGTATGGGTATCACTCACAAACTTGTTATGGTTCTTGAATACTTTCAGTCCATTTTTGGCGGCATCTCTGGTGCTTTGAATGATCCTGTCAGCAGTGATGCCTTCAGCCTTATCCATTATGAGATAGTTCTTTGCCTTGGGCGCATTCTGGTTTATCACCACAGACTTCACATTATAATTATTGGAGGCTCCCTTTTTCTGTGAATAGCGACCCACATATCGTTTCACTCCGATCTCACAGTTATTTGCCTCGTTTACGAAGTTAAACTCCTTTTGGATCTCGCTGTACTGAGCCAGGAAGCCGGATTCCGTCACATAGATGTCATGATCTCTTCTGTTATATGTCTTGCCGTGTGTCTTCTCATATTCAGCCACTTGCTTTTCTGTCATGTCAGCATACATGGCATAGCGCATGAAGTTTTTTTCTTCCTCCATCATTCGCTTATATGCATCCGGACGAAGGATCTTTATCACGGCAGACTGCTGCTTATTCTTTTTGTCCGTGATGGTGCATGAGAAAGTCTCTGCCACAGATGCAGCTCCGAGGGACTTCAGATCGGAAATGCTCTTTATGGCACCCTTGGAATCCGTTATGATCTTACTTATCACTTCAGCCACGTACTCATCGCTGATATGCTCCAGAGAAGATTTCACCACATTAAGGGTATCATGGAGATTGTTTACCACCATACGCTCAGGCACACCCTGCAGCATCTTATGCATAAGAGGACCGGCGCCTTTAACCGCGGATGCCAGGTATTTATATCCCCTTTCACGGTCGGTCATATCTTCCGTTTCTTTCTTTGTATCCCTGATTATATAGGAAAGCATCTTTCGTTTCGTGGCCGTGGATGAATCCCTGTAATAATTGGTGATCATAGTCTGAACGAACTTGCCCTGTCCCTTATCCGGATCAAAGCGGATCTTATTTTCCATTTGTTCCAGTTCGGCTCTCTCCTTCAGTCTCTCCTCTTCGGATTTCTTGAGGGACTTGGGAGCTTTTTTATCTGCTTTTTTCTCCTCTTTCTTTTCCTGCTCCTCATCCAGGCCCATGAGCTTCAGAAGGCTGGGGAATGTATCTTCTTCGTCCTTGCCGGTTCCGTAGATATCTCTTGTGGTTTCCTCCATCACGGAGATCACCTCTTTTTCCATTATGGTGCAAAGTGACGGAAGGTTGGCGATGAATCCGTCTATAGCTTTATCCAGTTTTCCTTCGTCCACCATCCGGGTTAAGTTGCCGGAATTAAATTTGTTTGCCTTGGCGGATTCTGTGGCAAAGATTTCGTTCATGATACCGGAAAGACTCTCTTCACATGCAGCAAAAAACTTTGCTTCACCGGGGGATACAGCCTTTTTGATCTCCTTGAAAACTCCGATATAGGCGGTTCCTTTTTCCTTGTGGCTTCTGGCCATAAGAGAGATAGCCAGGCCGTCTTTCTTAAGCACAGCCTTCACACGGTCTTTAAGGCTGACCTTACTGTCTTCCTGGGAAAAGACGTCGATGAGATCTGCGAACATGGTCACCACGTAGTCCGCATTGTCCGAGAGACCTGAACCGAAATTCATCTCTATCTTTTTCTCCGGCTCCTTCTTCGCGTTCTTCTTTAGGGCTGCCCTGTTCCAATAGAGCTGGAGACTGTTATTCAAGGCACGTTCTTCTTCTATGACAGCCAGGCTCTTCTTCGCATTAAGCTCATATGGCTTCTGTTCCCACTGAGGAGCCAGAGTCTTTGCCGCCTTTTCAGCTGCGGTTTTTTCTTCAAAGCTTATGTTCAGAACCTTCTGATACTCTTCCTTGGCCCTTTTTGTCATCCTGTATGAACCGATGGTACGTATGGCCATAGCCAGATCTTCTTTTTCGTATTCGTCGGCAGGTGGTGTCTCCCGGTATGCCATTATGATATCCACATACACGTCCAGCATATGGATCTGATGCAGATTCATTCTCTTATAGTCATCCATTGTGATGCCCTTAAGGCCCAGTTTTTCATTCAGATAAACAGCTGTGTATTCTCTCACGTTCACATTTGTGACACTAGAGACTTTTCCTGTTTCTTCTGTTTCCTCCAGCTGACGTTTATAGATCTCTTTCTTCCGAAGTTCGTAGTAATCGATGGTGTGGATCTGCTGCGCCAAAGTCTTTGAATTCTCTAAAGCCTGCTTCATAAGATCCTTGTCATAGACCACCTGGGCCAGGGCATCGGTGGTGTCCACCAGTTCATCTATCATGAGGCCGTCCAGCTCTTTTGCATCGATTCCCGTGACATGCGTGATGGCATCATAGAGTCTCTTCCTGTGTGAGCTCTTTCCTGCATTTACAAGGAGGGCCCTGTTCTCGTGCAGTTCTTCCAGTCTGGTCTTGCACTCATTCACTGTATCCTTAAGCAGCTTTTTATCCAGAATTTCGCGACAGTTAGTCGCATAGTATACCAGTTCTCTTAAGGGCAGTATATCGAAGTATGCACTCTCTTTATCTATATGCTCCATCAGGATCTCTTTCGAGACATTGTAGAGTTTTTCCTGTCTTTCGGCATCAAGCTCCTCATATTTTTCATCCTCGCCCGCATCCTCTCTTCCGAGGATCGAGATCTGCCTTGCATATCTGGTGAGGGTCTCTTCATCAAAGTCCCTGAAATCACCGTAATGCATCAGCTTAACCTTTTTGCCTTCTTTCTTCGCTTCCTCTATCTCCTCTTCGGAAGGATTTCTGTTCATGGCAATGAGAAGGGCATTATGATCATAGAGAAGGAGCTTATCAAGAACCGTCATCTTCTCGCCCTTCTTTAAAAGTTCTGCTGCCCTCTCTACAAGTGCTTCCTCTCCTTCACCGCCGGAATATTCAGCATCTGCATCTTTAATATCTTTGGCTACTTTTTCCTTCATGCCCTTTTCATCGTAGTGCTCCAAGGTATAGGAAATAAAGCCAATGATCCTGTCACTGGGTGTAAACTCGATATATTCCACGGCCACTCCGGTAATACGGGAAAGCACATTTGCCATGCTTTCTTTCAGGCTTAGTGCGCTCTGAAGATCGGCACCGGGTTTGGACAACGCCTGATATTTCTCCAGGATGCTTTCCAGGAAGAGCTTCGTCTTCATGTCATCCTTAAGTTCGGTTTTAGCGTCCAGTTTTTTTGACGTAGCTGCAGCATTCTTAGTGAGCTTCTCCTGAATATCCGTAAGTTCCTTTTCACGGGCTTTACTTGCTGCTTCTTCCAGCTGCTTCCGCTCCAGGACCAGGTTCTCTCTTATCCTTTTGTGCTCTTCCTTGTCAAAATCATCTACTTTTTTGCGGGAATTTTCCGTGAGTTCCTTCTTCAGATCCTGAAGTTCCTTCTCTCTGGCTCTGTTTTCTTCCTGAGCTATTAATCCCTCATGTGCCTGCTGCTCCTGTTCAGCCTGCAGTTCCTGCTGCTCATGCACTTCCTGATGCTCCTGATGAGCCGGCTGTTCCTGCTGCTCAAGCTCTTCCTGCTCAGCCTGCGCGTTAAGAGCTGCTTCATCCTCCAGATCATTCTTCAGCTCATTGAGTAACGAAATGCGAATAAATTCAGCCTGTCTGGGATTATATACAGCGGCTGCTCCCACTCTCCTTCTGTGCCATTTAAGCAGCTTCTCTGCATTAGTACCCCGGGTGAATTCTCCGCCGGTCTTATTTATTCCGGTGAGCCTGGATAGTTTTTTCCCGATATTTCCGATGAAGCTTTTGAATCTGCTTCCTATCTTTTTAAAAAACGTTGTACCGGGCACAGGTTTATCCGATACCAGTGCATTGCGTTTCGCATCGGTATCGTAATCTTTAGTGTCTTCCTGCAATGTGAGTGCATAGTAGGGAGATTCCATCAGGTCAAGCCTGTTATCATACTCCTTTTTGATCTCCTTAAACATGGCAAGTCTGGCCTTTACCTCACCGTAAAGATTGTCTGTGATGACAGGCGTAGCAATATTAGGCTGCCCCTTTACCTTTTCCACTTCTTCCGAAAGCTTTTCCGCCAGTGAAAGCTTCCTGTACAGCTTTTTAAAATGCTCGGTCTTATTCTCATTTGCTCCCACACGGTTTACGAAATCACCGGGATCTGAAAACTCAAAGTCTCTTATATTCCAGGAGAGCATATCGAGGAGCAGTTTTTCTGTCTTGTGATACTTGAAGTCCAGCCTCTTTACTTTATCTATATCCACAAGTTCCTCCTGGGTCACTGTGAGGTCCTCCATGGTATCTGTGACATAGGAATCATTGCTGATCGCTGCCTTAAGGAGATTCACCTGACGCACGTCTTTTATCTTTCTGTTAAAAGCCTTCCTTCTGTCCTTCAGATCACCCTTTAACGGGCTTCCCTGTTTCCTGGTATGGGCAGTGGCTATGAGTATCTCCATATCAAGCTGCTTATCGGATATGGGTCCTTCGGAAAGGAGATAGTTCACCCTGTCCTCGGAAGAAAGGTGGGTATTCTCCACATATGTGTCTATCTTCTTTATGATGTCCTTACACATCCGCTTTCTTGCCACAGCTTCTCCGGTTTTCTCTATCAGGTAGTTTGCTGCAGCTTCACGAACGGCAAAAAGAAGAGATCCTTTTCTTTCCTGGTTCTCCTCGTTTCTGTATACTTCCACAGCATCGCGGACTTTATAGAACAGAGCTGCTCTTCTGTGGTCTGCGGACACTTCTTCAAAAAGATTATCAAGGTCATTCAGGGCAGCCTCTTTATTGAACTCTTTCTCACCCAGGATGCCTATCTGCTCCGGCATATTGACGTTGATGTTCTCGATGGCTTCATCCACTATCTGTGAATTATTGAGCTTGACCTCGATCTCGTCCTCTTCCGGCCCCATAACCTTTCTTTTGGCATAGTCCATGTCGATCTCATATTCCCGGTCTTTCTCCATCTCACTACCGTTTAAGATCTTCTTTTCTTCCTGCTTTTTTCCCTGTAAGTTCCCGTTTCCTAAAAACTCCATAGCATCCTCCCTGTCACCCTGAGATCAACGGCTTTCTGTCTGCTATTCTCTTCTCTCCTAAAAAGCGACGGCCCCTGTGACAGTACCACCTCCTGATATTTCTTTAATACTCTTGTGGATCAGAGAGTCTCATTAACAAGCTCTCTGGCCCCTTCTTCACCCAGCTCTGTAGCCTTAAGCACTTCACCGTCCTTAACCAGGATGCCTTCGGTGGCATCTTCGTTTGTGAAGTAATATCCGTATGTCTCCATCAGATCCACAGTAGCGTACTCCTGCCCATCATCTGTGGTGGCTGTACCTGTCTCCTCCACAATGCCATAGTCCAGTGTTCCGTCAAACTTAAAGAGATATACCAGATCTCCGTCTTCGTTTTTGAACACTGCCATCTGATCGTCGGTATCATTTGCATTCAGGCTTCCGAAATATGTGAGTGTGGGCTGAATATCCTCAGCCGTAGCGAACTCACTGTCCGCCTTCTTGCCGCAGCCTGCAAATAATG
>JAILDZ010000155.1 GCA_024688505.1 Lachnospiraceae bacterium
ATATCACTGTAATCTTTGTCTATAATATAGTCATTTACAGAAAATTTCATCTCGCAAAGATTAATTACCCGGTCTCTTCTATCTATAAGCAGGTCAATCTGTGCCCCTGAAATCCCAAGCGTCTTATCTCCATCAGTTGACCACGACGATATTTCAGACAGGACTCCGGATATACCCAGGCTCTTCCTTATCTGAAATATATGATCCTTGCATACTTGCTCAAAGGTAAGCCCTGCCCAAGTTCTCCTTGCCGGGAGATCCAACGAATTGCTCCAATAATGCTCGTCAGTTCGCTTTTTACCAGTAAGAAAATTAAAATAGAAACAGGTGTAATAATCAGCCAGCTGATATATTGTGTCCCTTTTCTTGTTTCCAAAAAACAGGTTTTCTCTAATAAAGCCTGAATCTACCAGGTTTTTTATGATTTTAGACAGATTTCCATTTGTGTGCAGACCCGTTTTGGCGCAGATTTCTTTTCTTGTAAGTCCTTCTTTTTTCTTGCTCAACGCACTTACAACGCTTATGTAGTTCTCGCTTTTCTTAAACAGAGTACTGTAAAGATGATCAAATTCATCCCACAGCTCTGATCTTTTTCTAAAAAAGAGTTTGTCTATGTTCTGCAAGTAAGAGAGGCTGTTATCTAAAAGGGTAAGATAATACGGGATTCCACCCATTGTCATGTAACATTCGGTAGTATCATACCTTGACCATGAGAAATTCCTGCTTAACAGATATTCTTCCGTTTCCCGTAAAGTAAAAGGATTGAGAAAAAGCTTGCAGGACTGCCTATTGAAAAGACCGCCTTTGTTATGTTCTATGTTGTCAACAAGCCATGATGTTGCAGATCCGCAGACAATAAATACCAGGTTATTTCTGGCGCTTCCAAAATCATTCCAAAAAAACTCAAAAGCTTTGAGAAATCCAGACTTATGTGTATCAAGCCAGGGCATTTCATCAAAGAACACTACGCACTTTTGAGAAGTCCCAAGTCCTTCTATATATTCCCGGAGCAAATTAAATGCCTGCTTCCAGTTCTTAGGAGGCTTCTTTTCTACTCCGCTTCTGCGGCTAAGTTCATTGGCAAACATCTCCAGCTGAACCGATTTGGATTCATCATATGATCCTGTGAGCTTAAATGCGAACGTATTGTCAAAATATTGGTTTATTAGGAACGTCTTGCCCACTCTTCTACGGCCATAGACGATAACCAACTGTGAAGTCGGTTCACTCATGCATTTGTTTAGTCTCTTATATTCTTCTTTTCTACCGATCAATACTTTGCACATAATAAAATTCTATAATCTATATCAGGATTTGTCAATATTGCTTGTCTTTATCTCTACTTTTTAATACACATAAAGACGAATAATACTATTTTGTTCGTTGTTCAGACCAAGATAAGACTCCATGGACTGGTTAAACTCCAGGAGTAATCAGCCCCAACTAATAGACTTGTCTGTTGAAGTAGTTACTTAAAACGATGTTAATTTCCCGGGATTATAGTAAAATAAAAAAGTTATGGGAGAAGCAGAATGGCGAATGAAAACGGCGAATGGATAATGCACGGTCTGGACTGGAACAGTCCTTACCGGATCCGCACTTGGCAGGAACTGATAAACTGGATAAATGAAGTGGGCTTTCTTCCCCTGTTCGCAAATGATGTTGAAGGATTCTCTGCAGAGGAGCATGTATCTCCGGATTATTGGTGGACTGGTAACAGAGAACAGGATCCATGGGAGTGGCGTGAAATAATAGCGGGGAGCCATAAGGTTGCCTATGGGAAGTTCTTTGACAAGAAAGCAGGATTCATAAGCCTCGAATGGCTTCCGTTCTTTGTGAATTACAGACGGAACGGATATGACTTTGATTCCCGGTGGGAGGACGGACTTGCAAACCGCAGGGAGAGGATAATAATGGATCTCCTAACCGGACGGGATGAAGACGGGGATGTAACCTTCCCGGATGATCAGATCCTTTCAACGGAACTGAAGAAGAAAGCCGGATTCGGTAAAGGCGGGGAAAAGAATTATCCCGGGATCATTACCGGCCTTCAGATGCAGACATACCTAGTGATAACGGATTTTTGCAGGAGAACTAATAAGCGCGGAGAAGAATATGGTATGGCTGTCTCTATCATGCTCCCGCCGGAAGCAGTATGGGGATATGAGAAGGTGACGGCCGCATATAATGAAAAACCGTCAGAGTCCTGGCAGAAGATCATTGACAGAGTAAAGGAACTATATCCGGATGCAAATGAAGAGGATATTATTAAGTTAATAGGAAAGAAGCCGGAGGATAGTTAAGGAGGGAAGCAATGGTAAAGCATGTTATTCTTTGGACCTTAAAAGATGAGCTGTTTCTTATGCTGGATTCCACCTTTGATGATGAAGAAGCCCTGAAAGCCTATGCAGTTAATCCTGCTCATATGGCAGTTGCAGACGGGAAGGTGAGACCATATACAAAGACCCGCAGCTGTCTGGATTTCAAGATCTGATGCAGTATTTCTGGAAAGAACAGGATGATATTCCCTTAGGGATGGGATATCCGCTTTTTAGCAGTACCCATCTCTTAAGCACAGGGATCGTTTTACTGCTTGTAATACTTGGATTATGGCTGTTTTTCAGATTAGCGAAGGAGCAGAAATTACGGATCCTCAGGATGATTCCCGTTGTTATGCTGTGTATGGAATTCTTCAAGGATGGATTCCTGATATTTGTCCATCACTTCGGGCTTGGGTTTCTGCCTCTGCATATATGCAGCATCGGGATATTCGTTTTCCTGATAAGGGAGTATTTCGATAATGAAAAGATAAAAGCTTTCTGTGGCGAGGTGTCCTACGTACTGATAATGCCGGCTTCATTGGCAGCACTGATATTTCCTGACTGGATAGAATATTACCCGGTATGGAACTTTATGAACCTGTACAGTTTCATTTGGCATGGACTTCTTGTATTCTATCCACTGGCATTGAGACTTAACGGGTACATTTCTCCATCCATAAAGAAGATATATCAGCCGGTCCTTTTTCTGGTGGTTATCACACCGGCGATATACATTTTTGACAGGTGCTTTAGGTGTAATTATTTCTTTGTGAATTGGCCGCCGGAGGGAACTCCATTAGAATGGATGGCATCATTAATGGGTGTACCCGGATATCTTGCAGGATATGCAGTACTCGTGATTCTGATATTCTGTGCAGTATATTTGATTGACGAGTTCTTATGGCTGAATAATACCGTTTGAAGAAGTAAACTTTTCGTGATAATACTTATTTGAGGCCGAAAAGGAATTAAGTCCAAAGGATAAACAAAGATTATGAATAAAGAAAACGAAATTGTTCTTTTTGAAACTAAAGATAGGTCTATTAAGTTACCAGTTGCCCTAGAAAATGAAATGGTATGGCTTACTGCAAATCAGATGGCTCAGCTGTTCGGCAGAGATGAGAAGACCATTCGTAAGCATATAAATAACGTTTTTCTGAAGGCGAAATCGATAAAGATAACAACACGCAAAAAATGCGTGTTGATGG
>JAILDZ010000160.1 GCA_024688505.1 Lachnospiraceae bacterium
GGAAAGCCGGATGCCACAGACGAGGAAGTGATGGAAGCTGCAAAGGCTGCATGCTGCGACGAATTCATAAGGAAGCTTCCGGACGGATATGATACATCCGCGGGAGAAGCCGGCAAGAGGCTATCCGGTGGCGAAAGACAAAGGATCGCTATAGCGCGCATGATGCTTAAAAACGCACCTATAGTGATACTCGATGAGGCAACGGCCTTTACCGATCCCGAGAATGAAACAAAGCTGCAGGAATCCATCGCCAATCTGACAAAGGGAAAGACACTTCTGGTGATCGCGCACAGGCTGTCCACGATCAAAAACGCGGACAGGATAGTGGTATTAAACGACGGCCGGATAGAAGATATGGGAACGCAGGAAGAACTCATTGAAAGATCCCCGCTATATAACAGAATGTGGCAGGCACATGTGGGCGCTAAAAACTGGGCGGCCGGCAGTATTAAGGAGGCGTAAGAGATGTTTGGAACAATAAAAAGGATCATAGACTGGTGCGGAGAATTCAAGGCGAGTCTGTTTGTGGGATTCATATTCTCCTTTCTTTCTTCATGGGCAGTGGCTGCGCCGGTGGCTTATGCCGGATATGTGATAGGAATAATAATAGAAAGTGTTAAGAACGGTGACGGGATCGATCCGCTTCTCGCTATAAAGAGCCTGACAGCCATAACACTGATGGTATTTGCAAGATTTCTCTTTGACTACCTGAAAGCACGTTTTCACGAGAAGATAGGATATGAACTCGTAGCAAGAGACAGGCTTAAGATAGGAGAAGCTTTAAAGCGCGTATCGCTGGGTTATTTCCAGACAAACGATACAGGTGCAATCCTGAACGCCATCACTACAGGACTGGCAACACTGGAGAATATGGGCATACGTATGGTGGACGGATTCATCGGAGGCTACCTGAACTTCCTTTGTATCCTGCTTTTCCTTATCTTCACTGTACCTGAATGCGCTCTTATCTCTCTTGGCGGCGTGCTCGTTTCCTTCATTTTTCTTTTGATGATATCGAAGCACAGCAACGCCAACACAAAAGTCCTAAATGACGAGAACGAGCGCCTGACCAGAGCAACGCTTGAGTATACCAGGGGGCTGCCGGTGGTCAAGTCCTTTGGAATGGAGGGCGCTTCGGTAAAGGATTTCACGGAAGCCTGTGCGAGGGCAAAAAGGATAGCACTGAAGATCGAATGCGGCTTCATTCCTTATAACTGTCTGCACATCTTTGCGCTGAAAGCGGCCAGTGTATGGATGATCATTTCGGTAATGTATGCGGGAATGGCCGGAAGACTGGACCTGTCCATGGTGCTTATCGTAACGTTTCTCTCGATGTCTGTATTTAATTCCGTAGAGCCCATAGCGGACAGCGCTCACGTGCTGTCAGTGATCAATAATGCCTTTGACAAAATGGAGATGTTCTCCGATACCAATCTGCTGGATGCGGAGGGCAAAGATATCAGTCCGGTGAATTATGACATCGAGTTTTCAAATGTGGATTTCTCATATTACAACGCCCGGGAGACGGAAGACAGAAAGGTTCTGAGGGATGTTTCTTTCTCGATCCCCGAAGGCTCCACCACCGCCATCGTGGGCCCATCAGGAAGCGGCAAGACGACGATATGTAATCTGATCGCCAGATTCTATGACGTGACAAAGGGAAGCATCACAGTGGGCGGAACAGATGTGAAAGAATACAGCCTGGACAGCCTGCTAAAAAATATATCCATGGTGTTTCAGAACGTATATCTGTTTAATGACACGATACGTGCAAATATATGCTTCGGAAGGGATAATGTATCGGAAGCGGAGATGATAGAAGCGGCGAAGAAAGCCCGCTGCCACGATTTTATCATGGAACTGCCCGATGGATACGATACCGTGATAGGTGAAGGCGGAGGGACTCTCTCCGGCGGACAGAAGCAGAGGATATCTATCGCAAGAGCAATACTAAAAGACTCTCCGATCATAATCCTTGATGAATCGACAGCCAGCATTGATCCGGAAAATGAGCACCTGATCCAGGGAGCCCTTACAGAACTCTCCCGGGGAAAGACAGTGATAATAATCGCACACAGGCTGGCAACGATCGAGGCGGCAGATCAGATACTTGTGGTGGATGACGGCCGGATAGTGGAAAGAGGAAAGCACGAGGAACTGGCGGCTATGGACGGAAAGTACGCGAAGTTTGTGCGGATCAGGCAGCAGGCAGAAAACTGGCAGATGGCAAGTGCGTGAATTACCTGATCATCGAAAAAATGCAGGGATTATGTGTTATAATACATCCGTTATTAAGTAACAGGAAACGCTTATCGATGAAAGGAATATGTCATCGTGGCGAGAACAGGGGTGCAGGAGGATCGGCCGCACTTTAAGGAGCTGAACGGATGAATCAGTTTTCCAGGACACAGCTGATATATGGACAGAAGAATATGGAGAAGCTCTTCTCCGCACGAGTGGCAGTGTTCGGCATAGGCGGAGTGGGCGGATACGTGGTGGAAGCCCTGGCGCGAAGCGGAGTGGGCGCACTGGACCTGATCGATAATGACAAGGTGTGCCTTACGAATATAAATCGCCAGATCATAGCCACCAGGAAGACCATCGGGGAATATAAGGTGGACGTGGCGGCAGAAAGAGTGCACGACATAAACCCGGAATGTGAGGTCCGGACGTACAGGACATTCTTCCTGCCGGACACACAGGACATGTTCGATTTCCGCGAATATGACTATGTGGTGGATGCCATAGACACGGTGACAGGGAAACTGGCCATCATAGAAAAGGCAAAGAAAGAAGGCGCCCCGGTGATATCCTCCATGGGGGCGGGCAATAAGATCCATGCGGACATGTTCGAAGTGGCGGATATATATAAGACATCCATCTGCCCTCTGGCAAAGGTCATGCGCCGCGAATGCAGGAAGCGCGGGATCGACTCCCTGAAGGTGGTGTATTCCAAGGAAGAGCCGAAAAGACCGGCAGAACAGTATACCGGGGAAGAAACAGCCAAGCGGGAAATCCCGGGTTCCACGGCTTTCGCGCCATCTGTGGCGGGGCTTATAATCGCAGGCGAAGTGATAAACGACATCACAGGGGGACAAAATGTCTAGGGGAGCAAATCAGAAGTATAAATTCACCTATCTCATGAAGATCATGCTGGAAAAGACCGACGACGATCATTCGCTGACCATGCCGCAGATCATAGCGGAGCTGGAGAAGTATGATGTGACCGCCGAGCGAAAAAGCATCTATGCGGACTTTGCGGACATGACAGAGAAGTTCGGCGTGGAGATCATCAAAGAGCAGGTGGGCCGGGAAACCTATTATCATGTGGGCAGCCGTGACTTTGAGCTGGCGGAAGTGAAGCTTTTAGTGGATGCCATACAGTCTTCCCGGTTTATCAGCCAGACCAAATCCAGAGAACTGATAAAAAAGATCAAAGGCTTTGTGAGCGAGCACCAGGGCAAGACACTCCAGAGGCAGGTCTTCATCGACGACCGTGTGAAGACTATGAACGAGAGCGTCTTCTACAATGTGGACGAAGTCTATAACGCGATAAACGAGAATAAGAAGATACGGTTTAAGTATTATAAATGGGACATCAATAAGAATCTGGTGGCTCGCAGGGACGGGGAATGGTTCGTGCTGAGCCCCTGGGGTCTCACCTGGGTGGACGAAAACTATTACATGATCGCCTATGACGAGTGGGACGGAAAGATAAAAAGCTACCGCGTGGATAAGATGATGAAGATATCCATCACGGGGGAGAAGCGGACAGGGCAGAAAGAATTCAAGGACTATGACATGGCGGAGATCGCGAAAGTCACCTTCGGCATGTATGGCGGCCCGAAGAAAAAGGTGAAGATCCGTTTCGAAAACAGTATGTGCGGAGTGTTTTTGGACCGGTTCGGAAAGGACATCACATTTCACCCTGTGGATGAGAACCACAGCGAATTCCATGTGGACGTGAATGTCAGCCCGCATTTCTTCGGCTGGCTCTTCGGCATGGGACCGAAGGTGAAACTGATGGGACCGGAGGATGTGGTGAAAGAGCTGCGGGAATACGTAGCGGAGTATTCGAAGAGCATGGAATGAGCTCTATAATCCCGGGGCATGGATCATGTCGTCATATGCCAGACGGCATATCGCTTATCGAAATATAACCGGATGATCCGCTTCACGTTAAAAACAGTGATGCAACAGTCAAAGACAATGCTGTCTGTGCTGGTATAGATGCCGTCATGCTGAGTCTCCGAGGTGGAGAGACTCACCTGCTTGAACTGTTTTATCACAAAAGTCTGGTATTCGCCTTCTTCATCCTGAGTACGGATCTTTATGGGCATGATATGGCCGTCTGCTGAGAACTGGCAGATCACATCCACATCCGTATATCTTCTATCAGCTCCATCATTTTTCATACAAATACCCCGACATCAAAAGACCGTGTGGTATATTATAGAACGCACGTTCGATTTTGTAAAGAGGGACAATGACATGAAGGATAAAAAGATCCTGTATCTATATGGTGATTCCAACACTTATGGCTATAATCCGCAGGCGACATGTTATGAAGATGCCAGGCTGCCGGAGCATAGCCGCTGGGTGTCGTTGCTGCGTGAGCACTTGAAAGATTCCGTACAGATCATTGAAGACGGGCTTAACGGCAGGTGCCTGCCGAGGCATGAGGCAGAGATCAAACGGATCCGGAAGGCTATGGAAAGATATGAGAAACCGGATTATTTCGCGGTAATGCTCGGTACGAATGACCTGCTTAACCAGCTATCGCCG
>JAILDZ010000193.1 GCA_024688505.1 Lachnospiraceae bacterium
TGGGGAGAAAGAATGTCAAAGGCGGCCCGACAATGGGATATTTCGAGAGGAGAAGATACAAAAAGGACCTACAGTTACGCTTTGGAAATAGACCATACCTGTTATTCGGGAAGTTTAAATAGTATCCATTCATATATGTGCGGAGAAGACAGATGTTACAGATAATAAAAACAGATTCAGAGGATGCAAAAAAATATTCCGGATTTTTCGCGCCATGGCTGATTGATGATCCTGTTCTGGATGAGTGCGTCATTTATTTCAGTTTTGATGATGAGACAGATGAGATGGTGGGAGCTGCTGCTGTGGAGCCCACTATGGATGGTGCCTATCTTCGTTCTATCGCCGTGACGAAAGCACGCCTCAGGCAGGGAGTGGCATTTGATCTGATGGAATACATCATAATAGACATGGCAAAGCTATATCAGACCATCATAGATGCCGAGCCACGCATCATAGTGGAAGAAAACCTGCCGGTGAATCTGTGGGACAGCATGGAAGGGCTTTTCTACAGATTCGGGATGACAAAGCGTGAGACAGATCCCTTTGTCAAAGTCAGCATGACCGATATAAATGAGTCCCCGGTGCTGAAAGCAGCAGAAAAAAAGAGCTTTAGTCATGATATCCGAAGGATGGACAAGGTTTCGGGGATCACTCTCAGAGCTTTCGGAAACCATATAGCAAATAACGGCTTATATTCGGGAATAGATCCGGAGGTGCTGGATCCGGAACTTAGCTTCTTTTATATGGAGGATGAGGAGATAAAGGGTTGTATTCTTATGAGCCGCCTCAATGAAAAAGAAGTCATGAACGAGTGGGTATATCAGGATGAAGACGTGAAGGACGGTCTTGCCATGATAGCTCTTTTATCCACATGTTTTAACGCAGCAAAAGAGGTGCTGCAGGATGATGCCACCGTGGCTTTTTCTCCGGTAAATGACATGGGCAGGAACCTGATGAAAAAGGTGTTTCCGGAGTATACTGCAGAAAAGGAAATACGTAGATACGAAAGATTCTTAACCAGATAGACAAGGAAGATCATGGATATTTTTGACTACATGAGGCAGGAAAACAGCAAAAAGGAATCCCCTCTGGCATCCAGAATGAGGCCATCATCTCTGGATGAAGTGGTGGGGCAGCAGCATATCATCGGAAAGGATAAGATGCTCTACCGCGCCATAAAGGCGGACAAGCTTTCCTCCATAATATTCTACGGTCCCCCGGGCACGGGTAAGACCACCATAGCAAAGGTCATAGCAAACACCACAAAGGGGGAGTTTGAACAGATAAACGCCACTTCTGCCGGTAAGAAGGACATGGAAGAAGTGGTGAAAAAAGCGAAGGACACCCTGGGGATGTATCAGAAGAGGACCATCCTCTTTATAGACGAGATCCACAGATTTAATAAAGGGCAGCAGGACTATCTCCTTCCTTTTGTGGAGGACGGTACCATAATCCTGATCGGGGCCACCACGGAAAACCCCTATTTCGAAGTGAATTCCGCTTTGCTCTCCCGCTCACTAATATTTGAGCTGAAGCCCCTTTCGAAAGAGGATGTGAAGACCATCATAAAGCGGGCAGTAAATGATAAGGAAAAGGGCATGGGCGCCTATAACACAAAGGTGGATGAGGAGGCCTATGATTTTCTGGCAGACACATCAGACGGAGACGCCAGGGCAGCCCTCACAGCCATTGAGCTTGGGATCCTGACCACAGAGCCGGAAGCAGACGGCACCATCCATATCACTCTGGAAGTGGCAGGAGAATGCATCCAAAAGAGGATCCTTAAATATGATAAAGAAGGAGAGAATCATTACGATACCATCTCCGCATTCATAAAGAGCATGCGGGGCACAGATCCCGATGCGGCTGTATACTACCTGGCTCGGATGCTTTATGCGGGAGAAGACATCAAATTCATTGCCCGGCGCATTATGATATGTGCGGCGGAGGATGTGGGTATGGCAGACCCGAACGCACTGGTGGTGGCCACGGCTGCTGCTCAGGCGGTGGAACGCGTAGGGATGCCGGAAGCCAGGATCATCCTTTCCGAGGCTGCAGTGTATGTGGCCACGGCACCGAAGAGCAATGCTTCATACCTTGCCATAGGAGATGCCCTTCGTACTGTGGAGTCGCAAAAGAGCGGAGCCATTCCGAGACACCTGCAGAATAAGCATGCGGATTCATACGGCATGGAGCGGGACCAGGGATATCTCTATGCACATGATTTTGAAAACCACTATGTGGATCAGCAATATCTGCCGGATGAGCTGGTGGGCACCACATTTTATCAC
>JAILDZ010000194.1 GCA_024688505.1 Lachnospiraceae bacterium
GACTATGACAATAGAAAGGATACCTGTGATATATCCTCCCAGCTGACCTATATAATAGAGAGCCCCGCGCATAACAGTCTCTGCATCACGGGTATATATGGCCCCGTTAAAATCGGAGACCAGCCAGAATATGGCATAGATAACGGATACAATCACCCCGATCAGCGCCAGTATTCCCACCGGTTTATCATCATCTCTTCCGTATACATCCAGATACAGGATAAAAAGCCCAAGTACACAGAAATATGAAGCATCACTGATACCGGAAAGGAGGCCTTCCAGCCATATGTATTTCTCAGGACTGTCTGATGTGGCATAGAGCAGGAAGTTATCGGCACTTCCTGCGAAGAGCATAGTGATATCCGAACCCATAAGACCGTAAAACACGCGGACGCTTCTGGCCTTTCTGGCCCCGCTCCACATATTTCCTCCCATAGTGATAAGAAGGAGGAATCCGAGAAAAAACTGCAGATATCCGTTTGTTAATGCCATATCAGTCCAGTCTGATCATATTCTTCACATCGGGAAGTTTCTTGATCTTTTCATGATAATCTCTTTCACGAAGAAGTCCTGTAATGAATCCACACTCTCCCTGGATGCCGGCATCCACAAATTCAGCCTCGCCAAATGCCTCTTTCACCTGCTCCTTGGATGCGGAAGTCCTGATGAAATACCTGTTTTCCTGATCTTCCGGATTACCGAGAGTCAGCTTTTCTTCTTTCCATTCCAGATAGATGTTCTTGTCCGCATGCTTCAGCATTTCGATGAGGTCGCCCACCACTGCGCTTGCTGTGGGGAGCTTTCCTGCACCGCTGCCGTAATACATGCTGTCACCCAGCATGTTACCGCGTACGAAAACCGCATTGAACACATCATCCACGCTGTACAGAGGATGGGATGGAGAAAGAAGGTAGGGCGCCACTCTGGCTGCATATGTATCTCCTGCCACTGCGGAGCGGGCCAAAAGCTTTATCTTCATGCCTGCTGCCTTGGCATATTTGATGTCTGTAGCGGTTATATGTGTGATACCCTCTGTGTCTATATCGTTGAAATCCACCTGCTGCCCTGCCACCAGAGAAGTGAGGATGGCTATCTTTCTGCAGGCATCATGGCCTTCGATATCCGCTGTGGGATCCTTTTCGGCATACCCCTTGGCCTGAGCTTCTTTTAACACATCATCGAAGTCGGAGCCTTCGTTAGTCATCTTTGTCAGCATATAGTTCGTGGTACCGTTTACGATACCTGTGATCTCTTCTATCACATCACCGGTAAGGCTTCGGTTTAATGTCCTTATAATGGGAATACCCCCGCCCACAGATGCCTCGAAAAGGAAGTTCACTTTGTTTTCCCTGGCTATACGGATGAGCTCCGCGCCCTTATCTGCCACCAGGGCCTTATTTGATGTGGTCACATGCTTTCCTGCTTCCAGCATCTTTCTGACAAATGTATATGCAGGCTCCACGCCGCCCATGGTCTCCACAACCAGACGGACTTCAGGATCCTTTACGATCACATCCACGTCTTTTACCAGCTTCTTTTCCTCGGGGTCCCCGGGGAAATCCCGAAGGTCCAGGATGTATTTAAGCTCGATCTCTTCGCCTGCGTTTTTCTTTATCAGATCTTTATTCACACGGAGGATTTCCGCCACACCGGAACCGATGGTTCCGTATCCCATTATTGCTGCTTTCATAGTCTTTCCTTTCTTGTATATTGTCGGTCGAGATGTACTTGGCACTGTTCATCTTATTCTATATCTGCGGCACCTCTTGCCGGGCACCCCAGGGACATCCACTTAAGATATGCATTCATAAACGGCTGCAGATCTCCGTCCAAAACAGCCCCGCTGTTTCCCGTTTCTTCTCCGGTACGAAGATCCTTTACCATGGTATATGGCTGAAGCACATAAGAGCGTATCTGGCTTCCCCAGCCAATATCAGCCACGTCACCTCTGATGCCCGCTTCTTTCTTCCTGTTCTCTTCTTCCTTTAAGAGAAGCAGCTTGCTTCGAAGCATCATCATGGCCTTGTCTTTATTCATATGCTGAGACCGTTCATTCTGACACTGCACCACGATACCCGTGGGAAAGTGAGTGATACGAATGGCGGAGCTGGTCTTATTGATATGCTGACCGCCGGCACCGCTGGAGCGGTATGTATCGATACGGATATCTTCATCCTTTATCTCTATATCCACATCCTCCTCTATATCAGGCATCACATCGCAGGATGCAAAGGAGGTCTGGCGCTTTCCGTTAGCATTGAATGGTGAGATACGCACCAGTCTGTGAATGCCGTGCTCACTCTTTAAATACCCGTAAGCATTTTCTCCATCCACCTGGAATGTGACGGACTTGATGCCCGCCTCGTCTCCTTCCAGGAAGTCCAGTTCTTCCACAGTAAATCCCCTGGATTCCGCCCATCTCTTATACATACGATAAAGCATGGCTGTCCAGTCACAGGCTTCGGTACCACCGGCTCCCGAATGGAGCGTCACCACTGCATTGCAGGCATCATGTTCGCCGGAGAGCAGGGTCTTCATTCTGATATTGTCAAAAGTCTTTTCGAAAGTTTCAAAGGTCTCTATAGCCTCATTTGCTATATCCTGATCCTCTTCTTCGTTACCGAGTTCTATAAAGGCTTCTATGTCCTCATAGGTCTGCTTCAGTTCCTTTAGGACTGCTATATCATCCTTCA
>JAILDZ010000228.1 GCA_024688505.1 Lachnospiraceae bacterium
TGATAGTCTGTCCGCTTTTTAGTTTCATTTTCTGCTCCTATTTTTCTGCGATCACATCTGCCATATCATATAGTCCTGCAGGCTTTCCTGCCAGGAATTTAGCTGCTTCTATAGCCCCGGATGCAAAGACACTTCTGGAATATGCCGTGTGAGTGAATGTGATGACTTCATCCGTTCCCGCGAAGATCACCTCATGCTCGCCCACTATATTTCCTCCCCGGACTGCAGAGATGCCGATCTCCTTCGGATCTCTCTTTTCCCGTCTCTCACTCCTGTCATACACATAGGTGTATTCGTTATTCAGCGCTTCGTTCACACTGTCTGCCAGTGCGATGGCTGTGCCGCTGGGGGCATCCAGTTTTCTGTTATGATGCTTCTCCACAAGTTCGATATCAAATCCCGCGGGAGCAAATACTCTGGCTGCCTTTTTTAAGAGATCCATAAGAGTGTTTATTCCGAGAGACATATTTGCCGAGCGAAGGACGGCTGTCTTTTTTGACGCCTCTTCCACCTTCTTTATCTGTTCATCGGAAAGCCCGGTGGTGCAAAGCACAAGAGGGATGTTTTTCTCCGTACAGTAATCCAGAAGTCCGTCTACTGCCGCCGCATTTGAAAAATCAATGACCGCATCGGCCTTAAGCCCACAGTCATTGATATTCTTATATACAGGATATGTGTGATCACAGGATGTTACCGGATCCACTCCTGCCACTATTTCTACATTGTCATTGTTTTCGCACAGATCGGATATCACCCGACCCATGTGGCCGTTACATCCGTGCATTATTATTCTGGTCATTGATTTCTCCTGATCTTATATGAGTCCGAATTTCTTCATTTCCGCCTTGAGATTCTCTGCCGCCTTATCACCCATTTCACAAAGAGGCGGACGAAGGGATCCCACTTCCATACCCATGAGGTTCATGGCCTTCTTTACAGGGATGGGGTTCACTTCAGAGAAAAGGGCCTCTACCAGAGGAATGAACTTCATCTGCAGTTCTCTGGACCTTGCCACATTGCCGTCGAAAAAGCTCTGGCAAAGCTCATGCGTCTCCTTCGGAGCCACATTTGCTATTACTGATATGACGCCAAGAGCCCCTATGGAAAGGAGCGGTGTAATAAGTCCGTCCTCGCCGGAATACATCTCTATGTTTCCATCACAAAGCTGCATGGTCTTTGATGCCTGGGTGAAGTTTCCCGTAGCTTCCTTCAGTCCCACCACGTTCTTCTTTGTCTTAACGATCTCTGCCACTGTCTCCGGCAGGATATTACATCCGGTGCGTCCCGGCACATTGTAGATGATGATGGGAAGCTTCGTCTCGTCGGCGATCATGCTGTAGTGACGTATCAGCCCTGCCTGAGTGGACTTATTGTAATAAGGTGTCACTATGAGGGCTGCATCGGCTCCGTCTTCTTCTGCTTCCTTAGTGAGCTGGATGGCTGTCCTGGTGCAGTTTGAACCTGTGCCTGCCACCACCGGGATACGGCCTTTTGTGAAGTTCACTGCAGCCTTTATCACTTCTCTGTGCTCCTCCATGGTGAGTGTGGAGCTTTCCCCTGTGGTCCCTGCGATTATGATGGCATCTGTACCGTTCTTTACGTGAAACTCTATCAGTTCTTCCAGTTTATCGAAATTTACGTCCTGGTCCTTATTGTCTTTCATGGGAGTGACTATGGCCACACCTGAACCTTTGTAAATCGGCATTTCTGATCCTCCTTCTTATTCGGGCATAATATTAAGCACTTCATCCGCTGCTTTTCGGATCTCGTCAGGAAGACTTCTTCCTGTCAGGATCACTGTGGAAAACAGGGACTTTTCATTAAGGATATTAAGAAGGTCACCATTGGTGATGATGCCTTCATCTATGAGTCCCAGCACTTCATCCAGCACCAGGACATCACATTCTTCTGTTACCAGGGCCTTCTTTGCGAAATTCAGGCCGTTGGCTATATTCTGCTTCTCGTCAGATTTCTCTTCATCTGTCAGGTCGTCAAAGCCTCTTTCGGATTTCTCAAAACGGAAGATCTTCACATTCGGCTCCAGACCCTTCATGAAATCCACATTCTCGTCATATTTCATGAAATGGATGATATATGCGGTTTTGCCACGACTTCCGGCACGTACTGCATTTCCGAGGGCAGCAGAGCTTTTTCCCTGTCCTTCCCCGTAATACACCTGTATCTTTCCGGCTTCCATCATGTCCTCCTTTATGTGCTCTTCTTTTGATTCACATAATCTGTGTTATTATAGCATACATGAAATGGTAAAGATATACATTTTTTTCTTGAAAAACCCATGCTTTGTGGTAATATAGGAAAGTCGATTTTGAGGATTATATATTAAGGAAACGTTAGAGAAAGAAGAAGTATCATGAAGCAAAAAAGAGAAGATATCAGAAACATTGCTATCATCGCTCACGTAGACCACGGTAAGACCACCCTGGTGGATGAGCTTCTGAAGCAAAGCGGTGTGTTCCGCGAAAATCAGGAAGTACAGGAAAGAGTCATGGACTCTAATGACATAGAAAGAGAGCGTGGTATCACCATACTCTCAAAAAACACAGCAGTATTCTTTAAAGACACAAAGATAAACATTATAGACACTCCCGGACATGCAGACTTCGGCGGCGAAGTGGAACGTGTGCTTAAGATGGTGGATGGCGTGGTGCTCCTCGTAGATGCATTTGAAGGCGCTATGCCCCAGACCAAGTTCGTGCTTATGAAAGCCCTGGACCTTAACCTGCCGGTGATCTGCTGCATCAATAAGATAGACCGTCCCGAGGCCCGCCCCAACGAAGTGGTAGACGAAGTGCTGGAACTCCTTATGGATCTGGATGCCAATGATGAGCAGCTGGACTGCCCCTTCCTCTACGCATCTGCCAGAGACGGATACTGCGTACGCGAACTTTTGGATCTCCATGCAGGCGGCAAGAAAGATATGACTCCCCTCTTCGAGACCATCATAGACTATATTCCGGCTCCCACAGGAGACCCGGAGGCAAATACACAGATGCTGATCTCCACCATCGACTATAACGAGTATGTGGGACGTATCGGTATCGGAAAAGTAGAAAACGGAACACTGAAGCTGAATCAGGAAGCAGTGGTGGTAAACCATCACGACCCCGACAAGCAGACTAGGGTTCGTATTTCAAAGCTGTATGAGTTTGACGGACTGAATAAGGTGGACGTGACAGAGGCCGGCATTGGCTCCATCGTGGCCATTTCCGGTATCGCCGATCTCCATATAGGAGACACCATCTGCGGTCCGGAGGCTCCGGAAGCCATTCCTTTCCAGAAGATATCCGAGCCCACCATCTCCATGAACTTCATCGTAAATGACAGTCCTCTGGCAGGACAGGAAGGTAAGTATGTGACCTCACGCCATATCAGGGACAGACTGATGAAAGAGCTTAACACCGACGTGTCCCTTCGTGTGGAGGATACTGAGAGCCCCGACAGCCTGAAAGTATCGGGACGAGGCGAGCTTCATCTTTCCGTGCTGATTGAAAACATGCGTCGTGAAGGATATGAATTTGCCGTATCCAAGGCCGAAGTGCTCTATAAAGAAGACGAGAACGGCAAGAAGCTGGAGCCCATGGAAAGAGCCTATGTGGACGTGCCTGACGACTTCACAGGATCCGTGATCCAGAAGCTGTCCCAGAGAAAGGGCGAGCTTGTGAACATGACTCCCATCACAGGCGGCTACACCCGTATAGAGATGAAGATCCCCGCCCGGGGCCTTATCGGTTACAGAGGGGAATTCATGACGGATACCAAGGGAAACGGTATCATGAATACCATTTATGAAGGATATGAGCCTTATAAGGGTGATATAGCATACAGAGAGAGCGGTTCACTCATCTCCTTCGAGACAGGCGAATCTGTTACTTACGGACTATTCTCCGCTCAGGACAGAGGCACCCTCTTCATCGGTCCCGGCGAGAAAGTGTATAGTGGAATGGTCATAGGACAATGCAGCCGTTCTGAAGATATAGAGCTTAATGTGTGTAAAAAGAAGCACCTGACAAATACCAGATCTTCTTCCGCAGACGAAGCACTGACTCTGGTGCCCCCGAAGATCCTTTCTCTGGAGCAGGCACTTGATTTCATCGATACGGATGAGCTTCTGGAAGTGACTCCCCAGTCCCTCAGAATACGTAAAAGGATCCTCGATCCCCTGGCCAGAAAGAGGGCGGCTATCAGAGGCAAGTGATAAGGCAAAAAAAGAACCACTGTATATTCTGTAGCATTTGTCGTTTCTTAGCGAATTGATATTCGAGCGTTGCTTCGAGGACCTGTTTGAGCTAACTTTTTTCATTACTTGCTGTAAATGAAATGCGAGTTCCGCAGAAGCAACTCCTCGGCTCGAATGTCAATGAGGTTAGAAACGTGACAAGAGCGAAAGAATATACAGTGGTTCTTTTTATTGCCAATTATTATACTATCTAGTTCTTCGGTATCAGCTTCTCTGTGCCGCCCATATACGGCTGAAGCGCTTTCGGCACATTCACAGTTCCGTCTGCATTCAGATTATTCTCAAGGAATGCAATGAGCATTCTGGGGGGCGCCACCACCGTGTTATTCAGAGTGTGAGCGAAATACTTCTCTCCGTCCTTATTCTTTACACGGATCTTTAACCTGCGGGCCTGAGCATCGGAAAGGTTCGAGCAGGATCCCACTTCGAAATACTTCTTCTGTCTGGGAGACCATGCCTCCACATCACAGGACTTCACCTTCAGATCTGCCAGATCTCCGGAGCAGCATTCCAAAGTACGTACCGGGATGTCCAGAGAGCGGAACAGATCCACTGTGTTCTGCCACAGTTTGTCATACCACATGGGAGATTCCTCCGGCTTGCAAACCACTATCATCTCCTGTTTTTCAAACTGATGGATACGGTATACGCCTCTTTCCTCGATGCCGTGTGCTCCCTTCTCTTTTCTGAAACAGGGAGAATAGCTGGTGAGCGTATAGGGAAGGCTCTCTTCGTCATTAAGAGTGTCTATGAACTTTCCTATCATGGAATGCTCTGATGTGCCGATAAGATACAGGTCTTCGCCTTCTATCTTATACATCATGGCATCCATTTCTTCGAAACTCATTACGCCTGTCACCACATTGGAACGGATCATGAAAGGCGGCACACAGTATGTGAATCCTCTGTTTATCATGAAGTCCCTGGCATATGCTATAACTGCGGAATGAAGTCTTGCTATATCACCCATGAGGTAATAGAATCCGTTTCCTGCCACCTTCCCGGCAGCTTCGAAATCCACTCCGTTAAAGCGTGCCATGATATCTGTATGATAGGGTATCTCAAAATCGGGAACCACCGGCTCACCGAATCTTTCGATCTCCACATTCTCGGAATCGTCTTTTCCTATTGGTACGGAAGGATCTATGATGTTCGGAATGCTCATCATGTCTTTTAAGAGCTTTTCATTTGCATCACGCTCTATTTCTTCCAGTTCTGCCAGGCGCTCCGCATTGGCCTGTACCTGGGCCTTCACCTTTTCCGCTTCGTCCTTTTTCCCCTCTTTCATAAGGGCGCCTATCTGCTTGGACAGAGTGTTTCTGGAGCTTCTGAGGTCGTCTCCTTCCTGCTTTGCTGCACGGACTTTCTTATCCAGTTCGATAACTTCGTCTACCAGCGGCAGCTTATGATCCTGATATTTTTTCTTAATATTCTCCCGAACCGCATCCGGGTTTTCTCTTAAGAATTTTATGTCTATCATTTATATGTGCACCTCCTAAAAAATAAAAAGTGCGGATAACAGGACTTGAACCTGCACGGGTGTTCCCACTAGAACCTAAATCTAGCGCGTCTGCCTATTCCGCCATATCCGCATATTATTTTAATTGCCCCTTCTTGACCTTCGGTCAAGAAGTATCGCCCGCTTAAGCGGGCTCTATTTCGCCTTCTGCATTTCGAAGAAATCGTTTATGGTCTTCATGAGTTCATCCGCCGGGAGAGATTTAAGCAGATACTTCTCCGGCTTAAGATTAATAACACTCATCACGCTTTCTTTATCATCACGCCCTGTAAGGAACATAACGGGTGTATCCTTATACTCGGACTCGGACCGGATCATTTCCAGCACCTTCGGTCCGTTAAGCACGGGCATTTCATAATCCAACAGGATCAGGTCTATCTTCTTCTTTGCAAGAAGTGCTATGGCATTCATCCCGGAATTGGCCATATATACCTGATATTTGTCTGAAAGGAACATCTTTAAAGTTCTTAACATGGTGCTGTCATCATCCACCACGAGTATTGACTTCTTCTCCTGCACAAGGCCTCCTTTGTCCACATCCACGTCTATCTGACCGGAAAGAAGTTTCACATTAAGCGGACGCTCAAATTCATGGGTAACAAACTCTGCCGGCATGATGGCATGAGCCTTTTCCAGTTCCTCCGGGTTCCCTACCAGATAAAGCAGGATTCCGGATCCCTCTTCATCGATATAATCCTTCAGATACACGAAGAGATCGTTCATCTCCTCCTGTATGCCTTCCAGATATAGCAAAAAGATATGGGGCTTTTCTTCCATGCGTCCCAGCTCAGTCACTCCGGGTTTATGAAAAGACGCCTTATATCCTGCTTCTGTTATATTTTTAATGATGGCATTCACCATAAAATTCTGATTCAGCGCCACCAGATATATATCTTTTTCCATAATTATTTCCTTAATACTTAAAGAAGAACTGCCTATATACTCTACAGGAATTTGCTAGGAAAATCAAGCATTTCCGCAAAAGTATGGGGCTATAGGATCGACAGTAATTCCGCCTGATCCACTTTCCGGACAGCAGCCTTCACCCTCTCATATTTATCGGCATATTCATCCGGTATTTTATAGGCATCCACCATGCCAATCACATCATCTGCACTGTCAAAATCAAATGCCTCCACCAGCTCCTTTACAGTACCGAAAGCAGAGAGGAGTTCCTCCTCGGATATCTCCGGTTTTTCCCCTTCGTCCTCGTGTTCGAATGTGCTGTATAGTTTTTCCTTTACGTCTTTCAGAATCTCGAGAAGCTCCGGAGTTTTTTCCCGGATCTCTTCCACATTGTTTTCATTTCCGCATTTTTCCAGGTACGCAGCCTTTTCCGAAAGGTCGATGGCCCCTATCATTCTGGATGAGCTCTTTAATGCATGGACTTCTATGGTATAGTTTTTAATATCTTCTGCCTTGTAATACTGCTCTATTTTGTTGAGCTTCTCATCTGCAGCTTCTTCATACTCTTTCATCACTGAAAGAAGCACATCCCTGCTGCCGCAGTTCTTCTCCCCTTCCTTCATGTCTATACCTTCGATAGAAAGATCCGCCTCTTCTGAAGCTCCAGCACCTTCCTCTTCTTCTCCGGCGCTGTCCACTATGGTAACCTTTTCCTTCGGCAGATACTCTATCAGCATCTTTTCCAGTTTTTTTCCGTCCACCGGCTTTGAAAGATAATCCGAGAAGCCTTCTTTGATGTATCCTTCCCTTGCTCCCGCTATGGCATTTGCCGTGAGCACGATGACCGGTGTGTCCTTATTGATGTTATCCTCCATTTCCTGCATATTATGGAGCGTCTCTATACCGTCCATTTCCGGCATCATGTGATCAAGGAAGATCAGATCATATTTTTTCTTTTTCACCAGGCTCAGGGTCTCTCTTCCCGATCCTGCAGTATCGATCCTTATCTCCGTTTTCTTCAGGAGAGCCACCACCACGGTGAGATTCATCCTGGTATCGTCGGTGATCAGGATCTGAGCCTCCGGCGCCTTAAATGATTCCTTGTATTTCTGTCTGTTTTTCAGATTCTCTTTATATGTCTTAGAGAAATCTCCGATAGGCTCCCACTTTACTACCTTTTGTGCCACTGTAAATGAGAAGTCGGATCCTTCACCGTACACGCTCTTTACCACCAGCTCCGAATCCATCTTATCCAGGAGCTGTTTTACTATGCTCATTCCGAGACCTGTACCTTCTATGGTGCGATTTCGTTTTTCTTCTATTCTTTCAAAGGGTGAATAAAGCTTCTTTATATCCTCTTCCTTCATTCCGATGCCCGTGTCCACCACTCTAAAGAACAACCCTATCTCATCATCATTTTTCTTCTCATAATCCACATACATGGTCACGGTGCCGGTTTCAGTATATTTCACAGCGTTTGTGAGTATATTTGTCACTATCTGTTTCACTCTGATCTCGTCTCCGTAGAGGACATGGGGAATATCGGGGTTAACCTCAGCCACCAGGGACAGACCCTTATTCTCCGCGCGCACCGCTATCATATTCACAAGATCATTTATGGTGGATGCCAGATCGTATTCCACCGGTATGATCTCCATCTTACCGGCTTCGATCTTTGAGAAATCCAGAATGTCATTTACAAGGCTAAGAAGCGAATGACCAGCGTTTTGGATATCAAGCGCATACTGTAGCACAGACTCATCTTCTGCTTCGCGAAGGATCATTTCATCCAGTCCCAGCACAGCGTTAATAGGAGTACGGATCTCATGCGACATGCTGGACAGGAAGTCCGACTTGGCCTGAGATGCCTTTTCTGCCACGCGTAGATCCTCCTGCATCCGCTGCTCTTTCTGCAGATGTTCTCTGTATGCGATCACATCCAGCGCCATGGCATCCATATTCTGGTACAGATCCTGGATCTCGTCCTTTGATGCCACATCCAGTTTATGGAAATCTTTCGCCGCCTCAGGCTTCTCCTCATCCGAAGCCTTGTTAAACTTGCTTATCCCAAAGGCCATACGCATAAGCGGTCGCGCTATGGTCTGCTGTGCATAAAAGTTGGCAAACGACGCCATGGGAACCGTCAGGTTAAAGAGCATCATTATCAGGCGAAGGGCATAGGCCAGGCCATGATCGTTCAGTATCATTCGTTGATGAAATGACGGAGGCTGTGCCGATGCTTCGGTTTCAACTTCCGCATCCTGAAGCTGATCCGATCCATTTACAGCTGATCCTTCCGCAGGCATATCCGGCATGGTGAGAGTCACTTCTCCCCGGTTTATGTCCTTAAATATCTGCTCACCCATTTCCGACATGAGCATATTTGAAAACAGTGCTGCACACACAGTCAGAATAAGAGCTTCCACGGTTATGATGGTGGAAATCTTCGTACTTATCCACGTGCGGCCGGCTCGTTTTGCCTCACGGATGGTGTGAATATTTCTGGTCATATCATAATCGCCGAAACGGAAAAGCCGCCTCACATCGTGTGGTAGAATCTTATACCAACCATAAGCAAACAGCGCTGCTGCAGCGCATTCCGGCAAAGATCCCACGAATGCCATTATGAGCCTCGCACCACTAAGATGCATAAAACCATGGGCATACATTATATCATTCACCAGGAACCACACATCGCCTACTATCAGCGCAAATACCGGGATAGTGAATAGTGTTTTCCTGAAAGATCTGAAGCAGCTGCGTTTAGCCATTTGATGGGCCAGTGCTATATCTATAAGGAAAATAAATGATGAATAGGCCATGCTGGTGTTTGTAAACAGCTGGACCGCAAAGAGTGATGTAAAACTTACAAGTGCAGGGATGAATCCGCCTATGGCACTAAGAAAGATAAGAGGGCCATTGACAAAAGTGAGTTTTACTGATCCGAGATTAACAGACATTTCGAAAAAGCCATCGTCTGCCCTGAATAGCATGATGGTGCTGGCTGCCACCATTGAAATAGCAATCAACGACCTCAATATTCCCCAGATTCTCGGATGTCTGGAGTGAAATGTGGATGCCATCTGGCTGACATCATAAAACATTTTGCGATCTACTTCGGATCTAACACTGAGTCTGGTCTGAAAAGTATCAAATCCGTTAATGATCTTTGTTTTTACGTCTTTTATCATATTCTTCATGATGGGGCTCCTAATTATCAACAATCTGTGGATAACTCTGTTGATTTTCTTTTCCACTTATGCCTTAAAGATATGAAAAAACCGGCACGCTTAACGTGCCGGCTATAAGTCCCTTTTTAAAGGCCTTTCTCAGCTATGGCTGTAAGCGCTTCGAATTCGGATTCATATATTCCCCCGTCTTCATCCAGCTTCTCCCAGCTGATCCAAGCCCCGTTCAACTGTATTCCTTTCACACTGATGTCTGTCACCATGACGTGCTGAGGATTATGATTTATTATGACGTAGACCGATCGATTCAGCCCATAGGGCATCACAAAAACCCGCCCCATTTTTATGTATTCCACGATGTCTTCTATACAGGTTTTTTTACTGAGAATCTCCGCCTTTTTCATCCCTTAACCCCCGATTTATCAGCTAAAACCCATTTTACACCATCAGTTTTCTGAAAACAATATTTTTTTAAGCAGTCCGGCGCACCCCTCCGTCACATCATTCCATGTGCTGATAAAGTCTCCGGTGTACCAGGGATCTGCCACGGCTCTAGGACGATCCGTATAGTCCATAAGAAGGGATATCTTTCCGTCCGGGTCATTATCATAGAACCGCATCAAATTATGATAGTTCTCCTGATCCATGCCAATAATGTAGTCGTAATTGTCATAGTCCTCTTTTCGCATCTGCCTGGCAGCATGTCCTGACGGGTCTATGCCATGCTCCCTGAGCACACGCTGAGCAGGGGGATATATTGGGTTTCCGATTTCTTCCCTGCTGGTGGCTGCGGATGCGGTCTTTATCCGGTCCGACAGCCCCTCCTTTTTTACCATGTCTCTCATCACATACTCAGCCATCGGCGATCTGCAGATCGAACCGTGGCAGATGAATAAAATCTTCATGTTCATGCTAAAATCCTCGTTTTTCCTTTCCTGTCAGCCTATATCATACATTATTTATCACCAGCAAAAAAGCGTTTGCTGTTCTGATATTCACAACTCTGAAATGATTGCCTTCGTTTCACTCCAATGTACTACCACATCTTGTATTTAAAATCCCCTTATGCTAACATATCTTGTGTAATGATTTCCAAATAAACGAACTATATTTGAAGACCATCACACTTGTGTAGGGCGAAAGTCCGGGAGGTATATATGGCCGTAGAAACATATAAAAATATCCATATAGAGAGTTAGAGATAAGGTCGCTTTTTAGCGGCCTCTTTTTTCGCTGAAAATACAGATCATAGGAAGAAGTGCCTGTCAAAAACTAAAAAAAAGAAAGGGGATTCATCTATGAGAAAAACCGGCAAAAAGAAAAACTTCGTACTGGACACGAACATCCTGCTGCATGACAAAAATGCCATCTTCGGTTTCGATGACAATAACGTGTACATCACCGGAACCACGCTACAGGAGCTGGATGGGAAGAAGTCTTTTTCCGGAGAGATAGGATACATCGCCAGGGAAACCTGCCGCATCCTGGATGAGCTGAGGGGACAGGGAGACCTGCTATCCGGCGTGGACCTTTCCATAAACGGCCAGAAGACCGGCGGAAAACTGGTCATAGAGCCGGACGGTGTGTCGGAGGCATATCTTCTGCCCGGATATTCACTGAACGTGGCGGATAACCGGATCATCTCCACCTGCAAATATCTGGAAAGCCGAAAGAAAGAGCCATTCATCCTGGTGACAAACGACATCTCCATGCGAATAAACGCCACCGTGATGGGAATATCCGTGGAAGGATACCGGAACGACCACATCTCCGACGATAAGCTCTATACCGGCCGGAGGATCCTGCACATGTCGAAAGACGGCCTGAAGACCCTGAAGGAAGACGGCGAGATGCTGTGCGAAAAAGTAACGGACATCGACTCCCACCTGGCTGATGGCGAAGACGAGTTTTTCATGGAAAACGAGTTCCTGCAGATCTTCCCGGAAAAGGCAAACAGTGAAGAAAGCCCGCTTCTCGGCATATGGCAAAAGGGAAAGATAAAGAGGATAAACCCCGGCATAAAGGTAAACAGCGTGTGCGCAAGAAATGCCGCCCAGGATTTTGCACTCTACGCTCTCACCGCTCCGGTGGACGAGATCCCGCTGGTATTCCTGATCGGTGCAGCGGGCACGTCGAAAACATTCCTGTCGCTGGCAGCTGGTCTCGACGGAGTGAATGATTTCCGATATGACAAGATACTTATCTCCAGAAACAATGTGACGTCCGACGAAGCCTTCGGATATCTTCCCGGCACTCTGGAAGAAAAGATGATGCCCCTTCTGGCACCGTTCTATGACAACCTGGAAACCATCATCCGAGGGGACGGGGAAGACCGAGAGCAGGTGCAGATCCAGATAGACGACTATTTCGACACGGGAATGATACAGGTGGCACCCATGGCATACATGAGAGGACGCTCCATCACAAAATCATATGTGATCCTGGACGAAGCACAGAATGCCACCAGATCCCAGATCAGGGATGTGATCACCAGAGCCGGCCAGGATACAAAGATAGTCATCTGCGGCGACATAAACCAGATAGATGCCCCCACACTGGACAGATGGAATAACGGACTCACCTATGCATCCACCATGATGAAAAACAGTCCGCTGGCTGCCACACTCTTTTTCGAGAATGCAGAGTGTCAGCGAAGCACCCTGGCATCCGCAGCGATAGAACTACTGAAGGAAGGAAAGTGAGAAGTCAAAATTATCCCCGGCGGAGTTCCTGTTGTTTCATCCTCTTTACGTTCCTTCATGCCGACCTCTACTTGATAAGATACCATATTTCAGGCAGCGGAAATACCTCCTAATATGTTAAACTTAGTTATGAGTGTTATTCGAATGGAAACACCCCTATGTTCACGAAAAGAACATAGGGGTGCTTCATTATGGAAAAGTATGTTTATGTATTAGCGTTTGTTATATTCGGAAACTAAAGCTTCCGTTTCCGATCTCCACCTGTTTATCTCCGAGATGAACGATACCCGTGGTCCCCGGAGGCAGCGT
>JAILDZ010000230.1 GCA_024688505.1 Lachnospiraceae bacterium
GAAGGCTTTCTTCAGGATGACATCGATCCGGATATAAGTACTGTATATGTACAGGATGATAAGATCATGGGATGCGTGCTGGTTCAGATCATTGATGAGGGTGCTTTCTACCTGGAATATGTCTATGTGGATGAGAAGGCACCCAAATATGCTTTACCTGCCATGATGCAAGAGTCCACGGAAAGGCTTATAATGTATTATGATGATACAGAGCCGGATGGATTTGTGCTGGCCACGAATCCCGCAGCTTTGTCCCTGGTGAGGAAGACGCTTCCGAATGCCGATCTTGTGGACAGAAGCATCACATATATGAACTGATCATACGAAGGATACTTAGGAGAATGGACGAGAAAATAGACAAACTGAGGGAAAGCATAAACAGAAGGATAATAGGGAAGGAAAGCCTGATAGATGAGCTTATGGTGGCGCTTTTTTCCGGTGGGCATGTGCTTTTGGAAGATGTGCCCGGAGTGGGAAAGACCTCCATTGCAAAGGCTCTATCCGAAAGCTTTGATCTGTCCTTTAAAAGGATACAGCTGACACCTGATACCCTTCCCGGGGACATCACGGGAAGCAGTATATTTGACAGAAATACCGGCACATTTAAAACAGTGCTGGGACCGGTAAATGCCCAGATCGTGCTGGCAGATGAGCTGAACCGCACCGGCCCGAAGACCCAGGCCGCTCTTCTTGAAGCCATGGAGGAAAAACAGGTGACAATAGACGGCACCACATTTCCGCTGCCGGATCCTTTTTTTGTTATAGCCACGCAGAATCCGCTGGGCGCTATGGGCACATATCCGCTGCCCGAAGCAGAACTGGACAGATTTATGATGAAGCGCTCTGTGGGATACCCCGAAAGAGAAGATGCGGACATCCTTTGCAGGAACTATATATCGGGAACACTGTCTTTGGAACTGGAACCTGTGATGAATGCAGATGATATCATAAGGATCCGGGAAGAAGTGAAGACCGTTACGGTTTCGGATGAGCTCATTCATTACGCAAACTCCATTATAGAGGGCACCAGAAAAGATAAGGAAGTGATGTGCGGCGCCAGCCCCAGGGCATCTCTCGATCTCCTTCGCGCAAGCCAGGCGAAAGCCTATATGGCAGGCAGATCATACGTGATACCGGAAGACATATATGATATGTCGCTTTCTGTCCTTCCTCACAGGATAGTGCTTTCTTCGGAAGCCAGGATGAACAGAAGGACAGGGGAAAGCGTGGTAAAGCAGGCGCTTAATAATACATCCGTACCGAAATAATGAGGCTGCATATCAATCTGAAAAGGTTTTTTATATATCTGGCGATACTCGCCATATCTTTGGTCTGGGCATCTTTTTACGGAGGCCCGCTTCCTTTTTCCACCCTTTTTATTATAGTCCTGTATCCTTTCTATGCTTTTTTCACAGCATTCTATACACGCTATGCCTTTCGATTGTCACAAAGTCTGCCGGAACATAAGATAAAAAAAGAGAACACCTATCTATACAGTGTGACTGTAGAGAATGCATTTATTTTCCCTCTTATAAAGATAAGGATATTCACGGAAGATACGCTCTGTGATATCAAAAAAAGCGATATGCCAAAAACCTTATCCTTAGAACCATACGGAAAGGCAAAGTATGAGATGCATCTTTCCTGCCTCTATGCAGGCACATATGACATAGGGATAAAACACTATGAGGTGAATGACCCTTTTGCCATCCTTAATGTGAGGTTTGATACATACGAACCCTTCAGGGTGATAGTCCGTCCTATTTTATCGGACAGCGCCGAAAAGATACTGAATGCTGAGACATTTATGGCAGGAAAACTTTTGGATCCGGATCATACGGATGAGATACTGGGAGTGGATGCCAGGAAATTCGTGCCGGGAGATGATATAAGGTCCATAGACCAGAGAAGATACGCAAGGACAGATACCCTCTATGTCAGGCTTCATGATGATGCCAGCTTAAGCTCCGTACATATATATGCTTTTTCATCTCACGAACCGAAAGACCTTATGGACTTTAAAAAGCGGGACTTCTATCTGGAATTTACAGTCTCTGCAATACACTGGTTCATTAAAAGACAGACGGTCGTCACTTTTCATTATATTTCAAGAAAAAGCGAATGCGTGAAGATAAGCGGAGAAAGGGATCTGGAGGAGCTGATCCCTGTATTTAGCGAGCAGGTGGGATACACTCATGAAGAGGGGGCAGAAGAAAGATTCAGGCAGGAACTGTCACAGGACATGCTGAGCGGTCACCGGTGTTATATGATCATTGAGGAGCGTATCCCCGATAATGCCTACTGGATGGAAGCAAAGGAGGCCATGGAATGATAGAAAAGTGGCCTGAATATGCCTACAGGATCATGATGTTCATAGCGGTGGCGGCAAATATCCGGGTGGACTTTTCCGAACACAGGGTGACAGCCTTTATCATAGGAGTGATCCTCCTTATTGCACTCTGGGCTATGCTTTCTGTCGTATACAGGCATGCGTGGATGAGAAGGACAGTGACTGCTGCGCTGTTAATAACGCTTCTTTTTTCTTTTGCCACCGGAAATCCCGGAAAGCTCGCCGTGCTTCCTGTGCTATATCTGGCTATTTCAGAAGCTATGTCCTTTGCGGGCGGTGAAGGGTTTTCACATAAGGCCACTTTCCTGATCCCGATTCTTATCGTATTTTTGATCCCCATGAAGAATACGCCCATAGACTGGTCGTTTATACTAAGGGCGGCAGAGAGGATAGAATATGCCGCGGAAGATCTGGCGTGGTTTTTAGGCGGCGGGAAAGAACGCGTGGGATACGGTGAAATGGGCACATTGGGCGAGGGAGTGGATAATTCTATAAACAGAAAGCCCGATCTATACCTTACCAATATGAACACAAACGGGGTCATGTATCTTAAGGGAAGCTCCTACATGTCATGGGGTGAAAACAGCTGGGAAGAAAAAGACATCCATTCCCATGACGCAGGCTTTCTGGTGCCGTACCTTAATGCACTGTACCGGATGGACTTCGGCAAAGAAAAGGTGAGCTGCTTTTCTGCTCTGGCATCGGAAACCGTGGAGTATGACAGAGTACGCACCAATGACATATTGATGCCCCTGTACACGATCAATCTGGAGCCTGTATATAAGAACCCCGCTATCCTTAGCGAAGGGATCCTGAGCGATAAAGCAGACAGGGGATATACATACAGGCTTTCATATCTGGATCTGGATACCGGAAGTCCGTATTTTAAGGAGCTTTTTCAACCTGAAAACGTAAATACGAAAGAGATGGCATCCTATGATGAGATGCGAGGGTATTTTAAAAGAGTGTATGATGCGGACCTCAGGGACTTTATCCGTGAGGATGAGTATAACCGGACAGTGGAATACCTTTCAGAGGGAAAGACCTGTGACGGTGTCAGAAAAGAGGACTATCTGAAAGCAGGGTATTCCGATAAGATACAAAAGCTTTCTCTTGATATCACTAAGGGGCTGTCGGGAGATTACGATAAGGCACTTGCCATAGAAGAGTATCTGAGATCGTATTCATATAACACTGCCGTCCACCCGGGAAACGGGGACCGTATAGAGGAATTCCTCTTTAACTCGAAGGAGGGATACTGTGTGCATTTTGCCTCTGCCATGGCGCTCATGCTTAGGGCGAATGGTATTCCGGCCAGATACTGTGAAGGCTACTATGTGAGCTTTGGTAAAGAAAGCGGCAGTTCGAAATATGTGATCACTCCGAACGCTGCCCATGCATGGGTAGAAGGATATATCGACGGTTTCGGGTGGATCACCTTTGAACCCACTCCCATTAAATCCTCTGCGGCTGAAACCGGCTGGGGAAAGCTGACCATGGAGGACAGGATGAAGGGAGGGATCTCCGGAGAGCAGGAGAGCGGATCATCCGATACAGGCAGTGCTTATGAACAAAAACTCGCGGAGAATAAAAAAGATCCTGAGGAAGAAAAAAGAGAGAGGATCATCTTTGCACTTAAAAAGGCAGGCATAGCTTCCCTTATCATCCTGTCATATATCCTTTTGATCCTGGTGATCAGACTTATCATACGCGCCATAGGGTATTACAGAAAGGACTATACGAAAAGAGCGCTTTTTCATATCAGTGGGGCAGCAGATCTTATAAGAAAGCGCCTTAAGATGGAAGATCCCGGGATCACCATGAGGGAAATATTTACAGCAGCAGGACATGAAGATATCCTTCCCGATTACTATGAGCTTCGTTTCGGAAGAAAACGGCTGGAAACCGGCAAGGAAGTGAAGCGATACAGAGATTTTTACCGTGCCGTAAAAAAGGAAAAATAATAGTTTTTTTATCGCCACTTTTGTATAATGTGCGTATATATTAGAGAAAGTAGTAATATATCACTAGTGGAGGTGCAAGATGAAAGATTTAGAGAAAAACGCATTAACAGATGATATGCTGGATGACGTGGTGGGCGGAACTTCAAGGAGAGCCAGTAACGATAAGGTGGTTTCCAGCGTGATGGTGCTTCAGTGTCCGGGCTGCAAGAAGCAGATCAGGCAGGTATTCTATACGGATGGAAGCGCTAAGTATAAAAAGTGTCCCAATTGCGACAACTCGCTGGGTCAGGGCTGATACCGAAAGTATGATAAAAAAGCATAATGTGATATAATGTGATATGCCGTCAGTATGACGGCATATTCGTATGTAGGGGGATTCATATAGGGGAGATAACATGTATCAGGCGATCATAAATATCCAGTGGGTGAACATTCTTATCATTCTGATAGAGGCCTGGGTGGTCTTTGTCGGAATGAAGAACAAGGTTCATTACTACCTGTATTTGCTATGCATGGCTATGCTGATAAACAGTACAGGTTATCTTCTGGCGCTATATTCCCATACGGAGGATACATATTTTCAGGCCATCATGTTCTCATGGGTGGGAAAAGTATGGATCACCTTTGCCATGTTCTGCTTCAGCAAAGAGTTGTCCAAATCTCATATTCCATGGATAGTCACGTTCCTGTTCGGTGCATTTTCAGTGGCGACTTTCGTCGTCGTAATAACCACTAAAACCACAAATCTGTTCTATACTGATATACGTTTCGCCGAAGAAAACGGAATGATATTATTTCAGCCCCAAAAAGGCCCATGGGGGTGGGTATGGGATATAGCCGTGATGCTTACCGTCACGGTGAGTTTTGTTATGCTTCTTATAGGTCTGTCCGGTGAAAAGAACAGGCAGAAAAGGAAGCAGTTCATCATTGTCATGCTGGCTCTGGTGGTGGAACTTATGATCGGAGTCCTGGTCACATCCCCTCTCAGTAAATATTACGATATAAACCAGTTCGGATTTTCCATAGCTGCAGTCATGATCCTTGTGGCCATATTCAGGTATAACCTGATGGATACTGAGTACGTGGCAAAGGAATACATGATAGATGAGCTTTCTACAGGTGTTATCGTGACTGATGTGTACGGTGATGTGACGTATTATAACAATACAGCGGAGAACCTTTTCCCCGATATAAAAAGCGATGCCCAGAAAGTACTTTATAAAGTGAAGGATATGCTGAGAGGTGATGGGCCTGTATCTATAGGGACCCGTTCATTCACTTTTGAAGAAAGGCCTCTTATCCATAAGGAAAAGACTGTGGGCACCATATATGTTCTTTTGGATAACACTCAGTATTATAATTATCTGAATGAACTGGAAGAGCAGAAACAGATAGCAGAGGAAGCCAATAAAGCTAAGTCTATTTTCCTGGCGAATATGTCTCATGAGATCAGAACCCCCATAAACTCCGTGCTTGGCATGAATGAAATGATCCTCAGGGAAACAAATGAAAAGAACGTCAGAGAATATGCTATGGATATCCAGGCAGCAGGTCAGTCCCTGCTTTCCATAATTAATGATATCCTGGATTTAAGTAAGATCGAGTCAGGGAAAATGGAGGTCACACCCGCAGTATATGATATTGTGAATCTGGTGTCGGAGATTTCCAATATGACAGAAACCAGTGCCAATAATAAGGGGCTCTTATATAATGTATATGTATCTCCCGGCGTGCCGTCGAAGCTCTTCGGAGACGATGTGATGATACGTCAGGTCCTCACAAATCTCCTCACCAATGCCGTTAAGTATACTTCCAGAGGTTCGGTGAGTCTGATGGTGAGTGTGAGACCATATAATAACGAACCTTTAAGCATGGTTAAGTATAGCATGCTGCATTTTGAAGTGGAAGATACAGGCATAGGCATAAAGTCTGCCGACATGAGAAAACTGTTTTCCGCATATGAAAGGATAGAAAGTGGACAGAACAGAAACGTGGAGGGCAGCGGCCTCGGGATCACCATCAGTATGAAAATGCTCGACCTTATGGATTCCAGACTGGAGGTGTCCAGTGAATATGGGAAGGGTTCGGTATTCTCATTTGACCTCAGACAAAAGATAGTGGACGATACTCCGGTGGGTGATTATGAGGGCAAGGTGCAAAGACGCGTCGGTCAGAAGCATTCCTATGAGCCCACATTCTCTGCGCCGGATGCACATATTCTGGTGGTGGATGATAACAGCACGAATCGTAAAGTCTTTTCTTCCCTGCTAAGACCCACGGGCATTAAGGTGACAGAAGTATCAAACGGTCAGGATGCAGTGGATATCACATCCAAACATTATTTTGATATCATATTCATGGATCATATGATGCCGGGAATGGATGGAGTGGAGGCCATGAAACGTATAAAAAGACGGGAAAACGGTCCTTGCTCAAACACACCCATTATAGTTCTGACTGCGAATGCCGTAGCGGGCTCCAAGGAAAAGTATATGGAAGACGGGTTTGACGGTTTTCTGGCAAAGCCCATATCTTCTGACAGACTGGAAGAGATCATAAGGGACGTGCTGAGAAAAGACAAGCTGAAGGAGGCAGTGCCCTATAAGGAACCCGAAGACGAAACGGAGGGATTCCCCATGATAACCGGTATAGACTGGGAAGTGGCCATGATGAGGATCCATGATGAAAAGATAGTAAGGACTGTCCTTGAAGACTTTGTAAACACCATTAAGCCGCAGACCAGAAAGCTGGAAAGGCTGAAAGCCGGGTTCCCGGATACCATAGAGGATTACAGGACCATGGTACATGGAGTGAAGAGCGGTTCCGGTACCATGGGAATGATACCGCTTTCAGGTATGGCATTTGTACTGGAAAAGGCTGCCAAAGAAAAGGATTATGAGACCATAGACAGGCTTCACGATCCCTTCATAAAGGAGTGGAGAAGCTATGAAGACAGACTGAAGGATTATCTCAGACCTTCAGACGGAGCAGATGAGGAAGAAAAAGAAGAGATACCCGATGAGATCCTGGAAGCGATCCTTCGGATGCTTTCCGCATCCATGGATCTTATGGATATAGACGGAGCAGATGATGCTATAGAAAAACTATCCGGATTCAGGCTTCCGGACTATGTGGAGAAGGAGATGGATGATCTAAAGGATGCTGTGGCAGAGCTTGATCAGGATGGAGTGGCCAGGATCCTGGAGACCATCAGAAAGGGAAGAAGATGAATACAGGCGGTAAGATGAGAAAAGTGCTCCTTTTGGGGAAGCTGAATGAAGTCATAAAGGATATTGATCAGGCACTTTCAACCATGTTTCATGTGCAGATCTGCGAACTCAGATCCGAAGTAGTGGACGGGATGCTGAAAGTGGTGGAGCCGGAGCTGGTGGTCATAAGTCTGGTGGGAGCTGATACTTTTGATGCCACAGTGTTCAGGAAACTACAGTTATACTATTCCGAAACACCGGTGCTGACCATTGGGACAGAGGAGGAACAGAGGAATTTTTACGATTTCTACAGAGGACATCAGTTTATGAATCTCACACGTCCTGCAGATAACAGGACCATTCTGATGGCAGCACTCAGACGACTGGGACTGGAGATGAAGGAGCAGGGAGACGATGTGATCGCCATAAACGATCCTCAAAACGGATTCTTAAAAAATGTGCTGGTGGTGGATGACGACCCCGTCACTTTAAGGACATTAAAGGAAATGCTGTCGGATTTCTTCAACGTGACTGTGGCCATATCCGGTATACAGGCGTTGACAGCCATGGGAAGATGTTGCCCGGACCTGATCCTTCTGGACTATGAGATGCCGGTATGCGACGGTAAACAGACTCTGGAGATGATAAGGGCAGATGTGGAATATAAGGATATCCCCGTGATCTTCCTCACCGGGATCAGTGACAGGGAGCATATAGAAGCGGTTATCAATCTGAAACCCGCAGGCTATATACTAAAGCCTGCGTCCAAGGAAAAACTGGTAGGCGCCATAAAAAAGGAGCTGTTTAAATGATGATAAGGGGACAGGATGGGAAGTAAAAAGCTTACGATGGAAAGCACCCTGGGAGAAGTATATGACACTCCCATAGGGCATGATGTGTTAAAAAAGGTACTGCTGCAGCTGGGAGCGGAAGATATACTTATCACAAATCCGCTGGTGTCAAAGATCCCGGTGAGCATGATCGGAAAGCTTACCGGTCACAGCATGGGGCAGGGCTTTTATGAAACACTCATTAATCTATGCAACAGCGAGAAAAAAGCATACAAAGACACGAAGCATTACTATACGCCGAAATGGTGGAAGGAAGCGGTGTTTTATCAGATATATCCCAGGACATTCTGTGATTCCAACGGCGACGGAGTGGGAGATATACAGGGTATCATAAAAAGACTCGACTATCTGAAAAACTTAGGAGTGGACGCCCTCTGGCTTTCACCCATCTATGATTCACCAAACGATGATAACGGATATGATATCAGAGATTACCGGAAGATCATGACCGAATTCGGGACCATGGAAGACTTTGAAGAACTGCTGGATAAGGTCCATGAAAAGGGAATGCGGCTCATTATGGATCTGGTGGTAAATCACACCTCGGATGAGCATGAATGGTTTAAAGATGCCATATCCGATAAAGGTTCAAAATACAGGGATTACTATTTCATTAAGGAGAACTCTGATAAGGCACCGAACAACTGGAAGTCGTTCTTCTCAGGACCTGCATGGGGACAATACGGAGAAGATGAACTGTGGGCACTGCATCTTTTCTCAAAGAAGCAGGTGGACCTGAATTGGGAGAATGCAGGCCTTCGAAGAGATATAGAGGACATGATCCGCTTCTGGCTTAAAAAAGGAGTGGATGGCTTCAGAATGGATGTCATAAATTATATCTCCAAAGGGTCACTTAAAGACGGGGACGAGACTATAGGAAAAATGTTCGGGTTCACCGGAATAGAGCACTATCTCTACGGACCACATCTTCATGAATATCTGCATGAACTGCACGAAGAAGCATTTGCACCCTTTGATGCCTTTTCCGTGGGGGAGACACCGGGAGTGGGGATGGAAATGGCAAAGCTTCTCACCGGAGAGTCCAGAGAAGAGATAGATATGATATTCTCATTTGACCATCTGGAAACTCCGGGACATGAAAGATTTGATGATTATAAATACGATCTGAACTATTACCGAAACTATATCACAGACTGGATGGAGAATTACGGAAAAGATTGCTGGATGTCTCTATTCTATGATAATCACGATAATCCCAGGATGCTTTCGAAGGTGGAAACGGATCCGAGGAAGCAGCAGGCTGCGGCAAGACTCCTGGCCGTGATGCAGTTTACACTACGTGGCACTCCCTTTATCTTCCAGGGAGATGAAATGGGGCTTAGGAATTATGAATTCACATCAATGGAAGAGATCACGGATGTGGAATCAAAGAATAAATATGCAGAGCTTTGCGGAAGCGGGATGAGCGAGGAAAAGGCCTTTAAGACCATACTTTCCGGCACCAGAGAACACGCCAGAGTCATGATGCCATGGGATGACAGCGGGATATCACCGCATGATCCCCACAGAAAAGTGGCCATGACACAGAAAGCAGACCTTGACCTGACTGAGGTATATAAGAAACTGATAGCGCTTCGAAAGCGGTACAATGCGCTTCGCTATGGAGAATTCAAGGTCCTGAATAAGAGAAGGGACCGCTTCACATACGAAAGATATGATAAGAATGAGAAGTTTGTGATAGA
>JAILDZ010000015.1 GCA_024688505.1 Lachnospiraceae bacterium
TAAAGGTCATAATAGATTCCTGTCCTTTAGCATATACCAGGCCAGGATATGATTGGCCTGCTCAAAGTTACCCTGCTTTCTTTTTCTTCAAATACACGGTCAAAGAAGGAGCGCAGCTTATCAGGCTCCATCAGCATGCCGGCCCCTTTTCTTTTGGCAGTAACAGTACCTGACGGGCATCCTGTGTTCAGGTTTACTTCCTTATATCCTGCTTCTTTTAAGACATAAAGTGCCCAAATGAAATCTTCCGGATTATTGGTGAGTACCTGTGGCACCAGGTCCGGCTGAAAGGGTGTATATTCTTTTTTCTCACTTCCATGAAATTTATGTGTGTGATTTGCAGAAAGAAAAGGGGTATAGAACCTGTCTATACCGCTAAAATGTTTTTTATATACATTACGGAAGGTGACTGTAGTGATGCCTTCCATAGGTGCCATTGCTATATACATAATAAAAACAGTTCTCCTATTCGAGAGAATTCTATTATAATAAACGGGATAATTCAACGGAGGATATGTAAGCATGATATATGATAAAAGAGAAGATCTGAAATGGGAAGAAGTGAAAGTGGATCATGTGATCTCTGATGAATGGATGGATCTCAGAAAATCCAGATTCCGCTTTCCTGACGGAAAAGAATTTGAGCCCTATTATTCATACAGCAGGAGGAGCTTTGTGGTGGTAGTGGCAAGAGATACAGAAGGGAAGTTCTTATGTGTCCGTCAGTTCAGATACGGAATAAAAAAAGTGACCACTGAGTTTACTGCGGGAGGACTGGAAAGAGGAGACGGAAGAGAATATGCCTTCGGGGATTCCATCGAAGACTACGAAGATGCCCTTTCTGCAGCCAAACGTGAACTGCTGGAAGAAACAGGGTATGCATCAGTTGAGTGGACGCACATTATCACTGTACCTTCCAATGCCACTATAGCTGATAATTATGCATTCATATATTTTGCCGATAACTGCAGAAAAGTGGCAGAACAATCTCTTGATGAAACGGAGTATCTTAATGTAGAACTCCATTCTGCCGAAGAGATAGAAGAACTCATAAGACAGGGTAACTTTGAGCAGGCCAATCATATCCTGGCCTGGTATATGCTAAAGGACAGGAATCTATTATGACCTTTATGCATGCTTTCTGTTCAATAAGAACATGCTTACGGAAGCGATACAGATGATGGCATATCCTATGAAACTTAGATAATCAGGCATTTCTCCCAGGAATATCATGCCCAGAATAGTGGCAAAGATGATCTGAGTATAGTCATATACGGATATGGATGCCGCAGGCGCATGGGCATAGGCTGCAGTGATGGAAAACTGACCTCCCGTGGCAGCTACTCCGGCTAAAAGCAGGAATCCTATCTGCCAGAGCTTAGGCATCACAAATACCGGAATGGATAAGGGTATGGATACTATACATGTGAACATGGAAAAGAAGAATACCACAAAGGGTCCGGGTACTCCGTGCTTTGTGGCCAGTCTCACATTGGTATAGGCAAGACCGGCGCCAAGACCGCCCATCAGTCCTATGAAGGCCGCAAAGAGATTCAGATCATTTCCGCCCGGCTTTAAGATAAAAAGTGCTCCTATGAATGCTGCTGTGACGCAGGCTATCTGATAAGGACGCACTTTTTCTTTTATAAGTATGTAGGAGAACAGAACCGCAAAAAACGGTGACAGTTTATTCAGCATATTGGCGTCCGCTATGACAAGGTGATCAATGGCATAGAAGTTACAAAACACTCCGGCAGCTCCGGCAATGGATCGCCCCAGCAGGTATTTAAGGTTTGAGTTATCTCCCCAGGATAGAGGGATATGATTCCTTTTCAGAACACCGTATGCAAAAAACAATGCCACCAGATTTCGAAAGAAGCTTTTTTCAAAGGCCGGCAGGTCTCCGGACAGACGTACAAACAGCGTCATCAGAGAAAAAAAGAACGCCGCAGAGATCACATAAATTACACCCTTATTCTTATCAGTCATGTTATTCTCCAAAGTTTGTATATTAATTGAAAAATGATATAATAAATAGCATCTGATGTAAATACAGAATAGAAAGGTATAGTAATTAAAAAGCATAGGGGTTATAGATACATAGAAGGGAGGCTACCTATGAAAAATATGCGAATAGGAAAGAAGATCACGCTGATCATCTCTATTGTAATAATCATCGGTCTGGCAGCGCTGATCACAATCTCCATTAATCTGATGAGGTCCACAATGACATCATCCACTGAATCCAGGCTAGTCGAACTTGCCGATGCCAGGGCCACGCTCGTAGATAATTATTTCGATGCCTACAGGCTGTATGGTGCAGGATTTGCATCGTCCCAGGTGGTTAAAGATGCCTGTCTTCACCCTGATGACAAGGAAAAAATAGCTGCCGCTCAGGCGTATGCCGATGCATATTCAGCCACCAGAGAAGGCATGGAAGGCCTGTTTATCACTACCATGGATACCATGGTGATCGTTCACACTAACCGCGATGCCATCGGTGCTCCGGCAAACAGCGATCCGGCTGCCATAGCCGCTCTTCCCGATGACGTGGCAAATCACGGCGGACAGTGGGTGAAAGGACTGGTTCCTTCCACAGCCACAGGTCAGGTGGTGGCAGTTCTTTACTGCGGCGTATATGATGACAATGGTAACACCATAGGTTTCGTGGGAAGCGCATGCTTCATAGACGAACTTCAGAATACCGTATACAATATGTCAATTAACGGCATGGATAATGCTGACATATTCCTTATGTCATCTGCCAGAAAGAATTATATCTTTGCTCCGGATCCTGAGATGCTCGGTACAGAGATCACATACGAATCTCATCTTGGTGCCATGGAAAATGCGGTAGCAAACGGTTCCGGCATTTCTCTGGTAAATGACGGAGACGGTGTGAAGCGCTGGATGGCTTATTCCGCTATACCGGAATATGACGCAGTTCTCTTGATCTGTGATCCCGAAAGCGATGTGATGGGAAGCGTGAATTCTCTTTCCATACTTATGCTTCTCCTCGGTATTGCAATTCTTGTGATTACTCTGGTGGCCACGATCATAGTTACAGGTGCAATATCAAAGGATATTCAGAAAGTAAGCGGTATCATCAAAGATATCGGTACACTTGATCTTACAAATGCAAAGAGACTCAGTGTATTCAAAGGACGTAAAGACGAGGTGGGAGAGATCGCTGATGCAGCCGGCACTCTTACCAGAGCGGTAGAAGAATCGGTTCTTTCTCTCAGGACGTGTTCCGAAAACCTGCAGAATGGCTCCAAGCAGCTTTCCGAGAATTCAAAAGCCACGCTGGAATCCATTACCCAAGTGGATCTGGCAGTTCAGGAAATCGCAGAAGGTGCTACAGCTCAGTCTGCTGAGACCCAGAATGCTACAGACTCTGTTAAGGATATCGGAGATATGGTCTCCAATACCAAAGAACAGACAGAGAAACTTAAAGAATCTTCAGTGGCCATGCGTGAATCTTCCAGACAGGCCAGAGAGATCCTTGAAAAACTGGGAGAGGTCAATGAAAAGACCAAGGCCGCAGTGGATGCCATGTATGAACAGACCAGTCATACCAGTGCATCGGCAGATGAAATATCACAGGCTTCCGAGCTTATTTCTTCCATCGCATCACAGACCAACCTGCTTTCACTGAATGCTTCCATAGAAGCTGCAAGAGCGGGAGAAGCCGGAAAGGGATTTGCAGTGGTGGCTGACGAGATCGGTAATCTGGCCACTCAGACATCTGAATCCACTAAGCAGATAGAAGATGTGATCAAGGAACTCATCGAGAACTCCAAGAAGTCTATGGAGACAATGGATGAGGTGAAAGCCATTATCGAACAGCAGACAAACTATGTGGATGAGACACAGAAGATATTCGGTGCCGTGGAAAGCGAGATAGATTCTTCACTTTCCGGCATAGATGATATTGTGGATACAGTAGACCGTCTGGATCAGGTGCGCGAAACTGTGGTAGGTGTTGTTGAGAATCTCTCAAGCATAGCAGAGAATAATGCTGCAGGTACAGAAGAGACATCGGCATCTACATCGGTTGTAAACTCCATGATGGAAGAGGTGTCCGGTATCGCCAGCAAGATCTCGAACATCGCTGTGGATGTGCAGAAAGACGTGGACGTATTCGTGGTAAATGAGACCATGGAAGACCTTCCCGAATAGAGTGCGATCTGTATTAAATGAGGGGGCAGAGACAGTAGTTTCTGTCCCCTTATTTTTATATAAAATTAAGTCTTAAATTCATTGAAAAACTTTACAACTTCTAGTATATTAGACGATAACTGAAAATTTTTTCAAATTTAAAATATATGGAGGAGTAATTGCATGAGTGATGTAATGAACAGTCCCGCAAGATCACGTATTGAGAGCTTGCTGGACGAGAACAGCTTTGTGGAGCTGGGAGCCATGGTCACATCCAGAAGCACAGACTTTTCATCCAATGAAAAGAAAGCTTCTGACGGAGTGATCACAGGTCACGGACTAATTGACGGCAAGCTGGTATTTGTATACAGCCAGGATCCGTCAGTCTTGAACGGAACTATAGGTGAAATGCATGCCAAAAAGATCCTTTCTGTCTATGACATGGCTCTTAAGATGGGTGCACCGGTGATAGGTATCATTGATTCCAAGGGCGTGCGCCTTCAGGAAAGCGTAGATGCGCTTGAGAGCATGGGAGCAATGATTGCTAAGGCAGTGAAGGCTTCCGGCGTAGTATCACAGATAGCTGTGGTATATAACTGTGGCGGCGGGCTTTCCGCACTTCCTTCTATGGCAGATTTTGTCTTTGTTGAGAAAAACGGCAGCTTTTTCGTTAATTCTCCGGATACGATAGAAGGAAACAGCAAGGATAAACTGAACACAGCATCTGCTGAGTTCCAGTTTAAGGCAGGAAATGCAGACTTTATCGGAGATGAGGCTTCAATATTTGAAGCTGTTCGCTCACTCTTTATGCTTCTACCGGGTTCCAATATGGAGAACGGTAATGTGGAAGAATGCCTGGATGATCTGAACAGAGCTTCCGATGTGGCAGGCAAGACTGATAACCTTGCAGAATTCATGAAGGAACTTTCCGATAACCATGTATTCTTTGAAGCTATCGCAGGCTATGCAAAGAGTCTTGTGACCGGTCTTATTAAGCTTAACGGAATGACAGTGGGCGCGGTTGGAAACCAGGATGAGATCCTTACCTCCGAGGCGTGCGAAAAGGCTACTGCATTTGTAAAATACTGTGATGCATTTGATATTCCGGTTCTTACACTTACAAATCTTTCCGGATATGAGTCATCCGTAGACGGTGAGATGGATCTTATGCATCAGATGAGCCTTATGGCTGCTGCTTTTGCAGGAGCTACAGTGCCGAAGATCAACCTGATCATAAAGAAGGCTGTGGGTTCTGCATATGTACTTATGAATTCCAAGTCTCTCGGTGCAGATCTCACATATGCATTCCCCGATGCAGAGATGGGTATCATGGATGCAGGTAAGGCAGCAAAGATCCTTTCCGAGTCCTTAAGCGGAGAGATCGGTGACATAGAAGCCGACTTCGAGAAGAACTGCAGCGGTGTGGAAAATGCCGGCAGACGCGGATATATCGACCGGATCATTAATCCGGAAGATGCCAGAAAGTATCTTATCGCCGGATTTGAAATGCTCTTCAACAAGTCCGATGAGACTTATTACAAGAAGCACAGTGCTAAATAATAATGAAAGGTGAACTCATGAAAAAGAAACATATTTTAATAACATGTATCTTATCTGTGCTTCTCCTTTTTACTGCATGCGGACAGTCGGACGGACCGGAGCTTTATAACGGACACGACAGTGATTACTGGGAACAGATGTGTAAATCACTGGTGGTGGAAGTGGAAAGCATGACCCCCGATGAAATGCAGCAATACTATGACGGACTGGCACAGACCAAGAATGATGAAACCGCAAAGATCATGCACGAGATGCTGGGAAACTGGATAGAATACAGACCGGTGCTCGGCGAGATCCAGGATTTCAAAGATTTCAAGATCGAAAAAACAGGAAAGACCATTACAGCCACTTTAGGTCTCGACTATTCAAAGAGAGATGCTGATTTTGTGTATGTAATGAGCACTGTCTCCCAGGATGTGACAGCTATCAATCTGCAGCCACAGTACACCATGGGCGAGACAATGAAAAAAGCAGGCATGAATACCATCATGGGCATATCCATCGTATTCTGTATGCTTGCAATAATGAGTGTGATCATCTATTGCTTTAAATTCATTTCCGTATTAGAGGAAAAGGCTAAGAATAAAGGAAATAAGGCAGAAGATAAGGGAGCAGCGGTGACGGCTGCTGTATCCGAAGCAAATGCCGTATCCACAGATGATACAGAACTTATTGCAGTTATCGCAGCGGCCATAGCTGCTGCCACAGGAACATCTACAGACGATTTCGTAGTGCGTTCCATTAAGAGAAGGTTTTAATCAGATAGGAGGATAAAATCCATGAAAAATTATGAAATCACAGTTAACGGAACCACTTATGATGTGACCGTAGAAGAAAAGGGCGGCAGCATCTCATCAGCTCCCGCAGCAGCTGCAGCACCGAAGGCAGCACCGAAGAAAGCAGCATCAGGTGCAGCCGGAAGTGTTAAGATCGAAGCCGGTGCAGCCGGAAAGGTATTTAAGATCGAGGCCGGTGTGGGCACTGCTGTAAAGAAGGGTGACACAGTACTGGTACTTGAAGTTATGAAGATGGAGACTCCGGTAGTGGCTCCTCAGGACGGTACCGTAGCTTCCATAGACGTGACAGAAGGCCAGCAGGTAGAGGCAGGCGCACTTCTTGCTACTCTTAATTAAGGTCTGTAAAGGAGAAAAAACATGAGCTATATTGCAGAAACACTTTCAAATCTTCTGCATCAGACCGCATTTGCAAATCTCACTGTCGGAAACTTTGTTATGATCCTGGTAGCTTGCGGATTCTTGTATCTGGCTATACACCATGGCTTTGAACCGCTTCTTCTGGTGCCTATCGCTTTCGGTATGCTCCTGGTGAATATCTATCCGGATATCATAGCTTCTCCCGAAGAGACGTCAAACGGTGTGGGAGGTTTACTGTATTATTTCTATTCCCTGGATGAGTGGTCCATCTTGCCTTCACTTATATTCATGGGCGTAGGAGCGATGACAGACTTCGGTCCGCTTATTGCAAACCCTGTCAGCTTTCTGCTGGGTGCTGCAGCACAGATCGGTATCTTCACCGCATATCTTTTAGCAATCTTACTGGGATTCAACGATGAGGCTGCTGCTGCGGTATCTATTATCGGTGGTGCAGACGGTCCTACATCTATATTCCTGGCAGGCAAGCTGGGGCAGAGCTCTCTCATGGGCCCCATAGCAGTGGCGGCATATTCATATATGTCTCTTGTGCCCATTATTCAGCCCCCTATCATGAAGCTTTTTACCACCAAGAAGGAAAGAGCCATAAAGATGGAGAACCTTCGTCCGGTTTCCAAACTGGAGAGAATACTTTTCCCCATCATCGTTACTATCATTGTATGTCTGGTGCTTCCCACCACAGCTCCTCTTGTAGGTATGCTGATGCTGGGTAATCTTTTCAGAGAATCAGGCGTGGTACGTCAGCTCACAGAGACAGCCAGCAACGCCATGATGTATATCGTGGTCATCCTGCTTGGTACTTCCGTGGGTGCATCCACCAGTGCTGAAGCATTCCTGAACTGGACCACCATTAAGATCGTAATCCTGGGTCTGGTAGCTTTTATCATCGGAACCGCAGGCGGTGTGCTTCTCGGAAAACTGCTTTGCTTTATCACCGGAGGAAAGATAAATCCTCTGATCGGATCGGCAGGAGTGTCCGCAGTGCCTATGGCGGCCCGTGTATCCCAGAAAGTGGGAGCGGAAGAAGATCCTACAAACTTCCTGCTCATGCATGCCATGGGACCAAACGTGGCCGGTGTTATCGGTACTGCTGTGGCTGCGGGTGTGTTTATGGCAATATTCGGCGTATAGAATGTTGTTGATCAAAAGACAGCATGCAGATTTATCTGCATTGATGGCTTTTGATCAGACAGCTTAACGGGAAATGAGCATGGAGTGCGGTAGTGCGAAATGCGAATTCCCGTAGAATTGCGAAAGTGCGAAGCACGGAGCAATTCGTATTCTATACGTACTTGAAATTAAATTTATAAGGAGGAAAAACTAATGGCAAAGCCTGTAAAAATAACTGAAACAGTCTTAAGAGATGCGCATCAGTCCCTTATAGCCACCAGAATGACTACGGAACAGATGCTTCCCATAGTGGATAAAATGGATAAGGTGGGATATAACGCCGTGGAGTGTTGGGGAGGCGCCACCTTCGACGCATGCCTCAGATTCTTAAAGGAGGATCCCTGGGTACGTCTTAGAAAGCTGCGTGACGGATTTAAGAACACCAAGCTTCAGATGCTCTTCAGAGGACAGAACATTCTGGGATATAAGCCCTATGCCGATGATGTGGTGGAATATTTCGTACAGAAATCCATTGCAAACGGAATTGATATCATAAGAATCTTTGACTGCCTTAATGATGTAAGAAACCTGGAAACAGCAGTGAAGGCATGTAATAAGGAAAAGGGACATGCTCAGGTGGCTCTTTCCTATACTCTGGGAGACGCCTACACTCTGGATTACTGGATGAACACAGCGAAGAAGATCGAGGAAATGGGAGCAGATTCCATCTGTATCAAGGATATGGCAGGTCTTCTGGTGCCGGTGGAGGCAGAGAAGCTGGTTAAGTCCTTGAAGAGTGCCACATCACTTCCTATCGAACTTCACACCCACTACACCTCAGGTGTGGCTTCCATGACATACATGAAGGCCGTTGAGGCTGGAGTGGACATTATAGATACAGCTATGTCACCTTTTGCTCTGGGTACATCTCAGCCTGCAACAGAGGTTATGGTGGAAGCCTTCAGAGGCACGGAGTATGATACAGGACTGGATCAGAACCTTCTGGCTGAAATTGCTGACTACTTCCGTCCCCAGAGAGAAGCAGCTCTGGAAAGCGGACTTATGAATCCGAAGGTGCTTGGTGTTAACATTAAGACTCTTCTTTATCAGGTTCCCGGCGGCATGCTTTCAAACCTGGTATCCCAGCTTAAAGAGCAGGGCAAGGAGGATAAGTTCGAAGAGGTGCTGCAGGAGGTGCCGAGAGTGCGTAAGGACCTGGGCGAGCCCCCTCTGGTTACACCTTCATCTCAGATAGTGGGAACTCAGGCAGTGTTTAATGTGCTGATGGGTGAAAGATATAAAGTGGCTACACAGGAGACAAAGGACATCCTTCTCGGAAAGTATGGACAGACCGTGAAGCCATTTAATCCCGAAATAGTGGACAAGGTGCTGGGCGAAGACAAAAAGAACGCCATCACATGCCGTCCCGCAGATCTTTTAGAGCCGCAGCTGAAATCCATTGAAGAGGAAATGAAACAATGGAAACAGCAGGATGAAGATGTACTTTCATATGCACTCTTCCCGCAGGTGGCTACAGAGTTCTTTAAATACAGAGAAGCTCAGCAGAGTAAGGTGGATCCTTCCGTAGCAGATACTAAAAACGGAGCATATCCTGTATAATCTAAATGCTTATTTGAGAGGGCATCCGGCAAACAGGGTGCTCTCTTTATATATGTGACCGAGGGGAATGATGCTCCTTTGTCACTTAAAACGAGAGAAACATGGGTAATACAAACGAATTACTGAACAGAATAAACACAAATTACGGAAAGATGAGTAAGGGCCAGAAGCTCCTTTCCAATTATATTACGGATTATTACGACAAAGCGGTTTTTCTTACTGCGTCAAAGCTGGGAGAGACTGTGGGAGTCAGCGAATCTACGGTGGTACGCTTTGCCATGTGCCTGGGTTATAAAGGATATCCCGAATTCCAAAAGGCACTGGAAGAGATGGTGCGAAACAAACTGAACAGCATTCAGCGCATGGAAGTGGCCTACGGAAGGGTGGAACAGTCTGAAGTCCTGGAAACCGTGCTGAAGTCTGATATGGAAAAGATAAAGCACACTCTGGAAACTATGGATGAGAAGGTGTTCTCCCATGCGGTGGACATGATCCTGGATTCAGAGAAGATATATGTGGTGGGCATCAGATCATGTGCGCCCCTTGCATCATTTCTGGCTTTTTATCTGCATCTGATGTTTGATAACGTGGTGCTTCTTAATACCAATAATTCAAGTGAACTCTTTGAGCAAATGATAAGGATAAACGAGAAGGATACCATTATAGGAATCAGCTTCCCGCGTTATTCCATGCGTACTTTAAAGGCTATGGAGTTTGCTAATAACAGAAATGCAAAGGTCATCACCATCACGGATTCAGTGCATTCGCCCATGAATCTATATTCATCCTGTAATCTTATAGCGGAATCGGATATGGCGGGCATAGTGGATTCTCTGGTGGCACCACTTTCTGTCATAAATGCCCTTATCATGGCGCTTTGTATGAAAAAGCAGGATGATGTGGCCACTACACTTGAAGAACTGGAAAATATCTGGGGCGAATATCAGGTGTACGAAAGCGATGAAATGGATCTTGTTGATGATACTTTAAAGAAGACATATCACAGAAAAGAGAATCCCGATGTATGATGTGCTGGTGGTAGGTGGAGGCGCCGCAGGAATGATGGCAGCAGCTGCTGCAGCCGAAAAAGGCGCTTCTGTTGCCCTTATAGAAAAGAATGAAAAACTGGGTAAGAAGATATATATCACCGGGAAAGGCAGATGTAATCTCACCAATGCATCGGATCTGGAAGAATACTTTTCTCAGTACATAGTCTCCAATCCGAAATTCCTGTACAGCGCACTCTATGGCTTTACCAATACAGATATGATGGATTTCATGGAACGGTACGGTACTCCTGTAAAGACTGAGAGAGGAAACAGGGTTTTTCCGGTTTCGGATCACGCCTCCGATGTCACGAAAGCCATTCATAAATGTTTGGAAGAAAGAAACGTAAAGATCTTTCTTAATACGGAAGTGAAACGTCTTTTAGTGCAGGATAGTGAAGTGGCAGGTGTATCGGTAAATACTTCTCATGGCAGTGAAGAAATTAAAGCAAAAAAAGTCATTATTGCCACAGGGGGGCTTTCGTACAGCACCACAGGAAGCACGGGGGACGGATACAGGTTTGCCGCAGATCTGGGACATGATGTCACCGAACTTCGGCCGTCTCTGGTGCCGCTTACCGTAAAGGAAGACTACATAAAGAAACTCCAGGGACTTTCACTTAAGAATGTGACTCTTTCTTTTTATAAAGAAGATAAAAAGGTGTATTCCGGATTCGGAGAGATGCTTTTTACACATTTTGGCATAAGCGGACCACTGGTCCTCTCGGCATCTGCTGTACTTACTAAGAAATACAGAGAACTGAACGGCCTGAAGGGCGAGATAGATCTGAAAAGCGCATTATCTTATGAAGAACTGGATAACAGGCTTTTAAGAGACTTTAAGGGAAACGAAAACAAAGATTTCTTTAATGTGGCCGGAGGGCTTCTGCCGGGGAAACTAAGGCCGGTGATGGAAGAACTTTTTCCGGAAGGCAAAGGGAAAAAGGTAAATGAGATCACCAGGGAAGACAGAAGAAGATTTATCGAGCTTCTTAAGCATTTCCCTCTTACCGTCACAGGGAATACAGGCTTTAAAGAAGCTGTGATCACCCAGGGCGGCGTAAATGTGAAGGAGATAGACCCCTCCACAATGGAATCTAAGAAAATAAAGGGGCTTTATTTCGCAGGCGAGGTCCTGGATGTGGATGCACTTACGGGCGGATTTAATCTGCAGATAGCTTTTTCCACAGGTGTTCTTTCCGGGATATCAGCCGGGGAAAGCTTAAGATAAGGAGGTAAATGAGATGAATATAGCAATAGACGGGCCTGCCGGAGCAGGAAAAAGCACTATAGCAAAGACCCTGGCAAAGGATCTGGGATTTGTATACGTGGACACAGGAGCCATGTACAGAGCCATGGGCATATACTTTATTGATAATGGGATCTCCATTAACGATAAAGATGCGGTGACAGGTTCCCTGAAAAACATTCTGGTAGAGATACGTTATGAGGACGGCGCCCAGAAAGTGATCCTTAACGGAACTGATGTATCCGCAAGGCTTCGGGATGAAGCTGTGGGAAATGCAGCCAGTGTCACATCTGCATACCCGGAGGTTCGCACACATCTTATGGACCTGCAAAGAGGGCTTGCAAAAAAGATGGATGTGATCATGGACGGCAGGGATATCGGTACCGTGGTGCTTCCGGATGCGGAACTGAAGATATTTCTTACTGCAAGCTCTGATGAGAGAGCAAGGCGAAGATGTAAAGAGCTTGAGGAGAAAGGCGAAAAGGCAGACTTTGAAAAGATCAAGGCTGACATAGAAGAGAGAGACTACAGGGATTCACACAGAGAAACTGCTCCACTTAAGCAGGCTGAGGATGCTGTGCTTGTGGATACATCCGATCTGACTATCGATGAAGTGGTAAGCAGATTAAAAGAACTGGCAGGAAAGAAACGCAATGGATAAAAAGATCATTCTGGCCAAGTCTGCAGGCTTTTGCTTCGGAGTGCAAAGAGCAGTGGACACGGTGGAAGAAGAACTGAAAAAATCACCGAAGCTCATATATACATACGGGCCCATCATCCATAACGAAAATGTGGTGGAGGATCTAAAGGAAAAAGGAGTGCACGTGATGGAAGAGGGAGATGACCTGTCCGCATCCGAGCCCGGAGTGATGGTCATCCGGTCCCACGGTGTATCAAAAAAGATCATGGATGATCTTTCGAAAAAGGAATATAAAGTGGTGGATGCCACCTGCCCCTTTGTGAAAAAGATACATAATATAGTAAGCGAGTATTCCGAGAAAGGTTATCACATCCTGATCATAGGTAATGAATCCCATCCCGAAATACAGGGGATCATAGGATGGATACATGGGGATTCTTATACTGTCATCGATTCCGAAGAAGAGGCAGAACAATTTAGTATCGAAAATAATACAAAGATCTGCCTGGTGGCGCAAACCACGTATAATCACAATAAATTTGAAAATTTAGTTGAAATCATCAAACATAAAGGTTATGATGTATTTGCTGTGAGTACGATCTGTAACGCCACCCATGAGAGACAGGAGGAGGCCGCACAGATTGCAGAGCTAGTTGATGTGATGATGGTCATCGGCGGAAGATCCAGTTCCAATTCCCGCAAACTTTATGAGATTTGCAAGGACAAATGCGAAAGGACATTTTTCGTACAGACGGCTAAAGACATTGATCTATCGGTACTAAAGTCCACTAACACCATAGGGATTACAGCAGGGGCATCGACCCCAAACAATATTATTGAGGAGGTTCAAAATACATGTCAGAGAGTTTTGAACAATTACTAAACGAATACGACAAAACAATTCATAGTGGAGAGGTTGTTGAAGGTACTGTTATCAATGTTAAACCCGACGAAATAGACCTTAATATCGGATACAAGTCAGACGGCATCATTACCAGAAACGAGTATAGTGACGATAATACACTCGACCTTACCACAGTAGTCAAGATTGGTGACACTATGGAAGCTAAGGTCGTAAAGGTGAACGACGGAGACGGTCAGGTTCTTCTTTCATATAAGAGACTGGCTCAGGAGAAAGGAAACGAGAAGATCAAGGATGCATTTGAAACAGGTCAGCCTCTTACAGCTACTGTTACAAAGGCTCTTAACGGAGGTCTTTCCGTAGATGTGGAAGGTTCCAGAGTGTTCATTCCCGCTTCTCTTATTTCCGATAGCTTCGAAAGAGATCTGGCTAAATACGAAGGCCAGGAGATCACCTTTATTATTACAGAATATAATCCCAGAAGACGTCGCATCATCGGTGACCGCAAGCAGCTTCTTGTGGCAGAGAAAGAAAAGAACATGGAAGAGTTTCTTTCCAAGATCACCGTTGGTGACGTTATTGAAGGTACCGTTAAGAATGTTACAGATTTCGGTGCGTTCGTAGACCTGGGCGGAGTAGACGGACTCCTTCACATCTCCGAGATGTCATGGGGCAGAGTAGAGAACCCCAAGAAGATCTTCAAGGTAGACGAGAAGGTTCGTGTATTTATTAAAGAGATCAACGGACATAAGATCGCACTTTCCAGAAAGTTCCCGGATGAGAACCCCTGGAATAATGCTTCTCAGAAATACAGCGTAGGTACAGTAGTGACCGGTAAAGTGGCACGCATGACTGATTTCGGTGCATTTATCGAGCTGGCACCCGGCGTTGATGCGCTTCTTCATGTATCTCAGATAAGTAAGGATCATGTTGAGAAGCCTGCTGACCTTCTTAAGGTGGGACAGGAGATCGAAGCTACAGTTATGGAATTCCGTGAGGAAGATCATAAGATAAGCCTTACAATGAAGGGAAAGGATGAATCCGGCGACAACAGTGATGCAGATGTGGCTGATGTAGACATTGAAGCAGTAGCTGCAGAGACCGAAAGCGAAGAAGCTTAATACTTTTCTTAAAAGGGGATTATCATGGCACTGGATAACTATGAGGGGTTCAAAGCGGATATACTCCGTAAGACGAAAATAGATCTTAGCGCTTATAAAGAAAAGCAGATGCGCCGCCGCATAGATTCATTAGCGGTGAAGCATAAGTGCAATTCCTATGAGGAATATACAAAACTCATGGAGAAGGAGCATGAGGTTTTTGATGAATTCATTAACTTCATGACCATCAATGTTTCCGAGTTTTACAGGAACCCCGAGCAGTGGGATTATCTGGACAAGGAATTCATTCCCGAGCTTATCAAGCGCTTTGGAAAGAATCTAAAGATCTGGAGTGCAGCATGTTCTACAGGAGACGAGCCTTATTCACTCGTGATGGCTCTGTCCAGACATCTGCCGTTAAATCAGATCAAGATTATGGCTACAGACCTGGATAACGAAGTTATGAGACAGGCAAAGGTAGGACTCTATAACGATAAGAGTATCGCCGGTGTACCTGCGGATCTGAAGAAGAAGTACTTCACCCAGGTAGGAAAATCATGGCAGATATCTGATGAGATCAAGTCCAGAGTAGAATTCAAACAGCATAATCTGCTTAAAGATCCGTACCCCAAGGGCTGTGACATGATAGTATGTCGTAACGTGCTGATATATTTCACTGAGGAAGCAAAATATGAAGTGTATCAGAAGTTTGAGGAAGCACTTAAAGAACAGGGTATACTCTTTATAGGAAGTACCGAACAGGTTACCGACTATAAGAAGATAGGATATAAAAGACGTTATTCCTTCTTCTACCAAAAAGATGCAGAGACAAAGGCCTCTGCTAACAAGTAAGAGATATAATCAGATTTTCAATATGCAGTGTCAGAAAGTTTTCTGACACTGTATTTTTTTCATATAGAATGTAAAACTGCTTATCGCAATAGTCTTTTCTGAAACTATGCGCGCCTTCATAAATCTCGGGATGAGGACATTTTTTTATATCCGGAAGAGGTAAGAAGGATCCGGTCTTTATCGAAAAGCATTCTTCTTTCTTTGCCTTTCTTTTGGATTCTTTTGGCACGGAAAGAGACAGGGCTTTCGGCACGATGATATCTTCATCTATCAGATATACATAGTTCTTATAGTCCATATAATAATACTTTAGCGAACCCTGATAGACGGTAAGGGCACCTTTCAGCCTATAGCCTGAAAAAATAGTATATATATTCTCGTCTTTTAAACGGACTTCTTTCGGTATGGTCTTATCTGTCTGAAATGAGAAAAGCAAATGACAGGGATCCTCTTCTTCAAAAGAAGGATCTGATAGAGAAGCGCTGGTCAGACTTTTATATGCCAGTATGTTAAGAACCGGCAGCATATTTATCACATCTTCTTCATTATGGAGAAGCAGTAGCTTTTCCTTTTCTTCGGAAGGACAGGTGGCGTAATCCTTATAGACATCGATCAGTTCTCCGCCGCTGTATTTATCTTCACGATATATTCCAAGGAATCGTTCAATAGTTTTCAGTTTAAGATCCGGAAGACTAAGGACTTTTTTTAGCTTTTTCACTTCTTTATACAGGTCCATTGACCTGAATAGCTCTAAATGAGCATACATATGATGTCTGCTGCATCTTTCTGCTATATAAGGCAGATCGAAGGTGTCCCCGTTAAATGTTATTATGGTTTTATATGAAGTGAGATACTCAAGAAAAGCGGAAAGCATGGCTTCTTCGTCATCTGGTCTTTCGGAAAAAAACAGAGTGGTTTCTATGAGATCATCAGTCTTTGCCATGCAACCTATCAGATATATGGGATATATGCGGCTGCTAAAGCCAAGAGTCTCAATGTCTAAAAAGACTGTATCATTGTCAAATACTGATTTTTCAAGAGTGTTAAGTTCATGATCCACGGTGTTTTTTATGATTTTCATGTTGAAAAGTTTACATGAAGATATCCGGTCTGTCAAAAGCATGAAACCCCCCTTAAAGTACTTAAAAATAAACACTTTTATTTAATCATGGCAAAGTAAGTTATGCTATAATTTGTAATTGGAAAAATAGATAAAGGAGGGAAGTGTTTTGAGCCTAAAAACATTTAAGGGCGGTGTACATCCGTATGACGGCAAGGATCTTTCCAAAGACAAGCCATCTACAGAGTATAAGCCCAAAGGGGATCTTGTTTTTCCGCTTTCCCAGCACATTGGGGCACCTGCAAAGGCTATTGTGGCCGTAGGTGATAATGTGCTCCTGGGTCAAAAAATAGCGGAAGCCAATGGTTTCGTGTCTTCACCCATTTTTGCATCGGTGTCCGGCACTGTGAAAGCCATTGAGCCCCACCGTACGCCTACGGGTGATATGGTGGAATCTATTGTCATTGAAAACGATGGCAAGTATCTGGATGTAGGTTTCCATGAGACTGAAGATGTCACAAAGCTTTCCAACGAAGAGATCATAGAGAAGATAAAGGAAAGCGGAGTGGTAGGTCTGGGAGGCGCCGGCTTCCCTACCCATGTTAAGCTTTCGCCCAAGGATCCTGCACAGATAGAGTACATTATCGCAAACTGCGCTGAATGTGAACCCTATCTGACCTCTGATTACAGAAGAATGGTGGAGAATCCTGAGATGCTGGTCGAGGGCATGAAGATCATTCTTCAGATGTTCCCAAATGCAAAAGGATATTTCGGTATTGAGGATAATAAACCTGACTGCATCGAAAAGCTTTCAGAGCTTACTAAAGATGAGGACAGGCTTATTGTAGTGCCTCTTATGACCAAATACCCGCAGGGCGGTGAAAGACAGCTTATAAAGGCTGTGACGGGCAGAGAGATAAACTCAAAAATGCTTCCTGCCGATGCCGGCTGCATAGTGGATAATGTAGAAACTATCATTGCCATATATAACGCAGTGAAACTGGGACGTCCATTAACCACCGGAATGTTTACCGTGACAGGTGATGCGGTGAAAGAACCTCAGAATTTCCGTATATGCATAGGCACCAGCTATGAAGAGCTGCTGGAAGCTGCCGGAGGACTTAAATCTCCTGCAAAGAAGATGATATCCGGCGGTCCAATGATGGGATTTGCCCTTATGGATACCAATGTTAATTCCACCAAGACATCTTCATCGCTCCTTTGCCTCACCGAAGATGAAGCCTCTAAATATGAAGAGACCGCATGTATTAACTGCGGAAGATGCGTAGAGGCTTGTCCTGAAAACCTTATTCCTTCCAGACTGGCTGATTACAGCGCTCACGGACAGACGGAAGTCTTCGAAGAATGGTACGGAATGGAATGTATCGAATGCGGCAGCTGCTCTTATGGTTGTCCTGCCAGACGTCCTCTGGCCCAGGCTATAAAGACCATGAAGAAGGACATCCTGGCAGCCCGGAGAAAGAAGTAGGAGGTGAGACAAAAGGTGAGTAACTTATTAAACGTGACTTCCGCACCTCATGTGCGTGAAAAAACCGATACACAAAGGATCATGCTCTATGTCATCATAGCCCTGCTTCCCACCACAGCTTTCGGTGTATATAATTTCGGGCTGAGAGCATTGGCGCTGATCCTTATTACCGTGGCCACCTGCGTGGCTTCTGAATGGTGCTATGAAAAGCTTTTACATAAGAAGAGCACTATAAAAGACCTGAGTGCTGTAGTGACAGGACTCCTTCTGGCATTGAACTTTCCGCACACCCTTCCTTTCTGGCAGGCTGTCCTGGGCGGTGTCTTTGCTATTATTGTAGTAAAAATGCTTTTCGGAGGTCTGGGTCAGAACTTCATGAACCCGGCTCTCGGCGCCAGATGCTTTCTTCTTATAAGCTTTGCATCTACCATGAACAGTTTTACCTATGACGGTGTCACAGGAGCTACACCCCTTACGCTTTTAAAGCAGGGTGAGCCTGTAAACACATTAAGCATGCTGATCGGTCGTACCGGTGGTACCATCGGTGAGACTTCTACCATCTGTATCCTTATAGGTGCAGTGATCCTTATCATGCTGAATGTGATCGATCTTCGGATCCCCGGCACATATATCCTGACTTTTGCCGTGTTCACACTGCTTTTCGGAGGACATGGTCTGGATCTTAATTATCTTACAGCTGAGCTTTGTGGCGGCGGACTTATGCTGGGTGCCTTCTTTATGGCCACAGATTATGTCACATCACCGATCACGCCAAACGGAAAGATCATCTACGGTATCATCCTTGGTGTGTTGACTGGCATATTCAGATTCTTCGGACCGGCGGCAGAAGGTGTATCTTATGCCATCATCTTCAGTAATATCCTGGTTCCGCTTATCGAGAAGTGGACCGTACCGAGAGCTTTCGGTGTGGTTAAACAGAAGAAAGAAAAGAAGGAGGGCAAATAGATGAATAAACTCGTTAAAGACGCTCTCATTCTGACACTTATCACTTTAATAGCCGGAGTGGCTTTGGGAGCGGTATATCAGATCACCAAAGATCCTATTGCCAAAGCGCAGGAAGCAAAGACTAAAGAAGCATATATGGCTGTATTCCCGGATGCTGCTTCATTCAGTGATCTGGGTGGTTTTAACAGTGAAGAGGCTACAAAGGTGGCTGCTGATGCTGGCTACACCAAGTCCATCGTTTCAAATGCCGTGGAGGCACTGGACGGATCAGGAAACAGGCTTGGGTATGTGATCACCATGGTCAGCAAAGAAGGCTATGGCGGTTCCATTACTTTCTCCATGGGTATAGCAAATGACGGTACCATGTACGGTTATTCCATCACAGATATCAGCGAGACTGCCGGCCTTGGCATGAAAGCCACGGATCAGCCGAAAGATGAAAACGACACTAAAGCATTTGTCACACATTTCTATAACAAGAATGCTTCATCACCCCTTACTGTAGTAAAGGGAAGTGCATCTTCCGATACAGAGATAGAAGCTATAAGCGGCGCTACCATAACCAGCCGCGCCATGACAAATGCCGTAAATGCCGGATTTGCATATTTTAACAGTTTGACGGGAGGTGCTGCAGAATGAATCTGAAAGAAAACACACCGTTAGAACGACTCTATAACGGAATAATTAAAGAAAACCCCACCGTCATTCTGATGCTGGGTATGTGTCCCACCCTTGCGGTCACCACTTCTGCAGTGAACGGTCTCGGAATGGGCCTTTCCACTCTGGTGGTGCTTGCTCTTTCAAACCTTCTCATTTCAATGCTTAGAAATGTGATCCCTGACAGAGTGCGTATGCCTGCTTTTATCGTGGTGGTGGCTTCCTTCGTGACCATGGTGCAGTTCCTTGTTCAGGGTTTTGTGCCGACACTGTATGATGCGCTTGGCGTATATATACCGCTTATAGTGGTTAACTGTATTATCCTGGGACGTGCAGAAAGCTATGCTTCAAAGAACGCTCCCATACCTTCACTCTTTGACGGCATCGGAATGGGCCTTGGCTTTACCATAGCGCTTACCATCCTCGGATCCATAAGAGAGATCCTGGGCGCCGGTCAGATATTCGGCTTCCAGCTTCTTCCCCTGGCAGAAGACGGTAAGATGGGTTACACACCCATAACCATATTCGGTCTGGCTCCCGGAGCATTCTTTGTGCTCGGTGTGCTGGTAGCAATAATGAATGTGGTGAGAAAGAAAGCAGAAGAGAAGGGCAAGCCTCTTCCTGCTGCACAGGGCTGTCTGGCAGGAGACTGTATGTCATGCGGCTTCAGCTCTGCATGTACCGGTAAGTCTGCAGCACCTGCTCCCGCAGTCACAGAAGAAAAGAAAGAGGAGGTAAAGGAAAATGACTAATCTGTTTTTGATCCTGGTGGCATCCTCTGTAGTTAATAATGTGGTTTTGTCACAGTTCCTGGGTATATGTCCGTTCCTTGGTGTATCTAAGAGAGTGGAGACAGCTGCCGGTATGGGAGGTGCCGTTATATTTGTTATCACCATATCCTCCTTTGTGACGGGGCTCATCTATAAATTCATACTCTTACCTTTGAATTTTGAATATCTGCAGACCATAGTTTTCATTCTGGTCATAGCTGCATTGGTGCAGTTCGTGGAAATGTTCTTAAAGAAGAATGTCCAGTCTCTTTATCAGTCACTGGGTGTATATCTTCCTCTTATCACCACAAACTGTGCTGTACTTGGAGTGGCACTGAAGAACGTCACCAATGGCTATAATCTTCTTGAAGGTGTCATCTATGGCTTCGGTACCGCTGTGGGATTTACCATAGCCATCGTGATAATGGCGGGTATCCGTGAAAAACTGGAATATAATGATATTCCTGAAGCGTTTAAAGGTTCTGCCAGTGTTCTTGTTACTGCCGGACTTATGGCTATTGCATTCTTCGGTTTTTCCGGAGTGATCAGTTTATGACGGGGGTGTAGGTATGATAATGGGAATCGTACTGGCTGCGGTGATAGTAGGTGTCACCGGATGCCTCATAGGTTTTTTCCTTTGCTTCTCATCAGAGAAGTTCAAAGTGGAAGTAGATGAAAGAGAAACTGCCATCCTGGAAGTGCTGCCCGGTAATAACTGCGGCGGATGCGGATATGCAGGATGCTCCGGACTGGCAGCAGCCATTGTAAAGGGCGAAGCTCCTGTGAACCAATGCCCTGTTGGCGGTGCTCCTGTGGCGGCAAAAGTAGGCGAGATCATGGGTGTGGCTGCAGAAGAAGGAGTACGTAAGGTAGCCTTCGTTAAATGTACAGGTACCTGTGAGAAAGCAGAAAACAAATATGAATATGCCGGCGTAAAGGATTGTAAAGCCATGGCTTATGTGCCGGGAGGCGGTCCAAAGTCCTGTAAATACGGCTGCCTTGGTTTTGGCTCCTGCGTAAAGGCCTGTCCCTTTGATGCAATTCATGTTATAGACGGTGTGGCTTTTGTGGATAAGGAAGCATGTAAGGCCTGCGGAAAGTGCGTGGAGACTTGTCCCAAGCACCTTATTGAACTCATTCCCTATGACGCTTCGTATGCAGTGGGATGCAGCTCAAAAGACAAAGGCAAGGATGTGATGGCTGTATGTAAGGCCGGATGTATCGGCTGTCAGCTTTGTGTGAAGCAGTGTGAAAGCGATGCTGTGCATGTGGAAGACAATGTGGCAGTGATAGATCAGGAAAAGTGCATTGGCTGCGGCAAATGTGCTGAAAAATGCCCGAAGAAGGTTATAATACCACTTAAGGCAGTAAAGGAAGCATAGACTAATGTATAAAAGAGTGGTAATCAAGATTGGCTCGAATTCGCTTACTCATAGTGAGACAGGGCATGTGGATTATGTGAAGATCGAAAGACTGGTGCGTGAGATCTGCGACCTGAAAAACCGCGGCATGGATGTATGCCTGGTTTCTTCAGGAGCCATAGCGGTGGGAAGACAGGCTATGGGCATCACCACCAGACCCAGTAAGATATCCAGAAAACAGGCTTTGGCTTCTATAGGACAGGCCAGTCTGATGTCTATCTATCAAAGATTCTTTTCAGAGTATAATCAAAAAGCCGGACAGATACTAATGACGAGAAATACCGTTATCGATAATGTGTCCAGGAAAAATGCCGAAAACACCTTTGAAGAGCTGTTTACAATGGGTGTGGTGCCTGTTGTAAACGAAAATGACACCATTTCCACTTTTGAAATGCAATTTGGTGATAATGATACTCTTTCTGCTATTGTCACCTCCCTTGTCCATGCAGATCTGCTCATACTTCTTTCGGATATAGACGGACTGTTTGATGAGGATCCGAAGAAGAATAAGAATGCAAAGCTCATAAAAGAAGTGGATGAGATAACAGATGATCTTTATAAGGCCGCATCAAAGGTTCCCGGGTCAGACCTGGGAACCGGCGGTATGGCTACTAAAATAAAAGCAGCGTCTATAGCTGTGCGGTCCGGTGCCGACATGATCATCACAAACGGTAAGGATGTGTCCGTTATTCACAGGATCATGGAAGGAAATAATCCCGGCACCGTTTTCCACAGTCATTATGATGAAGACTTTTATCTGGCAGACGAAGTATAGACAAGGAGTAATTTAATGGAATATATAGAAAAAGATGCTCTCCTGGTGAAAGAAATGTCCGAAAAAGCCGGGAGAGTTCTTACTGCCTGTGTGACCACCTTCGGATGTCAGATGAATGCCAGGGACTCTGAAAAACTAAGAGGCATGCTTTCTGAAATGGGTTATGAGATAGTAGATACCGAGGATGCCGACCTGGTGCTTTATAACACATGTACAGTCCGGGAAAATGCCAATCTGAAAGTATATGGCAGGCTGGGATATTTAAACACTCTAAAGAAGAAGAATCCATATATGAAGATCGCCCTTTGCGGATGCATGATGCAGGAGCCGGAAGTGGTTGAAAAGCTTAAGACTTCTTATAAGTTTGTGGATCTGATCTTCGGTACGCATAATCTTTATCGTTTTCCCGAGCTTTTCTATAAAGCGCTTACCGAGAAAGGCATGACTGTAGAGATCTGGAAAGATTCCAAGGATATAGTGGAAGACCTTCCGAAGATCAGAAAGTATAGATTCAAATCCGGTGTGAATATCATGTTCGGATGCGATAATTTCTGCAGTTACTGTATTGTGCCCTATGTGCGCGGCAGGGAAAAGAGCCGCACATCAGATGATATCATTTCCGAGATCAGGGATCTGGCATCAGACGGTGTGGTGGAAGTCATGCTTTTGGGACAGAATGTGAATTCCTATGGAAAAGGCCTGTCTGAGGGCCTTTCATTTGCCGGTCTGCTCCGCAAAGTAGAAGAAGTGGAAGGCATCGAGCGCATAAGATTCATGACATCACATCCTAAGGATCTCTCCGATGAACTTATCGACGTTATGGCTTCATCAAAGAAAATATGTGATCACCTGCATCTGCCGCTTCAGTCAGGAAGCAGCCGCATCCTTAAGCTTATGAACAGGCACTATACAAAAGAAGACTATCTTTCTCTTGTGGACAGGATCAGATGCCGGATGCCGGATATAACACTCACCACGGATATCATTGTGGGATTCCCCGGGGAAACCGAAGAAGACTTCGAGGAAACCATGGATGTGGTTAAAAAAGTGGGATATGACAGCGCATTTACATTTATATACAGTAAAAGGACAGGCACTCCTGCAGCAAAGCTTCCCGATCAGATACCGGAAGATGTGATAAAAGTCCGTTTCGACAGGCTTTTAAAGGAAGTGCAGGAAAAGGGTGCCTTAAGATCCGAACGCTTTACAGGAAAAACTCTTCCTGTATTATTTGAAGAAATAAACAGACAGGATGATAAGCTGATCACCGGAAGGCTTATGAATAACAGTGTGGTGCATGTTAAGGGTGATCATTCTCTGATAGGGAAGATCCTTCCTGTTACCCTCACTGAATGCCATGGATTCTATTATATGGGAGAGATAGCCTGATGTTTTCATATATTATGGGTATTCTGGATGATGTAAATGAGGATACCGTGACAATCGATAATAACGGCATAGGGTATGAGATTCATATGACTTCATCCGATATTTCAGGACTTCCGTCCATTGGACAGGATGTGAAGATCTATACGTATTTTCAGGTGCGGGAGGATGCCTTCACACTTTACGGTTTTCTCGATAAACAGACGAAAAAGCTCTTTGAGATGCTGCTTTCCGTAAACAGTGTGGGGCCTAAAGGTGCACTGTCCATCCTTTCGGTATTAAGTCCCGATGACCTGAGATACGCCATAGTGGGAGGAGACGCAAAACTCATTTCTTCCGCTCCGGGCATTGGTCTTAAGACTGCGCAGAAAGTGATCCTGGATCTTAAGGATAAGATAGACCTGGCCGAAACAGTGGAAAATACTTTAAATAACGGGGCAGCGGCCTTAACATCCGATACTTCTGTGAAGGGGGATGTGATCCTTGCCCTCACATCTTTAGGATATTCATCATCCGAGGCTCTGTCAGCACTTAAGAACATCAATATCACAGAAGAATCGGATACGGAAGAAGTGCTGAAAGAAGCACTGAAAAACATGGCATTCATGTAATTAAAGGCATATTGTATGGAAAGAAGAGTATTATCTACCCAGATCCAAACAGAAGATATTAAGACGGAAAACACTCTTAGACCTCAAAGACTGACTGAATATATCGGCCAGGAAAAGGCCAAAGAGGTGATGGACATATATATTAAGGCGGCAAAGGAAAGACAGGATCCTTTGGATCACACACTTTTTTACGGGCCTCCAGGACTCGGAAAGACCACTCTGGCCGGGATCATCGCAAACGAGATGGGTGTGAATATAAAGATCACCTCCGGTCCGGCTATAGCAAAACCGGGAGAGATGGCATCTATCCTAAGTAACCTTAAAGAAGGTGACCTTTTATTTGTGGATGAGATCCACAGGCTGAACCGTCAGGTGGAAGAAGTGCTGTATCCCGCCATGGAAGACTTTGCCATAGATATTATGATAGGGAAAGGCCAGGGGGCCAGGTCCATAAGGCTTGATCTGCCTAAATTTACACTGGTGGGAGCCACTACCAGAGCGGGGCTTCTTTCCGCACCATTAAGAGACAGGTTTGGCATCATTCATCATCTGGAATTCTATGAGCCTAAGGAATTAAAGCAGATCATTCTGCAAAGTGCGAAAAAGCTTGATGTGAAAATCGATGAAGAGGGTGCATTCGAGCTGGCCCGAAGATCCAGAGGAACGCCAAGACTTGCAAACAGGCTTTTAAAAAGAATACGTGATTATGCACAGGTCAGATATGACGGCACTATTACTATGGAAATAGCTTCCGAAGGGCTGGACCTTATGGAAGTGGATACAATGGGTCTTGATACAAATGACAGAAATATGATCCTTACCATCATTGAAAAATTCGGCGGAGGACCAGTGGGACTGGATACGCTTTCTGCCAGTCTGGGAGAAGACAGCGGCACTATCGAAGAAGTATATGAGCCGTATCTCGTCAAGAACAATCTGATAAACAGAACACCCAAAGGCCGGGTGGCTACGGAAAAAGCATACGAACATTTTGGTATTGAGAAAATCTCTGAATAACCGTATAATGAAACGGTGAATTCGTTAAAATCTGGAGGCATATATGTCGGCTAAAAAGAATGCTGAAGTTATTATAGGCGGAAGAGTATATACTCTGAGCGGATATGAAGAAGAGGATTATCTGCAGAGAGTAGCTACATATATAAACGGTAAACTGAATGATCTGCAGGAAATGGACAGTTTCAAAAGATTATCCCAGGATACTAAGGCCACTTTGCTGGAACTGAATATTGCAGATGATTTCTTTAAAGCTAAAGAGCAGATAGAAAAGCAGGAATCCGAACTGGAAAAGAAGGAAAAAGAGATCTATGATCTGAAGCACGATCTCATTTCTTACCAGATAAAGGTAGAGAGCCTGGATGAACAGATCCAGAATCTGGAAGCAGAGAAAAAGGAACTATTGCTAAATAAATCAAAGCTGGAGGCATCCCTTGAAGATGCGCTGCTTGGATCATTACCTGATATCAAAGGGGAGCAGTAAAGCTGCTCCCTTTTTTTAGGCACTTTATTATGAACGCTGAATTACTTTCCCCTGCAGGGAATCCTGAAATCTTTAAAGCGGTTGTTGATGCCGGTGCCGATGCAGTGTATTTCGGAGGCGAAAAATTCGGAGCCAGGGCATATGCCGAAAACTTCTCTGTGAAAGAAGCAGAGAAGTGTATTTCTTATGCCCATGTACGTGGAAAGAAGGCATATCTTACAGTAAACACACTTCTTAAGAATACTGAAATGGAAAGAGAAGCTTATGACTATCTGAAGGCATATTATGAGGTGGGGATAGATGCTTATATAGTACAGGACATGGGTGTATTTGCTATGATAAAGGACTGCTTCCCTGAAGCCCACATCCATGCCAGCACTCAGATGACCATCGCAAACAGATACGGTGCAAAGCTGCTTAAAGATATGGGCGCCCACAGGGTAGTCACTTCAAGAGAACTGTCTTTAAATGAAATCAAGAACATTCATGAAAACAGCGGAATTGAAATAGAAAGCTTTGTACACGGTGCTCTTTGCGTATGTTACTCCGGTCAGTGCCTTATGAGCTCTGTTATAGGGCAAAGAAGCGGAAACCGCGGAAGATGTGCTCAGCCCTGCCGCCTGCCCTATAAAGCGGAAGGTGTCACTGATAGTAAAGGCGACTATATTCTAAGTCCAAAGGATTTTTGTGCCATTGATCATATTCCGAAGATGCTACTGTCCGGAGTATATTCATTTAAAATAGAAGGACGGATGAAGCAGCTTTCTTATGCTGCAGGTGTCACCGCCATATACAGAAAATATATGGATATGGCGCTAAATGCTGTTGATAAAAAGGCTGAATACAAAGTTTCCGATAAAGATCATGAAAGGCTTATGGATCTTGGAAACCGTTCGGGCTTTACTGATACTTATCTTTTCATGCATAACAGCGAAGATATGATCACATATAAAGCTCCGTTCCATAAAACAAACCCTGTATCCGATATAGAAAACAGTTTTCGGAAAATGCCTGTAAAAGCGGAGTTTACAGGGAAAATAGACAGCTCCATAAGGCTTAAACTCATATACGAAGATAAAGAAGTTTCCGTATCAGGGAAAAATCCCGAGAAAGCATTAAAAAAAGCCACTTCCAAACAAGAGATCATAGATAAGCTTATTAAACTGGGTGATACTGAGTTTATTCTGGATACAGATGACATTGTTATCGATCTAAGCGACGACATTTTTATCCCAATGTCAGATATAAATGCCCTGAAAAGAGAGGCCGCAGAAAAACTCAGATCTGAAGTCTACGATCGAAAGTCTCCTGAGAAAAGAGCTGTAAGGGACAAAAAGGAACTTGTTCCAAAGACAAAAAGGGTAAATGCTCCGTATTTGTTAGTGACGGTAGAAACCGAAGAACAGTTTAATACAGTAATTAAGGCAGAATATCGTAATATTTCCCATATTGGCATAAGCACAGAACTCTATGAAAAGAACAGATCTCTGTTAAACAGGATAAAGGAAAGCGGAAGATCGGCTGTACTTGTATTTCCGCCTGTATTACGGGGAGACAGGTCATATGATATGTCAGGCTTTGATCTCTTTCTTATCTCTTCCCTGGATGAGGCAGGATATATGAAAGAAGCAGGTGTCAAAGCAGAAAACGTGATCTTTTCGGAAAGGCTTTATACTTATTCCGATCGTACCCTTGATGCCTATAGAGAGCTGGGGTATAGGATGTTCACTGCACCCTACGAGCTTAACAGGAAAGAGCTTTCACACAGAGATAACGGGGACAGCTTTATTAATATCTACAGCTTCATTCCTCTTATGACCACAGCAAACTGCATTCATAAGAATATGAAGCAGTGTGATAAAACGCAGGAACTGCTAAAGCTAAAAGACAGACAGAATAAAACATTTTTTGTAAAAAACCACTGTGATAACTGTTATAATGTTATCTACAACGGTATCCCATACGAGATATTGGGAGAAAAAGAGAACCTTCAAAAAATGGGTTTTGCCGGTTTTAAAATAGACTTTACCATTGAAAACGAAAGAAAGACAAGCGAAATACTTAACGCCTTTAAGACGGGACAGAAAATATCCGGAGACAGGACCGGTGGACACTACGGGCGAGGAGTAGAGTGATGGCGCAGATCATAGTTTCAATTTCCAGATATACGATGATCATCCTCTTTGCGATATATGTGTATGACGCATTCAGGGTGATGTCTCCAAAGATGTCATATGGCAAAAGAGATGTGTTTTATACTCTTCAGGCCATAATCGTATTTCTAATACTCACAAACGGATATGCCGTGTTATATCTTAAATCGGAGGATCCCAGGATCCTGCTTTTATATGCCATGGAGGTGGTATTTTTAATACTCGTGATCCTGGTGTTTAAATACACATATCAGGATGCTTCGAAAGGCCTGATTAATAACATGTGCATGCTTTTTGTTGTCGGGTTTATCATCCTTTGCAGGCTGGACCTTAGTAAGAATTCTGAAGACAGCATTTTTAACTATACCGTCAAGCACTTGATATTTGCTGTGCTTGGGCTTGTGCTTACAGCATTTATCCCGCTTTTTATGAAAAACGCTGCGTGGCTTAAGGATATCCCTTTTTTATACGCAGGAGTGGGGATCATTCTGCTGGCATCGGTTCTTCTCGTCGGAAATACTGTAAACGGCGCCAAGCTGAATATAGGTGCCGGCATATTTTCATTTCAGCCATCGGAGTTTGTAAAGATCATATTCGTGTTCTTCCTGGCATCCATGCTCTCAAGATCTGATAATCTAATGGATACGCTGATCACTGTGGCTGTATCCATGGTGTTTTTCCTGATACTTGTGCTGTCAAGAGACCTTGGAGCATGCGGAATTTTTTATATTGCGTTTATTTTCATGCTTTATACTGCAAAGCAGCAGCCCCTTATTGTAATACTTGGCATTGGTCTATTGTTTCCTGCGTTGTTCATGGCGGATAAGATCATGTCTCATGTACATAAAAGAGTACTGGCATGGCAGGATCCGCTGTCTTATGCGGAAGACCAGGGCTATCAGGTGTGTCAGAGCCTTTTTGCAATAGGTACAGGGGGCTGGTTTGGTACGGGGCTTACTGAGGGCATGCCCTATAAGATCCCTGTGGTGGCGCAGGACTTTGTGTTTGCAGCCATTTCCGAAGAACTGGGAGCTGCCTTTGCCATCTGTCTTATACTGGTGTGCTTAAGCTGCATATTTAATGTGTTTAATATAGCGCTTCAGATCCCCGATAAGTTTTATAAACTGGTGGCATTTGGCCTTGGGATAGTATATGGATTCCAGGTGTTTCTAACTATCGGCGGGGTGATCAAATTCATCCCTTCCACCGGGGTGACACTGCCTCTGGTAAGCTATGGAGGAAGCTCGCTTCTTTCCACAATGATAATATTTGCCATCGTACAGGGTATTTATGTGATCTCAAGCTCTGAAGATGAGGAAGAATATGATAGACGAAGAAGATATTACAGGAACAGGGCGCGAAGGTAGGGCGTCAAAGAAAAAAAGCAGGTCTTCTGCCAGGAGAAAGCCCATAAAGACTAAAACCATAAACACCGAATTTGCAGTGGTTTCCTATGCATTTGCGGCTGTTTTTGTTGCGCTTATCCTTTATCTTTCATATTATCTGATATTTAAAAGCGAGGACTTCATCAGCAGTCCCTATAATTCCAGAGTGAAGGAAATGGATGAGGACGTGATCCGTGGGAATATTTACTCTGCAGATAAGGTGCTTCTGGCCACTACCAGGGTACTAAAAGACGGCACTGAAGAAAGGATATATCCTGAAGGAAGGATGTATGCTCATGTGGTGGGATACAGCACAAAGGGTATGTCAGGGCTGGAACTGGATGCCAATTTTTCATTGCTTAGATCCCATTCATCCGTGGGAGAGCGTCTTACCAATGACCTTACGGGAGAAAAGAATGTGGGAGACAGTGTGGTAACCACATTGGATTCCGAAATACAGGCTGCTGCCTATAAATCCCTTTCCACATATGACGGAGCCGTGATAGTTATGGACCCTGAAACCGGAGAGATCCTTGCTATGGTATCCGAACCTTCCTTTGATCCGAATACGCTTACCAGAGACTGGGAGTTTTATATGGAGGATTCCGAATCCGGCATCCTTGTGAACAGAGCCACCCAGGGACAGTATCCTCCCGGGTCCACATATAAGATCGTGACGGCCCTGGCATATTTAAGATCCGGCGGAAAAACGGAAGATATGTTTCATTGCGGCGGAAGTTATGGAGAAAGCAGTGATGAGGAGGATGAATATATCATTCATTGCTACAATAACAAGGCTCACGGGGATGAAGATCTTATCACAGCCTTTGCTAAGTCATGTAATGTTGCATTTTCACAGGTGGCTTTAAAGATTCCTTATGAAACCTATCTTGACACCAATAAAGATCTGCTGTTTAACACCACGCCTCCCGTAAGCTTTTCAAATGCCAAGGGCGGAAGCTTTTCATTAAAGGAAAATGACAAGACAGATATGTGGATGCAGACCGGAATAGGACAGGGTGAAACAATGGTATCACCTCTTCAAATGCTTATGATAGCATCAGCTGTGGCAAATGACGGTATCCTTATGAGACCGTATCTTATAGACCATACGGAAAACTCAGATGGGATCACTGTGGATCATTATACCAAGAGCAGTTACGGAGCGCTGATATCAAAGGAAGAGGCTGCCACATTAAAGCGTTATATGCGTGCAGTTATCACAGATGGTACAGGCACAGACCTTGATGTGGAAAACTACACAGCATACGGAAAAACCGGTACAGCAGAGTATTCCACGGAAAATAAAGACCTTTCTCATTCCTGGTTCGTGGGATTTGCGGAAAGAGGAGATAAGAAACTGGCAATAGCCGTTATATTGGAAGGAAAGAACGGAGAAGTGCACGCTCTGCCTGTGGCTAAGGCAGTATTTGACGCTTGTTTTTAAGCGATTTTATTGCTATACTTTAAACAATTTGAGCCACCTTGGAGGATTTGCCATGAAAGAAGCAGTCAGTTGTGGTGGTGTAGTCATTTTTCGAGGGAAGATACTTCTCCTTTATAAGAATTATAAAAACAGATATGAAGGCTGGGTACTTCCGAAAGGTACAGTAGAAGAAGGGGAAACCCATGAACAAACAGCGCTTCGGGAAGTGAAAGAAGAGTCCGGAGTGGATGCTGATATCGTAAGCTATGTAGGGAAGAGTAACTACAGGTTTACTGTGCCTGAAGGTATCGTGGATAAAGACGTACATTGGTATTTAATGGCTGCACATAGCTATCAAAGCAAACCACAGCAGGAAGAATACTTTTTTGATTCCGGATATTATAAGTTCCATGAAGCCTATCATTTGCTGAAGTTTGCAAATGAAAAGCAGATAGTGGAAGATGCATATCACACTTTCCAGAGACTTAGAAAGAATAATCTGTGGACTAAGCAATAATGATAGATTTCAGTAAATGCAGATATAAAAGTGAACATTGTCCGGACATCTCAAAGATAGAAGAAAAGGCCGAAAATAATTCGCAGATGTCCGATATTTTTCTTATCACTTTATCTGATAAAACGGATGAGCTTCTCACCATATACCCTTACAGCATCCTGCGACAAGATTATTACCATGATAAAGAACAGGCGGCAGTAGGCGCTGCCAAAGGGTATAAAGAAGCGTTATCCCTTACGGAAAGCATAATAAATGATGTGCTGCGAAGCAGCGGAACTATCGGGAGGGAACAGATTTGTCAGTATTTCTCCTGATACTAAAATGGATAGGTATAGTGCTTTTATGGATACTCGGTATCCTGCTGTTTATCATCCTGTACCTGCTGTTGGCACCTTTTCATTTGTCCGTCAGATTTGAAAACCGGGACACGTTTAAGATAGATGCAAGGATCAGATCCTTTTTATCTTTCGCAGGATTTCGTTTTTATAAAGACGACGGGCTTTTAAAAGAGACCACCATTCACCTCTTCTGGGGCGCCTACAAAAAAGTGGACCGGGAAGAAGATGAAGAAGATGATGAGAAAGAAGAACCCGGGGTTATAGAGTCTGAGAATGAAAAACCTGCGGACGAAAAGGCCGAGAATGAACCGGTCAAAGAACCTGCGATAAAAGAACCGGCGGTTCAAAAGGAAACCATCAGGACTGTTTCCAAATCAGAACCTGAAGAAGAAGACGAACTGGATAAAGCTCTGGATGAACTGGATGCAGAGAATCAGTCCGGGGCTGCTGATGAAAAGAAGGAAAACAGGCTTGATAAGATAAAGGCAATGATCAGTGAAGACAACATCTTTGCCATTAAAGTGATCGTAAGAGAAGTACTGATCCTTTTAAAACGCTTAATGCCGGATAAATGCCATGTAGACTTCGAATACAGCATTGGCGAACCGGATCTGACAGGAGAGACATTCGGCGCCTTTGCCTGTATACCTGCACTTCTTAACAGGAAGAACCGGATAGTTCCCGATTTCCTTTCAGATACCCCTTATTTTAAGGGATTTGTGGAGATAAAAGGGAAGATATTCCTGATTTTTGTTGTGACAGCCTTAGTGAAGGTCCTGATACATAAAGAATGCAGAGACCTTATTTTCAGTAAATAGATCGGAGGTTACAGAAAATGTCAAAAGCAAATGAAGAATTTAATGAGACAGTGGGAGCATTATTTAAAGGTATGGACACTTTTCTGTCCACCAAGACTGTTGTGGGAGAACCCATAGTTCTGGGTGATACCACCATACTTCCTCTTGTTAATGTTTCATTCGGTGTGGGAGCGGGCGTCTTTCTTGGAGATAAGAAGAATAACGGAGCAGGCGGCCTGGGCGGAAAGATGACTCCCGGAGCTGTGCTCATTATCCATAACGGACAGACAAGGCTTATAAACGTATCCACTCACACAGGAATGGATAAGCTCCTTGACATGATCCCTGATTTTGTGGATAAATTCAAAGATCTGACTGTTAAAAAGTCCGATGCGGATCCTGCCACAAAAGAGAAAGCGGCAGAAGCCATGCGCGATATGCTTGATAAATCCGTAGAGGAATAATTTCTCAGAATACGAGTGTGTCTACAGTCGGAAGCGTTTCTTTTAAGTATTCCACTGTATGACGTATACGTGTGGCTCCAAGCTCACTGTTCTTTAAATCAGATACTGCGATTATAAAGAGAAACCGTACACATGCACCCACATGGATCTTCTTCAGAGCTTCCTGTACAGCATCTTCATCTCTGTCGGAAAGATATCGGTGTAGGATCCTGTCCCACATGTGGTCAACGGTTTCTTTTGGTATTCCGAGGAAATTCATGGCGTTTTCTTCCTCATCTTCGGGGAAAGCCTTGTATGTCACATACAGTGCCATAAGATCGAAAATGGGATGCCCTACGGAAAGCGTATCCATATCGATTATCATTGGCTCATTGTCCACCATCATCACATTTTTCATCTGGCAATCTCCGTGGACCACATGAAGGTCCTTTGGCATAGATTTAAAGAGATCTGCAAGCTTTGCCGCCAGATCATCCCCGATATATTCTCTGATCACATCCAGATATCCCAGAAAAACTTCGGCAGAAGAGGGGAGTGTGCCCTCATCCATTTCGGTCTGATGAATGGATTTAATGAAATCAGTATATGTATCTATGGTCTTATCAATATTATCAGGGTCTTCGATGATAAGATCATTAAATGTCTTGGCATTAAGAAGTTCAAAGACTGAGCCGTATGAATTGCCGACCCGGACTATATCGTAGGAAATGGCAGTGGGAATCCCTTTAAGAAAGGCCATTTTTGCCATCTTTTTCTCGTTTTCTATCATAGGGATGCTGTCCGGAGAATCATATACTTTGACTATAGTATCTTCATCCAGTCTGTACACAGTGCCATAAAAGCCTTTTCCGATGATCTCACAGCCGGTAACATCAAGAGTACGAAGTTTTTTCTTGATGTTAAAGATCTCAGTGAACCCTGTGGTCTCGAAGATGCTGTAAATGTCATTGCTAACTTCGATTATGCTTAAAGAGTTACCGTTTATCCTGCCTATTTTCATAAAAGCTCTAAGGCCTGCACTAGAGATGTATATTAGACCTGAAGCATCAAATACCAGTTTTTCATGGGGATTACTGTTTATGACACTTGTGATCTCTGCTTCGATCTCAGAAGCATTAGCGGTTTCGATCCTTTCAGGCAGATATATTGTTAAAATGTCTATATTTGATTCGTAATTCATGATTTAGTCCTCCCCCGGTATCAGTTATAAGCAAAACTATTATAACATAAAGAAGGTCCCCGGCGATATACCGGAGACCTTCCTAAAAGTCTTTATAAAAGAAAAGGTATTATGCTCTTTCCACGTTTCCGGAACGAAGGCAGCTGGTGCATACATAAATTCTCTTAGCTGCACCGTTTACCATAGCGCGAACTGACTTCACGTTAGACTTCCACATCTTGTTGGATCTTCTATGAGAATGGCTCACTTTATTACCGAAATGAACACCTTTTCCGCATACTGCACATTTAGCCATGAAATTCACCTCCTTAAGGATGTACTTGACTTAACCAATAATAAGTCACAACATGTGACATTTTATCAAAGCTTTTCCGAAAAAGCAAGCCTTTTTAGTAACTGTTTTGATTGTATTTTAACAAAAAATGTTTATAATATAATGAGTTACACAGAATTTTCATTGAAATGGGAGGTCCCTTATATGCAGGGTAAAATGGAAAACAAACTGGGTAAGATAAAAATCGATTCAGACGTGATAGCTACTTATGCAGGCTCTGTGGCTGTGGAATGCTTCGGTATCGTGGGCATGGCTGCGGTTAACGTTCGTGACGGCCTGGTAAAGCTGTTAAAGAAGGACTATCTGTCCCATGGAATAGAAGTATTTATCGATGATAACAACGAGATCTCACTTTCGTTCAATGTGATAGTGGCATATGATGTGAATATTGAGACTGTCACCAGAAACCTTATCGAGACAGTTAAATATAAGGTGGAATCATTCACAGGTCTTACCGTTAAAGATGTGCATGTGGATGTGAGCGGCGTGAGAGTCATAGACTGAGGAGGTATGTTTTGGAAATCACCACAATAGATGCTAAAGAGTTTCAAAAATGCTTCCTGGCTGCTGCCAAATGTCTGGAAAGCGAAAAAGAACGAATAAACGAACTTAATGTGTTCCCGGTGCCTGATGGTGATACGGGAACCAATATGACAATGACAGTGATGGCTGCCGCAAAAGAAGTGGCTGCTATCGAAAACCCCGATATGCACACTGTTTCCAAAGCTATTTCTTCCGGCTCTCTGCGTGGCGCCAGGGGAAATTCCGGTGTTATCCTTTCACAGCTCTTCAGAGGATTCACAAAAGTGATCAAAACCGAAGAAGTGCTGACTGTGGAAATACTCTGTGAAGCAATGCAACGTGCAGTGGAAACAGCATATAAAGCTGTTATGAAGCCAAAGGAAGGCACCATCCTTACAGTGGCCAGGGGTGCTGCCGATAAGGCTCTGGAAATAGCCGATTCCACCACGGATATAGTGAAATTTGCAGAAGAAGTGGTGAAAGAAGCCGAGGCAGTCCTTGAGAAGACTCCGGATATGCTTCCTGTGCTGAAACAGGCCGGCGTGGTAGACTCCGGCGGTCAGGGACTGGTGCAGGTGTTAAAGGGAGCGCTTATGGTTCTTCACGGAGAAGATGTGGATCTTTCTTTTACGGATGGTGAAGAGAAAAAGGAAGCTGTCACTTCATTTACATACAATGTGGCATTTTCCATATCCCCAAAAGAACCTCTTACAGATAAAAAGAAAAAAGAGATCAATAGTTTTATAGAGAATATCTGTGAGATCCTGGATGTGAAGAGCAGCTCATCCAAGTTCTGGATCAAGCTTAATACAGATGTGCCCGGAGAGATCCTTACAAAAGCTATAGAGGTGGGTTCTCTTCATGAAGTTACGATTAAGAATATGAAGGACAAGGATCCTGACGAAGGAAAAAATCCCGAGAATACCGTCAGGGAAGAGGCTGCTCCGGAAGGATCATCAGAAAAGAAGAAAAAGAAAAAAGATCTTAAACCTATGGGCTTTATCACGGTTTCATCAGGTAAAGGTCTTTCAAAGATATTTAAGGAACTGGGTGCCGACGTAATAATCGAAGGCGGTCAGACCATGAACCCCAGTACCGATGATATCCTTAAAGCAGTAGACAAAGTGGATGCCGAGAACGTCTTTGTGCTTCCGAATAACAAAAACATTATCCTGGCAGCAAATCAGGCCGCTGAGCTTTCTAAGGATAAGAAGATATTTGTGGTGCCCACCAAGACATTACCGCAGGGTATCACAGCACTTATCAATTTCATGCCTGACAGTTCTCCGGAAGAGAATAAAGACGCCATGACAGATTCACTTTCCACTGTGAAATCCGGTCAGATCACATATGCAGTTCGAGATACTGTGATTGATGACAAGGAGATCTCCGAAGGCGATTATATGGGAATCGGTGATTCCGGTATTCTTTCCGTATCAAAGAATATGACAGAGACTTTCCTTTCCCTTCTGCATGAAATGGTGGATGATGATTCTGCCGTGCTTTCTATCTACTACGGAAAAGATGCCAAGAAGAAGGAAGCAAATGCGCTTTATGAAAAGGCTAAAGAGGAATTCCCTGAGCTTGAAGTGGAATTCCAAAACGGCGGACAGCCTGTATACTATTACGTGGTTTCAGTGGAGTAGATGATTTGAATGGTCTGTATTACTCCGAATCCATAGGAAGCATTAAGGGTGTCGGAGAAAAAACAGAAAAACTATTTAACAAGCTGGGAGTATATACCATATCGGATATACTCCTTTCTTTTCCCCGCACATATATTTCATATGATGAACCTCTGGAAAGAGAAGAAGATATTCCTGACGGTTCCGATGGACCTGTAGCCCTAAAGGCAGTGGCTGTGGGTAAACCCATATTAAAGCGCACAAAGAGAATGGATATCACCATAGTGAAGGCTGCGCTAAAAGATTCTCCTCTGGACCTGTTATGGTTCAGGTCTCCTTATATCCGTTCCAAGATAAATGACGGCGAAACATATATATTCTACGGAAAGGTCGTATACGAAAGTACCTGCCCCAAAATGGAGCAGCCTCTTATATTTACTGAGCAGGAATATAATGAGATTAAGACAGGACTTCAGCCTGTATATCATCTCACTAAGAGCCTTACCAATAATGCATACAGAAAAGCTGTGAAGCAGGCTCTTTCCCTGGCAGAATTTCCTTCGGATTATATTTCGGTTCAGAAAAAAGCAAAAAGGGACCTTATCTCAATAAAGGATGCTATAAATGGGATCCATTTTCCTTCGGATACGGAAAACCTGATCCAAGCCAGAAAGCGCCTTGTGTATGATGAATTCTTCCGTTTCTTTTTCTATATGTATACGGATAAGGAGCAGAAAGCCCCTGCAGAAAACAGATTTCCGGTTACAGATATAGATAATGATTCCTTATATAAAGGGATCATCGAGAATCTGCCCTTTGAGCTTACCAAGGGACAGGCAGATGCTGTAGATGATATAAAAAAGGATTTTGCCGGTTCTGTTTCCTCTGAACGGATGATACAGGGGGATGTGGGTTCGGGAAAGACCATGATAGCTTTTATCGCTATGGCAATGCAGGTGATAAACGGAAGGAAAGCCTGCATCATGGCCCCCACGGAAGTACTGGCAAGACAACACTATGAGACATTCAAAGAATATATAGAGTTATTTAAGCTTCCTTTTAATGTTGTTTGCCTTACCGGCTCCACTAAGGGCAAGGAACGTAAAGAAATCTATGCCTCTTTTAAGGAAGACGGGCCACTGTTTATAGTTGGTACACAGGCTCTGATCCAGGAAAAGCCTGAATTTAAGGATCTTTCTCTGGTGATCACCGATGAACAGCATAGGTTCGGTGTGAAGCAAAGACGGGATATGTCCTTAAAGGGAGAAGAGCCTCATATTATGGTTATGAGCGCCACCCCGATCCCAAGGTCGCTTGCCATGATACTTTACGGAGATATGTCCATATCTGTGATAAAAGACGTGCCCGCAAGGAGAAAACCCATTAAAAATGCAGTGATGAAGGCTTCTGAACGTGAAAAGGCATTTATGTTTATGGCAAAGCAGGTTTCGGAAGGTCATCAGTGTTATATCATATGTCCACTGGTGGAAGCCTCGGATAAGACAGAAGCAGAGAATGTGACAGAATATGCAAAGGATCTGAGATCCTATTATCAGAATAACAGAATGGACATAAATGTCGGTCTTCTTCATGGAAAGATGAAAAATGAAGAAAAGAATACTGTCATGTCCGAGTTCGCGGCAGGAGAGATAAAGATCCTGGTATCCACCACCGTGGTGGAAGTGGGAGTAAATGTGCCAAATGCCACAGTTATGATGATAGAAAACGCTGAGAAATTCGGCCTGGCACAGCTTCACCAGCTGCGAGGAAGAGTGGGCCGCGGAGATGCTCAGTCATATTGCATATTTATGGATGGCAGTGACGGAAAAGACACTTCTAAAAGGCTTGATATAGTAAAGAACAGTAATGACGGTTTTTATATCGCATCGGAAGATCTGAAACTTCGAGGCCCCGGGGATTTCCTGGGTATCAGGCAAAGTGGAGATATGAATTTTTCACTGGCAGATATTTATCAGGATTCTGACATTATGAGGCAGGCTTCCGATGATGTGAAAGAATACATCAAGAATATTCCTGCAGGATACGCTGAATATCTGAAATTCTTTTCATCCACCACATACACTAATCTATGATACTTGTGATAAAATATAGATCATAAAGGGGGTGGCGTTATGTTAAAGGATTTCGTAAAAGAAAAAAGGCCGGGGGATGAAGAGATCAATATACGACTGGAAGAAGCCCGTAAGAAGCTGGCTGGGCAGCAGATACTGATAAAGGATAAGAAGCTTCCGGTGCTGGTGGTGCTGGACGGCTGGGGTGCTGCAGGAAAAGGCTCTGTCCTTGGGAAGGTAATTAAAGATCTGGATCCACGTTTCGCAAAAACCGAAACTCTTGCTGCACCCACCCAGGAAGAACTGAGGCGTCCTTTCCTTTACAGATATTTTGTGCGGATACCTGAAGCAGGAAAGATATCCTTCTTTGACAGTAGCTGGATGGATGAAACTACTAAATCCTATCTCCTTAAGAAGACCTCTGAGGAAGAATACAGAGAAAACATAAAGAGTATAAAAAGATTTGAGCGTCAGCTCTCCGATAACGGCTATCTTCTGGTAAAATTCTTTTTTGACATATCTGAAAAAGAGCAGAAGAAGCGGATAGATACGCTTAAAGACAATGATGATACCAAATGGAGAGTGGGGGATTTCGATAAATGGCAGAATAAGCATTATAAGAAATGCCGTAATACCTATGACGAATACCTTACCGATACAAACCAGTTCAGCGCTCCCTGGTATATCATTGATTCAAAAAACAGGAAATGGGCCATTCTTCAAATGACAGAGGCTTTAGTTTCTGCCATAGATACGGCACTTTCAAATGATACTCATAATGCTCCTCTTCTCCAAAATACATTCAGACTGAAGAAAATGCCACTGCTTGCGGATATACCTCTGGATAAGAGCCTTACAGATGAGGAGTACAGAAAAAAACTATCTGATCTTCAGCATGAACTTTCAGATCTTCATAATAAGATATATCATGCGAAAGTACCGGTGATTATTGCATATGAAGGCTGGGATGCTGCCGGAAAAGGCGGTAATATTAAACGTATTGCTGCAGCACTGGACCCAAGAGGATATGAAGTGCAGCCTATAGCATCCCCTGAACCCCATGAAAAAGCCAGACATTATCTCTGGCGGTTCTGGAACAGGCTTCCTAAGGACGGTCATATCACTATATTTGACCGTACCTGGTATGGCAGAGTGATGGTGGAACGTTTAGAGGGGTTCTGCTCTGAAAATGACTGGAAGAGAGCTTATAACGAGATCAATGAATTCGAAGATGAGCTTCGTAAATGGGGTGCTGTTCTTATTAAATTCTGGGTACAGATAGATAAAGACACGCAGCTTTCGCGTTTTACGGAAAGACAGAACACACCCGAAAAACAGTGGAAGATCACGGATGAGGACTGGCGAAACAGAGAAAAATGGGATCTTTATGAAACTGCCGTAAATGAGATGATAGAGAAGACTTCTACTGAGTACGCGCCATGGCACATTCTGGAAAGCAACGATAAGCATTATGCCAGAATAAAGGCCTTAAAGACCATTATCTCTGAAATCAACAAAGCTTTAGCCTGACCTCTATTTCGAAAGGACATAATACTGATGGAAAGAACTGCAGACAGAAAGAAACTGATAGTAAGAACCAGCATTGTAGGCATAATAGTTAACCTGTTTTTAGTGGTGTTTAAAGCAATAGTTGGAATGCTTTCGAATTCGATAGCAATAATCCTGGATGCTGTAAATAACCTTTCTGACGCCATGTCTTCTATAGTGACCATAGCCGGTGCGTATCTGGCTGCGAAGCTTCCTGATAAAAAACATCCTATGGGCCACGGAAGAGCGGAATACTTAAGCAGCCTGGTGGTGTCTGCCATTATCCTGTATGCAGGTATTACATCTCTGATCGAATCCGTTAAAAAGATCATAAATCCTGAAATGGCCACATATACCACAGTAACATTCGTTATTCTCGTGGTGGCTATCATAACGAAAATAGTCCTCGGTACATATGTGAGCGCCATGGGGAAAAAGGTGAAGTCCTCATCCCTGGCAGCTTCCGGTAAAGATGCCCTGTTTGACGCTGTGATATCCACAGGAGTTCTGATCTCTGCTGTGGTATACTTTGCTCTTGGTATTTCTCTCGAAGCCTATGTGGGCGTCCTGATAGCCTTATTTATCATAAAAGCCGGCTATGAGATGCTGACTGACACTCTTGATGACATTCTCGGCAGAAGAGCAGACAGTGAACTTACGAAAAAGATCAAAAAGCTTCTAAATGAGGAACCGGAGGTCCGCGGCGCCTATGATCTGGTGCTTGATAATTACGGGCCGGAAAAAAACTATGCATCGGTACACATTGAACTTAACGACACCATGACAGTGGCAGAGGTGGATGAACTCACAAGACGTGTGGAGGAAAAGATCTATAGAGAGACCGGTGTAGTGCTTACAGGAGTGGGGGTGTATTCCTATAACACCGGCTGTGATGAAACTGCCACTATCAGAAACAATGTGCAGGAAGTGGTATTAAAATACGACTGGGCCCTTCAGATGCATGGGTTCTATGTGAATATAGAAAAGAAAAACATGCGTTTTGATGTGGTCATGAGCTTTGATGTGGATTATAAAGAGGGTATAGCTGCTTTAACTGAAGATGTAAAGAAGCTATACCCTGAATATGAAGTATCTATCACTCCGGATGTGGATATGTCGGATTAAAATCCCAGGTCCTCATTAACGAGGATCACATGTATACGGCCTTCATGTCTGGAATATCTGGTGATAAGAAACTGGCAGCAGATGGTGTCAGGTGATTTGCAGTTCATGCAGGATCCTGTTTTGGCACATGGGGTGGAAAGACCGAATCTTTGTGCATTTATGGGAGCAGCTACATTTCTGGCTCTTTTCATGGCGCCGTCCACATCATCACAAATCTTATTCATTCCCACTACGAATAATACTTTTTTAGGACCCTGAGCTATTGCGGATACTCGATTGGCGTTTCCGTCTATATTGATAATTACGCCGTCTTCTGTCATGGCATTTGCACTGGCGAGAAAGAAGTCCGCATCATATCCTTTTAGCATAGCTTCCCGCCCGTCTTCATAGGCATCTCTGTCGATGAAATCGTAGTTACCATTCACGAGTGCATCTGTTAATCCAATCTCACGTACGCTCATGGATCCGCCCATGGTAAGAGAGGACCCTTCGGGTATGATGGAAAGTGCTATCTTAAGCGCTTCTTCCTTTGTGGCGGCATAATAACCGGTCATATTCCTGCTTTCCAGGCCCTTAATGACTTTGTCAGCCAGAAGTTCATTTCTTTTTTTGATAAATTCATCCATTTTCAGTCCTCCTTATATGTACAATATGGATACATTATACACTAAAACTGTTTTGACATATAATATCATTTGTGCTAACATTCGAATTTCTGCAAGGAGATTTCACTATGATGAAAATTCTGAAAAAACTATTCCCAATACTGGCTGTGGTCCCCTTTATCATAGGTACTGCAGGCTTCAGGATGGCAGGGTTGAACTGGGCCGATTCCTGCTATAATTCAGTATCCTTATATGTGATACAGTTAAATGAAGACTGTTCCAATATTTATATAGAGATCGCACGGTGGTCGGCAGCTATTGTGGCTACAGCCGCGGTGTTATCTATATTGAAGCAGGCAGGACTTTATCTTCTGAATCTTTTTTTAAGCATTTTGCCCGGAAGCGCAGCATTATACGGAAATGAAGAGATCGTACGGCAGATCTGCGATAAAGAAAAATACGCGTTTTTCGGAGGGAGTTCACCGGTAAATTCCAGGCATCATATCATTTTGTATGATAATGATGCGGAGAACCTGAGTTTTTATCGTGATAATAAAGAGAAGATGAAAGGAGGATCCGTATGGCTTGCGGTCCGGGATCTTGACCTTTCCTTTTTAAAAGCTGATAGCATTAATCTGCATTTCTTTAACCCAAATGCTTTGACAGCCAGGCTTTTATGGGATGATCCCGATCTTAATAAGATAATAAAATCAAACAGGAATGCAAAGATAGTTTTACTGGGATTTGACAGCCTGGGAGAACAGATCCTCATGCAGGGCTTCCTTCATAATGTGTTTTATGAGGACCAATCTTATGAATATCATGTCTTTGATGATAAAGTAACAGATCCTTTCGAAAAGGACCGTTTTATCTCCATGAATGAGGATAAGATCATTTTCCATGACAGGGATATATCAGGTGATGACAATTTCGACCCGGACATCATTATATGTACCAAAGACATGGACTTTAATCTGATGGAAGAACTATGGCTTCGCTATCCAAATGCCCTGATATACTTCTATTCGGAATCAGACCTGAAGCTTCATGATTTCATGGTGGATGACAGAGTACGTTTCTTCGGAGAAGCAGACAGGGTCTATACTCTTTCAAATATCATCACAGATAAGCTTTATGAAAACGGCATAGTCCTAAACTATAACTATGATCATAATGAGGCACCAATGCCTGATTATAAGAGCTTAAAGGCAGACCCTGCAGCATATAAAAATACCCGGGAATCCTGGGCCGGACTAAATGAGTTTACAAAAGGATCGAATATAGCTTCAGCGGATTATCTAAAGATCGTGGGTATACTTTCATCTGAAGAGCCCTATAAGGACATGGACCCGGAGGAAAGAGACTGGTGCTTTGCCAGATTGGAGCATATCTTATGGTGCAGATATCATTTTATTAACCATTGGACATACGGCAGACCCGAAGACGGAAAGAATAAAGACAGCGTAAAGCGGATACACACGTGCCTTACAGACTTTCCAAATCTTACCGAAGAAAACCAAAGGAAGGATCTGGACGTTATACTTAGCGGTCGCAGATGGGGTATGACAAATTGAAATATAATGCATTTATAAGTTACAGACATGCCGATCCGGATATGTTTGTGGCTAAAGAGATACATAAAGGTCTCGAAACCTTTAAGGTGCCGGGAAGAATAAGGAAAAAGACGGGAATAAAGAAGATCGAGAGAGTATTCAGGGATCAGGAAGAACTGCCAATCGACAGTTCTCTTTCCGATAATATCAATACTGCCCTTGAGAATGCTGAATTCCTGATAGTTATTTGTTCTCCAAGACTTCTGGAATCCAGGTGGTGTCTCCAGGAGATAAGAACTTTTATCAAACTGCACGGAAGAGAAAGAATCCTGGCAGTGTTAGTGGAGGGAGAACCTGAAAACGCATTTCCGGAAGAGATCCGCTTCAATGAAAACGGTGATCCTGTAGAGCCTCTGGCGGCAGATGTACGCGGCACAAATCATAAAGAGATCAAAAAGAAGATAGCATCAGAAAAGCTGAGGCTATTAGCTGCTCTTTTACATTGCTCCTATGATGATCTAAAGCAAAGGCACAGGGAAAGAAGGATCAAACGGATCATGACCGCTATGGCGTTTGTTATGGCGCTTCTCATTGGATTTGCCGGATACTATGCATATACTGCCGCAAAGATCACAGAAAACTTTAAAGACAAGCAGGTGAACCAGTCTAAATATCTGGCTGATACTGCCATAAGCTGCCTTAAGGAAGGCGACAGGATGACAGCTATCCGGGTGGCCATGGAGGCGCTGCCTTCCGAAAATAATGACAGGCCGTATGTGCCAAAGGCTGAATATGCTCTAAACCGCACATTATATAATTATCATACGGGAAACGATCTGGTGGCAGACAGATCACTTTCTGTGGGACAGACTGTTAAGGATTTTTATCTCAGTAATGATGGCATGTATGTCATAGTTACGGATTTAGGCAATAAAGCCACTGTTTTTAACACAGAAAACGGCGATAAACTGCTGGAGATAAATCCTCCTGTAGCTTTAGATTACACCTTCATGACACTTTATGATGCCATTATCACAGCTGAAACACATGCAGTAGTGGCATTTTCAAAAAGCCTGGAATGCTATGATCTAAACGGGGAGAAACTCTGGGGTATAGATTCCGAGGATGAACTTAAGAAAGTCAGTGTATGCAGAGACGGCAGTGATCTGGTGGTGACATCCGCTAAATCTGTCTATATCGTTGATGAAAAGACCGGTGATATCAAAAACAGCGTGACTATGGAGGATGAAGACCTATATATCGGTACCATGGCTAAAATGGCATACAGTACCGATGGGAGCCTGGTGGCCATTCCGTTAAGCCTTGGATCGAATTCCGAAAAAACCACAGGTTCCTTCATGGTATATGACTTTAAAGCCGGTTCATATAACATATATGACACTGAAAACAAGCATGTGATGGGGCTTAACTTTGACGATAACAATCATATCATCGTTGTTTCTGACGGTGAAAATGAGAACCGCATTATAAACGGCACTCCGGTTATCGAATACTTAGACCTTTCTGACGGCGGACAAAAGAAATGGCAAAACAGCTATAATTATGAAGTGTACACATTCTCCGGTTCTGATCTTAAGTCTTTTATCAGAGAATATACAGACAGCATGGGAGAGAAGCATCATGACTTCATATTCAGCCAGAATAATCTTCTGGAAGCCATTAATGTGGATACAGGAGAAGTGATAAGCACCTTTAATAAGAGCGAATCCGTTACCGCACTCTTTGTGATCAAAGAATGCGGCAATGTCATCACCATTGAAAGAAACGGTAATATGACATTCCAGAACACAGAAACCGGACATGAAAGCACTGATAATGCAACACAGATCGGCTTAGATATAAACGATGCCAAGAACTGTAACGGAGTAATCGCCACCAGCGGTTATATGAGCCCGGATGTGCTCATATTAAAGTATAAAGAAGGCCGGGGAATAGAAACAATCAATACATTTGAAAATGACGTGAAAAGCTGCCGCTTCAGTAAAGACGGTAAGCTGGTCGCTATTCAGGCAGGCTTTGAAAACGGTGTTCAACTTTTTGATTCCGACACCTATGAACTTAAAGGAGAGATCCTTCCCGAAGAACGTATAGACACCTGGGACATGACAGATGACGGTACTGTGGTCCTTTTCGGGAAAGATACACTGTATAAACTGAGCTCTGCAGACTTTAAGGTGTCTTCTGTCAAAACAGAAAACAGCAATTTCTCATCTTTTGCTTTTGATAAAGAACACTCCAGATTTCTTGCATACAGAAACGGTGTATTTGTGGTAGATTATGATAATATGAAAGTGCTTTGCGATGCCGGTTATGATTCCGACGTGGTAAAAGCAAGTATAGGAGGAGAAAAGGGCGACAGTCTCTTAACCGTATATAAGGACAATTCCATCAAACTTTACGATATTTCAAAACAGGATGAAGTGGCCGATCTTTCGTCGGATGAAGTAAAAGTATATCTGGGGTATGGACTTGAAAATGATATAGATATTTCTCCGGACGGTAAAAGCGCAGTTTTAAATTGTATAGACGGCACTGCTAAGATAATTGATATGGGTAGCGGAAAAGTCATTGACAGCATTCCCTTCTATGGCAGCATGAAAGCATTCCTTCAGTTTTCACCCGACGGGAAGTATCTGCTGACACAGGGCGATGACTATTATTTCAGGGTTTATGATGTGGAAAAGCATGAAATGACCCATTATTCCGATTCACAGTATTATGAGATCCGTGAAGTCCGATACGAAGGTGACCATGCGGAACTTGTGAGCCTTTCAAGTATATACCTTCTGAACAGAGACACATGGGAGCTCACCTGTTATATAGACGAGGGACTGGCGGTTTCCTTTGAAAAAGATCAGGTACTTTCTTCACATTATGAGACTCTCTACAGGTTTCCGTATTATGATCTTGCGGAGATGCTAAATATGGCTAAGGAAGAAGTTAACGGGCAGGAATTATCACCCGAAAAGAGACTACAGCTTAATATGGATTAAAAAAGGAGAATAAGAAAATGTATTTTTTATTTAGTGTACTTGGAATCGGAGG
>JAILDZ010000026.1 GCA_024688505.1 Lachnospiraceae bacterium
TGCAAACTATTATCTTATGATAAATCCGGTGTACAGTGAAAAAGACATGACGTTTGATGTGGTGGCCATACTTAATGACAGAATAGACATATTCAGAAACGCTTTCGACTATATGCTTTAATACTATTATGAATAAAAAGACAGAGATCACACATAAAATAGAATCGGTAAATCCCGGAAGCCCTGCAGAAAAAGCAGGGCTTAAAAGCGGTGACATCCTGCTTGCCATGAACGGACAGGAGATCAAGGACATATTTGATTACTACTATATAGCTGATGATGAGGAAATGGATGTCCGTGTACAGCACGAAGACGGATCGGTTTCCGATATACATGTGGTAAAAGATTTCGGAGGAGATCTGGGGATAGTATTTGTAAACGGACTTTTGGATGAGTACAGGTCATGTCGGAATAAATGCATATTCTGCTTTATAGACCAGATGCCGCCGGGCATGAGGGACACCCTGTATTTTAAGGATGATGACACCAGGCTCAGCTTCCTTCAGGGTAATTATGTGACACTTACAAATGTATCAGAAGAGGATATAGAGCGGATCATAAGGTTTAATCTGGGACCCATCAATATTTCCGTACACACCACCAATCCCGAACTTCGCTGCAGGATGCTTAATAACAGATTTGCCGGAGATATCTTAACGAAGATAGAGAGGCTTAATGATGCAGGTATAGAAATGAATGCCCAGATAGTCCTTTGCAAAGGGATAAATGACGGTGATGAGCTGGACAGATCCATTGGGGATCTGCTTAGATACCATGAGAATATACACAGCCTCTCCGTGGTGCCTGTGGGACTCACAAAATTCCGTGAGGGTCTTTATCCACTGGAACCGTTTCAAAAAGAAGATGCCATAGAGGTGCTTTCCATCATTGATAAATGGCAGGAAAAGAGTATGGCAGAGTTCGAAGATCACTTTGTCCATGCGGGGGATGAATGGTTCCTGATGGCGGAAAAGGATCTCCCGGATGCCGATAATTATGACGGATATCCTCAGCTGGAAAACGGCGTGGGGATGCTTAGGCTCCTTATGGATGAATATGCTGACGCTCTTTCCCACGGAAAGAGGAAGCTTTTTATGAAAAGAAAGGTGATCTCCGTGGCTTCCGGTAAGCTTGCATATCCTTTTATCAGAAGGATGGCAGTGGATTTTATGAATAAGTATCCGAAGATCAGGATCAACGTGTACGAGATCGAGAACCGTTATTTCGGCGAAAGGATCACTGTATCCGGGCTTCTGACGGGACAGGATATCCTTGCTCAGCTTAAAGGAAAAGATCTGGGTGAGGAATTGTTTCTTCCCATAAATATGCTGCGCTCCGGAGAGGATGTGTTCCTTGATGATATGACAAGGAGCCAGCTTTCGGATTCTTTACAAGTACCCATCGGTATTGTAAAATCAAGCGGATACGATTTATTTGACAGTTTTTACATGAACCTGTAATTAATATACGAGAGAGATACGAGGAAATATATGAGTAAACCCGTAGTGGCCGTGGTAGGCAGGCCAAATGTGGGAAAATCTACACTTTTTAATGCTCTGGCCGGACAGAGGATATCTATTGTAAAGGATACTCCGGGTGTGACCAGAGACAGGATCTATTCCGATGTGAACTGGCTTGATAAGAACTTTACCCTGATAGACACAGGCGGTATCGAGCCGGACTCCAAAGATATCATTCTGAGCAGAATGAGAGAACAGGCAGAGATAGCCATAGAAACCGCTGACGTTATTCTTTTTATGACGGATGTGCGTCAGGGGCTTATCGACGCGGATTCTAAAGTGGCAGACATGCTGCGAAAATCAGGCAAACCTGTGATCCTGGTGGTGAATAAAGTAGATGATTTTAACAAATACATGCCGGATGTGTATGAGTTTTATAATCTCGGCATCGGTGATCCGCAGCCCATTTCAGCCGCTTCACAGCTGGGAATAGGCGACCTTCTGGATGAAGTCATAAAGCTTTTTCCCGATACCACCGGAGCCGATGAAGATGAAGACATCCCGAAAGTGGCTGTGATCGGAAAACCCAATGTGGGTAAGTCCTCCCTGGTGAACAAGCTTTGCGGCGAAAACCGCATGATAGTGTCTGATATAGCCGGCACCACCAGAGATGCGGTGGATACGAAGGTTAAATTCAATAAAAAGGAATATATATTCATAGACACTGCCGGACTTCGCAGAAAGAATAAGATCAAAGAAGAACTGGAACGATACAGCATCATCCGTGCCGTGGCTGCAGTGGAGAAAGCAGATGTGGTCATCATTATGATAGATGCTACGGAAGGCGTCACAGAACAGGATGCAAAAATCGCCGGCATAGCACATGAAAGAGGAAAAGGCATTATCATTGCCGTCAATAAATGGGATGCGGTGGAAAAAGATGACCACACCATGAATAAGATGACGGAGGATATCCGCCGGGTGCTTTCTTTCATGGCATATGCAGAGATACTCGTTATCTCTGTAGAAACCGGACAGAGGGTAAATAAGCTCTATGAGACCATAGATGCGGTGATAGAGAATAATTCACTTCGTATACAGACCGGTGTCCTTAACGAGATAGTGGCAGAGGCTGTGGCACTCCAACAGCCGCCCACAGATAAAGGAAAGAGGCTTAAGATATTCTATGCCACACAGGTGGCGGTGAAGCCTCCCACATTTGTATATTTTGTGAATCATAAGGATCTTATGCATTTCTCATATGTACGGTATCTGGAAAACAGGATAAGAGATGCTTTCGGCTTCAGAGGCACATCCCTTAAATTTATTGTGAGAGAAAGAAAGGAAGACGAGTAACATGGCTGTTCTATTCAGGTTTATAGCTCTTGGACTGGGTTATTTATGCGGTAACTTTGAATCCGGGTTCTTTTACGGTCTGCTTCACGGAGTGGATCTTCGTACCAAAGGAAGCGGTAATATAGGCACCACAAACACTCTTCGCAACCTGGGACTGGGGGCAGGTATACTGACTCTGGTGCTGGACTGCCTTAAAGCCGTGATCCCTGCAGTGGTGGTTTATTTCTTTTATCCTTCAAACGGTGTGGACATGGCTACCACCAGACTCTGTATGCTTTACGCATCCTTCGGTGCTGTTCTCGGACACGATTTTGCTTTTATTTTGAAATTTAAAGGAGGAAAGGGCATAGCTTCAAGCCTTGGCATGATCCTGGTGGGATTCTTACCCACACTTCCTTTCTGCGTAGCCACTTTTGCAATCACCCTTGCCATTTCAAAATATGTGTCCCTGGGGTCAATACTCACTGCAGTATGCTTTGCAGTCACCATGCCCATTTTTGCGGCACTGGGATTTTTACCCTATGAAGGCACATACCTGATAGAAGCCTGTGTGATCGGCTTTATTGCGGCAGCTCTTGCCATATTCCTGCACAGGTCAAATATAGACAGACTGATACATCATAATGAGAACAAGTTCTCATTTCACCCGAAGAAGGCAGAAGAGAAATGAAGATAGAAATAAAGAAACTGGATGGGAATGCCGTACTTCCTGAGAGAGGAAGCGAATATGCCGCAGGATATGACCTGTTTTCGGCATCACAGGATGAGATTAAGATCGCGCCTCACGAGACGGTGCTGATAGGTACAGGCCTTTCCATAGCAATCCCCGAAGGGTATTTCGGAGGGATATATGCCAGGTCCGGGCTTTCCACCAAAGAAGGTCTTCGTCCTGCAAACTGCACCGGAGTCATCGATGCGGATTACAGAGGCGAGATCAAAGTAGCCCTTCATAATGACAGCGATACGGAGCGCATAGTGGTGCCGGGACAGAAGGTGGCCCAGCTTATCATTCAGCCATTTATGGAGTGCGATTTTCAGCTTTCTGACGAGCTTCCCGAGACTAAAAGGGGAGAAGGAGGATTTGGTTCCACCGGAAAACTGTAAAAAACACTTGACGATATAGTGAACTTATGTTATTTTATCGAAGTTAAAAGAAGCAGAGTATCCGCTCTCACCTAAGCAATCTCGTTTGACTTAGTGTTTATGATTAAAATAACCAGTACATCGGTTAGTTTGATTTCATGTGGATAGTCTGCGGGCTATCCACTTTTTTGTAGTAAACGCATTGGAAATGCGTTCACTACAAGGGACCTATGCACACGATTGCATTAAGAATGCAGCTTGCAGCTGCTCACAATCGGCGCGAGGGAAACAAATGCTTTTGTTTCCCGTGTTAAGAAAACGGAGGGTAAAAAGATTAGCGACTTAATGATTAACGATGAGATCCGGGACAAAGAAGTCAGACTCATCGGAGAAAACGGAGAACAGCTGGGAATCATGTCTTCTAGGGATGCTATGAAGAAGGCGGAAGAAGCAGGCCTCGACCTGGTGAAGATCGCGCCTAAGGCAGAGCCGCCCGTGTGTAAGATCATCGACTACGGTAAATACCGTTACGAGCTGGCCCGTAAGGAAAAAGAAGCCAAGAAAAAGCAGAAGGTCATCGAGATCAAAGAGATCAGACTTTCACCGAATATCGATGAAAATGACCTTAATACCAAGCTTAACAATGCCCGTAAGTTTTTACAAAAGGGAAATAAAGTGAAGATCACCCTCAGATTCAGAGGACGTGAGATGGCTCACATGGCTAACAGTAAGCATATATTGGATGACATTGCAGAAAAGATGCAGGATGTAGCCACTATCGAAAAAGAGCCCAAGCTGGAAGGAAGATCCATCAGCATGGTGCTTACTGAGAAAAAATAAGCAGGAGGAAAAGAATTATGCCAAAGATCAAAACAAAAAGAGCAGCAGCAAAGCGCTTCAAGCTCACAGGAGACGGAAAGTTAAAGAGAAACAAGGCTTATAAGAGCCATATCCTCGCCAAGAAGACTACCAAGAGAAAGCGTAACTTAAGAAAAGCAGCTATGACGGACGAAACAAATGTAAAGGTAATGAAGAAGATTCTGCCGTATCTTTAATACGGTTTGATAGGAGGATATAGACATGGCAAGAATTAAAGGCGGTTTAAACGCAAAGCAGAAACATAACAAAGTATTAAAGATGGCTAAGGGCTACAGAGGTGCTCGTTCCAAGCAGTACAGAGTAGCTAAGCAGAGCGTGATGAGAGCTCTTACCACTGCATATGCTGGACGTAAGGAAAGAAAGCGTCAGTTCAGACAGCTGTGGATCGCTCGTATCAATGCAGCAGCTCGTATCAATGGACTTTCATACAGCAAGCTTATGCATGGTCTTAAAGTAGCAGGTGTGGATATCAACCGTAAGATGCTTTCAGAGCTGGCAGTATCAGACCCGGAAGGATTCAAGGAAATCTGTGAAGTAGCAAAAAAAGTTGCCTAAGGCAACTTTTTTTGTAATAATATTTGATATTCGAAGTTTGAAGGGAGGAAAAACTTATGGCAGTATTAGTAACCGGAGGAGCCGGATTCATAGGCAGTCATACATGTGTCGAACTTCAGAATGCGGGTTATGATGTGGTTGTCCTTGATAACCTTTCAAATTCATCCGAAAAGTCTCTGGAAAGAGTAGCAAAGATCACCGGTAAAGAAGTGAAATTCTATAAGGGTGACATCCTGGACAGGGACATACTTCAGAAGATCTTTGATAATGAAAAGATAGACTCATGCATCCATTTTGCAGGTCTTAAGGCCGTGGGAGAGTCCGTTAAAAAGCCCTGGGAGTATTATAACAATAATATCACCGGTACGCTCACACTCGTAGATGTGATGAGAAAGAACGGATGCAAGAATATTATCTTCTCCAGTTCTTCTACAGTATACGGCACTCCTGAAAAGGTGCCTGTTACAGAAAAGACTCCTAAGGGAACCTGCACCAATCCATACGGATGGACGAAGTCCATGCTGGAGCAGATCCTTTCCGATATACAGTTTGCAGATCCTGAGTGGAATGTGATACTTCTTCGTTACTTTAACCCCATCGGAGCGCATAAGAGCGGTACCATGGGAGAGGATCCAAACGGTATTCCGAATAACCTGATGCCCTATATCACTCAGGTGGCAGTAGGAAAGCTTCCGGAGCTGGGAGTGTTCGGGGATGATTATGATACTCCTGACGGCACCGGCGTCCGTGACTATATCCATGTGGTGGATCTGGCTGTGGGTCATGTGAAGGCTTTAAAGAAGATAGAAGAGAAGGCCGGACTTAAGATCTATAACCTGGGAACAGGAGTGGGATACAGTGTGCTTGATATAGTGAAGAACTTTGAAGAAGCCACAGGCGTGAAGATCCCGTACTCCATCAAACCCAGACGTGACGGTGACATCGCAGAGAACTATGCCGATGCTTCACTTGCCAAAGAAGAACTGGGCTGGGTGGCTGAAAACGGCATTAAAGAAATGTGCGAAGACTCCTGGAGATGGCAGAAGAATAATCCCAACGGATATAATTAAAAAAATGCTTGCTTTTATCTGATTATTAGTGTATTATCTCATTGTTGCGTTTCGGAGAGCCCTGAACGCAGCAATGCATGGTTCCTTGGTCAAGCGGTTAAGACGCCGCCCTCTCACGGCGGAAACAGGGGTTCGATTCCCCTAGGAACTGCTGAAATCCATGTATTCGGATTTCAAACTGCATATGGTGTGATTACTAGAGAGCGGAATATCCGCTCTCTAGTTTCGTATTAGGTACTATTTCGGAGGTTTCATGTCTAAAAGAGAAGAGATAGAAAAGAGGACGGAAGAATACGTTCAGCCAATACTTGATGATATGGGATTTGAACTGGTGGACACAGAATATGTGAAGGAAGCTTCGGACTTTTATCTTCGGATCTATATTGATAAACCGGGAGGCATCACCATTGAGGACTGTGTGGCTGTCACCGAAAAGATGAATGAGATCCTGGACAGAGAAGACTATATAAAGGATTCCTACACTTTTGAGGTGAGTTCGCCCGGGCTCCTTCGTCCTCTAAAAAAGGATAAGGATTTTAACCGAATGCTGAATAAGAGCATCGAAGTCCATACATATAAGAGTATTGACGGGAATAAGGACTTTGTGGGTACACTGATATCATTTGACAGTGAAGAGGTAGTTATTGATACGGGACAGAAAGAAATCAGCTTCCAAAGAAAGGACATATCCATGTCCCGTCCATATATAGAGTTTTAACCATGAAAGAATAGAGGAGGTAGATCATGGACAATAGTGAATTTTTGGCAGCGGTGCTTCAGATCGAAAAGGAGAAGAACATCAGCAGAGATGAGATTTTCAATGCTATTTCAGAGGCACTTCTTACGGCTTGCAAGCAGACTTACGGTAACAACGACAATATCTTTGTAGACATTGATCACGAGACAGGTGCATATCATCTTTACACTAAGAAGACTGTGGTGAAGA
>JAILDZ010000056.1 GCA_024688505.1 Lachnospiraceae bacterium
GCAGGGGGTTACTTCTGCTAATCAGGAAATAACAGAGGAAACAGAAAAGACATATTCAGTGGACATCACTTTCGATGGGGGATCGGGAAAAGCCTATATCAATTCCCCGGTGGAAGTGACGGAAAAAGACGGAAAATATACCGCCACATTCATATGGAGCAGTGAAAACTATGACTATATGATAGTGGAGGGAACCCGGTATGATAATGAGAATCCGGGAGGCCCTTCCACCTTCTCAGTAGAGGTCCCGGGTGTCACGGAGCCCCTTACGGTGATCGGTGATACCACTGCCATGAGCGCACCTCATGAGATCGAGTATGTGATCACCTGGGGAGAGAAGGGCGAATCAGAAAACGGGGGCCGGGAAGGGTCAGCCCGCGGAAGCTCCGATAAAGCTGCCATGGAAAAGGCTCTGGAAAGTGCCGGGCTTTCGAAAACGGGGGAGACAGCACCAAAAATTGCTACAGGCTTTTCCATAGAACAGTACGGCGATTATGACCTTATCTCCATAGAAAACTCCGGCGACTATCTGGTGGTGCCGGAAGGGCGGGACATACCTGAAGGCCTTCCGGAGGAGCTTATTATATTAAAGCAGCCCCTTGATAATACATACCTGGTATCAAGTGCAGCCATGGACCCGGTGATCGCATGCGGTGCCATTGACATGATAAGGCTCTCCGGCATAAAGGAGGAAGACTGGTATCTAGATGAAGCTAAAGATGCCATGAAAAAGGGGCAGATCCTTTATGCGGGAAAATACAGGGCGCCGGACTATGAACTCATTTTGGAAAAGGGCTGTGATCTGGCCATAGAAAACACCATGATCTACCACGACCCTGATGTGAAAGCTAAACTTACGGAGCTGGGGATCCCGGTGCTGGTGGAAAACTCCAGCTATGAGGAGCATCCTTTGGGACGGCTGGAGTGGATCAAGTTATACGGTGCGCTTTATGATAAAGAGGAGGAAGCGAATGACTATTTCGAAAAAGAATTAAAGTCGCTGGAGCCCCTTCTTAACGAAAAGCCGGATACGGGAAAGACCGTAGTGTTTTTCTATGTGACTTCAAACGGCCTCATAAACGTGCGGAAAAACGGGGACTATATCACGAAGATGATAGAGCTGTCCGGAGGCCGCTATGCACTTGAAAATGCCATAGACAGCGAGAGCGGCATGTCCACTATGAACATGCAGATGGAAGACTTTTATACGCAGGCCGCGGACGCGGACATTCTCATATATAACAGCACCATCGGTGGAGAGATATCTTCACTGAGTGAGCTTATAAAAATGAACAGTCTGTTTAAGGATTTTAAAGCTGTAAAAGACGGACGGGTGTACTGCACAGAGAGGAATTTCTTTCAGCAGATCACGGGCATGGCGGATTTCATGAAAGACCTTAACGATGTATTTAACAATGTGGACAGGGACTATACCTATCTCATAAAACTAAGGCAGGATGATGATCAATAAGAGATACGTTGCATTTTTTATTATATCCATATTGCTTATCGCAGCGCTCCTCTGGGCAAATATCACCATGGGAAGCTCCGATATCTCCCGGACGGAAACTCTGAAGATATTATTCGGTCAGAGGGATGACGCCATGCAGTCGAATATCATCATGAGTATCAGACTGCCCAGGGCAGTGGCTGCTGTCCTTCTGGGAGGAGCACTGGCACTTTCCGGATATCTGCTTCAGACCTTTTTCGGGAACCCCATTGTGGGTCCCTATGTCCTTGGTATTTCATCCGGAGCGAAACTTTCCGTGGCGCTTACCATGATATTCTTTTTGTCCGGAGGAAAAGAGATGGGGCTTAACATGATGGTGTTTTCGGCCTTTATCGGAGCCACCATAGCCATGACGTTCGTTCTGATCATCTCAGTACGGGTAAAGAGCATGAGCATACTGGTGGTGTGTGGGATCATGATAGGATATATATGCGCAGCTGTTACGGACTTCGTGGTGACATTTGCAGATGACTCGAATATCGTGAACCTCCATAACTGGTCCATGGGGAGTCTGTCCGGGATAAACTGGGAAGAGATCCGGGTGATGACTCTGATAGTGATGTTTTGCATGGCGCTTTGCATCCTCATCATAAAACCCATGAGTGCATACAGACTGGGGGAGGCCTATGCGAAGAGCGTGGGGGTTAACATTACGGTCCTTCGGGTGATACTGATCCTCACATCCAGCCTGCTTGCCGCATGCGCCACGGCTTTTGCCGGCCCCATCTCATTCGTGGGAATAGCGGTGCCCCATCTGGTGAGGACCGGTCTTTCCACAGATGACTCACATGTGATGATCCCTGCCGCCTTTTTCGGCGGTGCCATAGTGACACTGTTTTGCGACATGATAGCAAGAACCGTTTTTGCTCCCACAGAGGTGAGCATAAGCTCCGTGACTGCGGTGCTTTTAGTACCGGTGGTGATAGTCATGATGATAAAACGAAATGACAGAAACAGGAATTAAGACAGAGAAACTTAATATAGGCTACAGATCGGATCTGATACGGGACATATCTTTAAGTGTGTCTCCGGGGAAGATCGTGACCCTTATCGGGCCAAACGGTTCCGGGAAATCCACTCTTCTAAAGACTCTGACGGGAGAGCTGAAGGAAAGAGGCGGACTCATATATTTAAACGGTGAGGACAGGTCTGCTTTAAAATCTGACGAGATAGCAAAGCGGCTTTCCGTGGTGATGACATATAAGATCCGCCCGGAGCTTATGACCTGCCGTGAAGTGGTGGAAGTGGGGCGCTATCCGTACACGGGGATGCTGGGGCTTTTATCCGACGCCGATCATAAAAAGGTGGATGAAGCCATGGAGTGGACCAGCGTGGCAGAGCTGTCCGACGAGCTTTTCGAGAATATAAGCGACGGTCAGAAGCAAAGGGTGCTCCTGGCCAGGGCCATATGTCAGGAGCCGGAGGTGCTGGTGCTGGATGAGCCCACATCATTCTTAGACATCCGACATAAGATAGACATCCTGGAAAAGATCATGTCCTTTACTAAAGAGAAAAACGTGAGTGTACTTATGTCACTTCACGAACTGGAGATAGCAAAAAAGGTATCAGACACTGTGGTAGCCCTGGGGGAAGGACAGGTGCAAAAGATTGGGACGCCGGAAGAAGTCTTTACCGAATCCTTCATACGAAAGCTCTATCATATCGAAAGCACAGACACACATCTTCTGGGAGAAATGCCCTGGTCTAAAGATAAAGAACCTGCACCGGAATTCACACCCAGGGGTAAGGCAAAGGCCATCATGATCCAGGGCACTATGTCAAATGCCGGGAAGAGCCTGATCGCAGCAGGCCTCTGCAGAATATTCAAAGAAGACGGCTACAGGGTGGTTCCCTTTAAGGCTCAGAACATGTCCCTTAATTCCTATATCACAGATGAAGGGCTTGAGATGGGAAGAGCTCAGGTGATGCAGGCGGAATGTGCCGGGGCAGAGCCGAAAGCCATCATGAATCCCATATTGTTAAAGCCGGTCAGTGCCGAAGGATCCCAGGTGATAATAAACGGCAGAGTGGCCGGGAACATGAAGGCTTCAGAATACTATAAAAAGAAAACAGAATTAAAAAAAGACATTCTGAAAAGCTACGATACACTCTCCGAAGAAGCGGATATCATCGTCATAGAGGGCGCCGGTTCGCCGGTGGAAATGAATCTTAAAGATAACGATGTGGTGAATATGTGGATGGCAAATGCCGTAAATGCACCGGTGCTTCTGGTGGGAGACATAGACAGAGGAGGCGTTTTTGCTCAGCTCCTTGGCACTCTGGAACTTTTGGAGGGGGAAGAGAGGGCCAGAGTCCAAGGACTTATCGTTAATAAATTCAGGGGAGACAGGGAACTCTTTAATGACGGAGTCAGGATACTGGAGGAAAGATCGAAAAAGAAAGTGGTGGGGGTGGTTCCGTACCTGGGACCCCAGCCGGATGATGAAGACTCTTTATCGGAGAGACTGGAAAATGTAAAGCCCGGGCTTTTTGATATAGCGGTGATAAGGCTTAAGCACATCTCGAATTTCACGGACTTTAACACCTTTGAGCAGATAGCGGGAGTGACGGTACGCTATGTGTCGGAGGCGGCGCTCCTTGGAGATCCGGACATGATCATCATTCCGGGCACAAAGAACACGGTGGAGGACCTTCGGGAAATAAGGAGAAGCGGCATGGCAGATGCCATCCTGAAGAAACAAAACGAAGGCACCTGTATCTTCGGCATATGCGGCGGATACCAGATGCTGGGAAGAAAGGTGGATGACCCATCCGGAATAGAACAGAAGGGATCGGAAGAGGGCCTTAACCTGCTTCCTGTGGATACTGTTATAGAAGAAAAGAAGATACGAAATAACATAAAGCGAAAGATAACGGGAGCCACAGGGATACTGGAGGGCCTTTCGGGAACTGAGGCC
>JAILDZ010000071.1 GCA_024688505.1 Lachnospiraceae bacterium
ATACCGAAAAGAGGTGACCGGAGCCTTAAATGACGAGCAGCTTAGAAACCTTTATGAAAGGCTCACATATTTAAGGAACCTGGAAGAAAGAAAGGCCACCATATTATCATCCATAGAAGAGCAGGGACAGCTTACGGATGAGCTGAAGAAGAAAATAGAAGCTGCAGAGACCATGGTTCTTCTGGAGGATCTTTATCGTCCCTATAAGCCGAAGAGAAGAACCCGCGCCACCATAGCAAAGGAAAAGGGGCTGGAGCCACTGGCAGAGCTTATATATGCTCAGAACTTCACCGGAGATCTGACTAAGGAAGCAGAAAAGTATATAAACGAAGAAAAAGAAGTGAAAACTGCGGCGGATGCTATAGAAGGCGCAAAGGACATCATAGCAGAGCAGATCTCGGATGTGGCGGATTACCGCACTAAGATCCGCAGCCTGACGGAGGACAAGGGGATCCTTCAGACCTCTGCCAAAGAAGAAGGCTTAAGCAGCGTCTACGAAATGTATTATGACTACTCTGAACCGGTGCAGAAGATACCCGGTCACAGAGTGCTGGCCATAAACCGCGGCGAGAAGGAGAAATTCCTTAATGTAAAACTGCTGGCGCCTGAAGAAGACATACTCGGTTACCTTGAAAAACAGGTGATAAAAAACGACGGACCGACTGCAGCTGTTCTTAAAGAAGTGATAGATGATAGTTTCCACAGACTGATAGCTCCTTCCATAGAAAACGAGATAAGAAGTGAAATGAAGGAAAAAGCAGAGGATGCCGCTATCGTGGTGTTCGGAAAGAATGCAAAGCAGCTTCTTATGCAGCCGCCAATTGCGGATAAAGTGGTGCTGGGCTGGGACCCCGCATTTCGTACAGGATGTAAGCTTTCTGTGGTGGACGGCACGGGAAAGGTGCTTGATACAGCGGTGATCTATCCCACGGAGCCACAGAACAAGGTGAAGGAATCCAAGGCTTTTGTAACAAACTGGATCAAAAAATACGGTATTAATCTGATCTCTCTCGGAAACGGCACAGCCAGCCGCGAATCCGAGCAGGTGATAGTGGAGCTCATAAAGGAGCTGGATACTCCGGTGCAATATGTCATCGTAAACGAAGCCGGAGCATCAGTATATTCTGCCAGTAAGCTGGCCACAGAGGAATTCCCGAACTTTGATGTGGGGCAAAGAAGCGCCACATCCATGGCCAGACGCCTTCAGGATCCTCTGGCAGAGCTTGTGAAGATGGATCCGAAATCACTGGGAGTGGGGCAGTATCAGCATGATATGAACCAGAAGAAACTGTCGGATGCGCTCTCCGGTGTGATAGAAGGCACTGTGAACCAGGTGGGAGTGGACCTGAATACCGCTTCTGTGCCATTGCTTTCATATGTTGCCGGTATCTCTGCTCCGGTTGCAAAAAACGTGGTGGCATACAGAGAGGAAAACGGTTCTTTTAAAAACAGAAAAGAGCTTTTAAAAGTGCCGAAACTGGGACCGAAGGCCTTTGAACAGTGTGCCGGCTTCCTTCGCATAAGAGACGGAGAGGAACCGCTGGATGGCACCGGAGTCCATCCGGAAAGCTATGACGCAGCCAGAAAACTAATGGAAAAATATGATAACGAAGTGCAGAAACTTCCTGAGGCAAAGGAGGGAAGCGAAAGCATCATAGATCTTTCAAAGATCTTAGGCATAGGTGAGCTTACGCTTATAGATATAATAAATGAGCTTAAGAAACCGGGCCGCGATCCCAGAGAGGATATGCCTGCACCTATACTAAGATCCGATGTCATGGATATGAAAGACTTAAAGCCCGGCATGGTATTAAAAGGAACTGTCAGAAACATTGTGGATTTTGGCGCCTTTGTGGATATAGGAGTTCATGAAGACGGTCTGGTACATATTTCCCATATGGCTGACAAGTTCATAAAGCATCCCATGGAAGTGGTGAGTGTGGGAGATATCGTGGATGTTGAAGTCCTTGACGTTAATATGGAAAAGGGCAGGATAGCACTCTCCATGCGCATCGGAAAGGGTGATACCGTCGGCAGCACTTCTGCTCCGAAGAAAAACGACAAGGAAAAAAGACCGGAAAAAAGACCGGAGAAAAGACCTGAGAAAAGACCTGAGAAAAAATCTTTCGACAGAAAGAAGAGGACAGACGTAAAAAGAGAAGGAGGGGATTTTGGCACCATGGCATCCCTCTTTAAGAACATAAAGCTTGATTGACGTGTTATAATACGGGTTTAGGAACAGTAACGTTAAAGGACGGATCAAATGGATAATAAAATTCATAAAAGCAGGCTGGCGGAGTTTTTAAAAGCGGACTGCAACATAAATAAAGTCATTGGGCAAAAAGAAATAGACGATATGAAAAGACTTCTTTTTGCGAACCGTACAAACTGGACCAAGATCACAGATCTGCCGGATTTTGTATATCATCAGTTTGAAATGAGAATGAGGGAAGAATGCTTCGTGACAGAATATGCCATGAAAAATCCCCCATCTGTTGGCCCTCATATCCTCTTTGAAGAAAACGGCAGCAGGCTTACCGTAAAGATAGATAACACTTTGACTAAAAAAGGGGCTGACCATTATCGTAAATGCCTGGCTGTAGTGGCTTTCTATACAGGCATTAAGGGCGGGATCATAGAACCGGTGAAGGGGAAAGGAGTATATAATTTCACAGACGAAGACTGGATCATGATATCCATGGCTGCCCGATATTGTCTCATGCCGGGGAAATATATTCAGAAAGTACTTCTTCTCACAAAGATGTATGCTGAACAGGGCAGTATGAATGAGGGGGGATCCCTGCTTTCGGCATTTGTGGAGAACCTTACATTCCAGACGAACATACCGGAATGGGCAGTATGGTGCAGGCTTTGGGAGCACTCATTCTCTAATCCGGAGATCGCAGAGCTCCTTCCGCCCACAGACATCGATAAGCTGGTGGCCATATACAGAGATAACGCGCATTATACAGATCCGCTTGTAGCATAAGGGGAAAGGGAAATGAAGAAGACCATAAGGCCGAAAATCTAAATTCAATCCAACCGAAAATTCCCATTGAAAACGAAAAAAATTGTGATACAATGACTTTGTGCGCTCTAAAGAATGTGGGCGCGAGAAGAAGAAGTAAAATGTTTGAGGAGGAAATGCAAATGGCAAAAAAATGGGTCTACACCTTCAAAGAAGGTAATATGTCCATGAGAAACCTGCTGGGCGGCAAAGGCGCTAACCTTGCTGAGATGACTGAGATCGGTCTTCCTGTGCCCCAGGGATTCACAATTACAACCGAGGCTTGTACACAGTATTACGAGGACGGACGTAAGATCAATGACGAGATCATGGCCCAGGCTATGGAAGGCGTAGCTTGGATGGAGAAAGAGAACGGAAAGAAGTTTGGTGATCTCGAGAATCCTCTTCTTGTATCCGTACGTTCCGGTGCCCGTGCATCTATGCCCGGTATGATGGACACTATCCTGAACCTGGGACTTAACGATGACGTGGTAGCTGCAATGATCAAGGGAAATCCCGATCCTGCATTCGAGCGTTTCGTATATGATTCCTATCGTCGTTTCATCCAGATGTTCTCCGACGTGGTTATGGAAGTGGGCAAGAAGTATTTCGAACAGCTCATCGACCAGATGAAGGAGAAGAAGGGTGTACAGTTCGACGTAGATCTGACAGCAGCAGACCTTAAGGAACTGGCTGAGCAGTTCAAGGCTGAATACAAGAAGCAGCTGGGCAAGGATTTCCCCAGCAATCCTGTAGAGCAGCTGAAGCTGGCTATCGAGGCTGTGTTCCGTTCATGGGATAACCCCCGTGCAAACGTATATCGTCGTGATAATGATATCCCCTACAGCTGGGGTACTGCAGTAAACGTAATGCCCATGGTATTCGGTAACCTGAATAACGAGTCCGGTACAGGTGTGGCATTCACACGTGATCCTGCTACAGGTGAGAAGAAGCTCATGGGTGAGTTCCTGAAGAACGCACAGGGCGAGGACGTGGTTGCAGGTGTTCGTACACCTATGCCTATCGCACAGATGGAGCAGGAGTTCCCCGAGGCATATGCAGAGTTCATCAAGGTTTGTGAGACTCTTGAGAATCACTACCATGATATGCAGGATATGGAGTTTACCGTAGAAAATAAGAAGCTTTACATGCTTCAGTGCCGTAACGGTAAGAGAACAGCTCAGGCTGCATTAAAGATCGCTTGTGACCTGGTTGATGAAGGGCATAAGACAGAAGAAGAAGCAGTAGCAATGATCGATCCCCGTAACCTGGATACACTGCTTCATCCTCAGTTCGATGCTGCTGCTCTTAAGGCAGCTACACCTATCGGAAAGGGCCTTGGCGCTTCTCCAGGTGCTGCTTGCGGTAAGATCGTGTTCACAGCAGATGACGCCGTAGAATGGGCAGCTAAGGGCGAGAAAGTTATCCTTGTTCGTCTGGAGACTTCTCCCGAAGATATCACTGGTATGAAGAGTGCAGAGGGTATCCTCACTGTTCGTGGTGGTATGACA
>JAILDZ010000094.1 GCA_024688505.1 Lachnospiraceae bacterium
AATAAAGAGATGAAGAGTATTCCGGAGCTTACGGAAGAGGAAAGAAACCAGCCTATGAGTGTGGCTATGCATGACAGAGCCATGGCTTTCCTTAAGATGCAAAACAGCCTGAAGCTTTATAGGTCCACTCTGGAAGAAGCGAAGGTTGCCAACAAGAAAGTCCGCAAGGCGAAGGAAGGTCTTTGCCAGGAGCTGGCTAAGGAATGCGAAGACGATATCAAGCGCATGATAGCCCTGGACAATGAGGTGGGCAGACTTGCCGCCGCCGACGGACAGCTTAAGGAAAAGAAAAAGGTGGATAACGGATTCTTTAATAAGAATGCGGATAACGCCTTTAATGTAATGGTGGGTACCAAAGTTCCGGCTCTTCCCTCCTATGGTAAATCCGGTGCTGTAGGAATTTCGAAGTTTTTCGGAATTGGGGATAGATGGTTCGAGAATAATTCCACATTGAATAGTATCAGCCTTTGGTCAGGCACGGTGGCAAACTCTTTTGATGCATTAAATCAGTTTGGAGCCGCAATCTTCACTGCCGCCACTCTGTGGAAGACTCATGAAAGCATGAGTGCCGAAGATGTGACGGAGAAGGTGCTTTCCATAGCGGGAAATGCCACCAGCATAACAAAAGATGCGCTCATGACATACGATCTTTTCGAGACAGCGGGAGATGTATTGGCGAAGCAGACCGCAAAGGTGCAGATAGTGGCCGGTGTGGCTACAGCCGTATCCACCGGTATCGCCATAGCAAATACCGTTTCCTTTGCGAAGCAGAAAAAGTATGGCAAGAAGGCTACGGACTACTTTGATAAAAAACATAAAAAGAAACTGGATGCGGTAAAGTCAAAGGAAGAATTACGGGAAGAAAAATACGAAAAGAATATCATGAAGCTCCAGAATGATCTGGCAAAGCGTTCGGGATATAAGATGGGCATTGCCTGGGGTAATGCGGCGATTGCGGCAACCACTATCTTCATCCCCGGCGTAGGAGCCATAGCGGGTCTCGGATTTGCTATCTTCAACAGCGTCATGGATTCCAAGATAGTCAGCGGCATCAAGACCAGACTTTTCGACGGTTTCTACAATATGGATGAAATACTGAAGAAGGTTAAGGGCAGCAAAGAAGCTCAGAGAACATGGAATCTTCCCGCAGGTACCGAAGCAGAGGGTGCCGATTTCAAAGCGGCTGTCCGTCGAAGAGTGGCAGCTCAGGCAGGTTTTTCCGATATGGCGGCAGCGGCAAACCATCTCTGCGGAAAGTTCGCCAGGTTCATACGAAAGAAGCTGTTTGAGGAAAATCTGCCGGCAGAAGAAAAACAGGGTTATATTGACATGGTGAAATCGCTGAATCTCTCCTATAACGAGAAAAAGCAATATCCGAAGGAAAGTGCGATTTTCAGGAAACTTACAGCAAGCTGATAGATTATTTTTGCGAGAGGTGAGATTATGAAAAAAGAAGTAATATATGAAATCCGGCATGAATTGCTGGAAAGATTGCAGGGGGATTTCACAGCTTCCGGCACCGAGGCGGAGTTTACATCCTCCGAAGAGGGAGCCCCGGAGATGGTGACTGCTTTTCTGGATGAATTGGGTGATCCCGATGATGAAATATACGGTCAGTTTTTCTTCCATGATATGGATGAGGATGATGAGGTGCAGTATTTTGTGGCAGCTATCACCTTCTGGGACAATATCCCGGAGGACAGACTGTCGGATCTCTTCGAATCCATATCTTATATAAACTTTACCCTGCCTGCAGGTCGTGTATCCATTGATAAGGATCACAATTTCTGCACCTATATGCTTAGCACTCCCATTCCGATAGAAGTGGAAGGTGACGAGCTTTACAGGCAGATGGATATGATATCCGGAAATGCCATAGCCGTAGCCGGTTCCTGTGTGGGAGTATTGAATGATGTATTAAACGGCGTGGAAGATGTTGACGGCGTGGTTGATTTCTTAGGCGGGAGGTCATAAAAATGGGTCGAGACGATATTATAACTGCAAGACATAACGTGCTTGACAGGATAAATAAAGAGCTTAATGAGGATAAGATCGCTGCTGTATTTCAGGCATCTGAGGACGGTGCCCCCGAAACGGTGAGTGTGCTCTTTGACGAAATGGGAGAAGAGGGGGAAGGAGAGGCGGCAGGCCAGATCTTTTTCAGACCTTTTACAAGCAGTGAGGATAAGGTACAGTATTTCGCAGCCATCCTTACACCCTGGGAGGATATTCCTAAGGACAGGCTGCCGGCACTTTATGAAGCCATTTCTTATGTGAACTTTACTCTGCCGGCGGGGTGTTTCACGGTGGATAAGGATCACAGCTTCTGCACTTTTATCTTAAGTGCGCCCCTGCCCATAGATCTTCCCGAAGAGGAGCTGCTTGACCGTGCGGAAACAGTTTTGGGAAGTGCGGTGGCTACAGCGGATGCGTTTTTTGACATACTGACCGATGTGGTGGATGGAAAGAAGACCGTGAAGGATGTAGTAGCGTTTTTAGAAGAATAAGATGATTGCAATTCGCTCCTTCAGGCCTTATAATTCTCTTTGCGTTATTATTTTTTAGAGAATTTGAAAGACAGGATATTTTGAAGAAAACAAGAAGTATAAGGAGTATTAAAAGACAACAGAAGATCAAATACGGTGTGCTGTCACTGGCTATACTGATAGCAACCGGACTGATCTGCGGCAGAGTCTTTTTCAGTGAGGCAAAGGACAGTGAGTCTCCCGAGACGGAAAGCACAGCAGAGATCGATGAAAAAGAACAGGTGGCTATCGATGATCTCAGCACATCCACAGCAAAGATAGAAGAAACAGAAATAACCCGGGTGGGGCAGACGGAAGAGGAACAGAAAAAAGAAGCTTTAAAGGAAGAGTATGACAGCCTCTCATCCACGGAATACACCTTCACATTTGCGGAGCTCGTAGAGAACTGCCCATTCTATCAGAAATACAGAGACAGATATTTCATATCCGGAGAACTGTCCCAAAGATCCATAGCAAACTATACGGAGATGCTCTTTGCATATCGGGATGAGCATCCCGGTTTTCCAAAAGATAATACCGATACCAGATGGTATAGCTACGTGGAAGTGGACGGTCATTATATCTGCTACGATCTGTCAAAGATCCTGTACTCAGGATTTAACGGAAACGGTATACCAATGGAGACCAGAGTGGAGGAAGTGTATATAGATGCCTACCAGGGACTGGCCACCAAGTATCACTACTTCTACGACCCGTATCAGAGCTTCACACTGACAGTTGATTATCCTGCGAACGCTTATTCCGACAGGGGAGTGGACGGAAGCGAGATCACAGGTTACGAAAACACTCTGTTTGGGACCGTATAGAAAGCCTGATGGCAGACTGGGGGGTTCCATGGAAATAACCGGAATAGGGGAGAAAAAAAGGCGATAAACAAAACCCAGGGGAAATGATGAACCTATTAAATAAAGAGCCCGGATCATTATGATCCGGGCTCTTTTTGCTTGTAAGTGTAGTTTTTATTCCGTCAGGTCGGATGTGCAGTTCGGGCATTTTACAGCGCCTATGGCTATCTTTGTCTTGCAGAACGGACACTCCTTTTCGGTAGGAGCTGCTGCTTCATCCTTTTTCACTCTTGCTGCTACGGAATTAAGGAACTTGATCAGGCAGAAGATCACCAGTGCCATTAACAGGAAATTAATGAGAGCGGTGATAAATGCTCCGTATCCCAGCACGGCTGCTCCCGCTTCCTGCGCCTCCGCGTAGGTGGCGTATGTGTTCCCATCCAGGGATATGAACCAGTTTGTGAAATCGATGCCTCCTGTCAGCATGGAGATCAGGGGCATGATCACATCATTTACAAGCGAATTGATTATGGCCTGGAAAGCACCGCCGATGATAACGCCGACTGCCAGATCCATGACGCTGCCGCGCATGATGAACTCCCGAAACTCATTTGCAAATCCTTTGCCTTTTCCGGCCAGATCTTTAAGATTTTTTTCAGACATTGTGTATCCTCCTGTTATGTTTATTCATTACTGAAATTACAGCACTTCGGCTTTCGCAAGTCAATCGTCGATTCGGTAAGTTTTGTAAGACAAGATAGAATTAAAATGCAATTATGGGTTTTGTAAAGTACTATAGGCCTCATAGAATATAAGTAGATTGTACTTGTTTCTCATGTTATAATTGTGAAGAGAATAAAAGGTTTCATAGAAAAGGAGAAAGTATCATGGTTGCAACGAAAAGTGATGCATACTCTATGATTGACACAATGACAGAAAGTGATTTTACAAAGCTATGCGCATTCCTGAATACCGCATTCGAAAAAAATGCAAAGAGGAAAGCAGCAGAGGAACGTTTTATTTCGGAGGTTCGAGCCGCAGAAGAATCTGTTGCTAACGGGAATTATGTCACACTGGAGCAGTTGCATGAAAACCTTGGGGTATAATAATGCGTCAGGTTATTATTGAAACTGAGGTGCAGAATCAGCTCGCCGATTTAAAAAAGTACTTAAACAGGATACAAGGAGACACAAAGGGAAATAACACGTTCAGAGAGATTCTTAGTTCGATTGATAATCTTGCTCACTTTGATATTGGATCTAATATAAAGGAAAGATTCAATGTGGACTGCCCGGACAATTGGTATTTATTGTACAGCCATAAGAATTACTTTGTGTTCAGCAGGTCGGATTCTATGGTTACAGTATTGAAGATGTACGATAATAGACAAGATTTCATCTATGATTTGTTCGGTGTTGAAATGCGAAGTCAGGAGTCTATCGATTATTGGGGAGAATAATCTTTCAATCCCGTTCCTCATGCGCACATGCGATAATTGAAACATAGAAATACCGGATTATTGATCCGGTATTTTTTACACTCTGAAAAATATAAATATAAAAATGTAAAATATAGTTGACAAATTTCCATACGGGTGATATACTCCAAAATGTAAAGCATAGAGCTCATGCTTTACAGCCGGCATAGTAACAAACAAATCATTCTATATAATCAGAGGAGATAGATTATGAATATCGGATACATAGCAGGATTATCATTTGGAATTATTTTTGGAATAGTACTCGCAATAGTACTCTTTGTGGTAGCAAACTCAGATCACAAGATCAAGAGTGAATATGATGAGAGACAGCAGGCCCTTCGGGGGAAGGCATACAGATACGCCTTTTATTCAATGATCGTAGTGGAAGCATTCCTTCTGGTAGTGGATATGAGTAAGATGGAGCTCCCGGTTGAGAACTATGTGCTTCATTTTGCAGGAATCATCATAGGAGGCATGGTTCTGGCCACATACAGTGTTTTCCATGATGTGTATTGGGGAATGAACAATAATAAGAAGCGCTACATCGTTCTCTTTATCGCACTGACAGTCCTTAATGCCCTTCCGGTAATCGGAGCTGCCAGAGCAGGAGACCTCATTGAAAACGGTAAGCTGGGTGTCGGCGGAATAAATATAGCTGTGCTTATAATGATGGGAGTGCTCATGATTGAGCTTATGATCAAGCATGTTGTGGATAATAAAAAGGAAGAAAGCGAGGACTGACATATGAAGAATCTTAGATTAAAATCAGCCCGAGCTGCCAAGGATCTGTCCCAGGACGATCTGGCAAAGGCTTGCAGCGTATCGAGGCAAACCATAAGCGCCATAGAAAAAGGGGATTATAACCCCACTATCAACCTATGCATTTCCATATGCAAGGCTCTGGACAAGACCCTGGATGAGCTCTTCTGGGAATAAGTAAAAAGGATGCCGGTGAGCATCCTTTTTTAATGTACACGTTCTCGTAACGAAATTATGCCGCCTCCGCATAGTCATCCATGTATTCTTCATAATCGGCTTCACAGGCGAAGAGCATGTACACTCCGTCCACCAGTCCCATGTATCCTTCCGATGTCTGATATCCTTTCATAACAGTACCTCCTTCATATCCGGTGCTTTATCAACTGACTATATAGTAAATGATCATGTGTCCCATTATATGGACACTAAAAATCCGCTTTACATATAGGTTTCTTTCGTGATATATTGTTTACAATGTTTTTGAAGGGAGGACTTTAAAATGAAGCGAGTAGAACAGTTTTTAAAAGAAGCGGGCACATATTATCTGGCCACGGTGGAAGGCGATCAGCCCAGAGTGAGGCCCTTTGGCACAGTTCATATATTTGAGGACAGATTATACATACAGACCGGAAAGGCAAAGAACGTATCTAAGCAGATCCATGCAAATCCCAAGGTGGAAATATGCGCATTTAAGGACGGAGAATGGCTCCGTGTGGCAGGGACTCTGGTAGAAGATGACCGCAGAGAAGCACGTCAGTCCATGTTGGATGCCTATCCGTCACTTCAGAATATGTATTCAGCAGATGACGGAAACACAGAAGTATTCTATATTAAGGATGCCACAGCCACATTCAGCTCTTTTACGAAAGAGCCCGAAGTGGTGACATTCTAGGAGGAGACGGAAATATGTCTGAAAAGAAAAGCTATAGCTACAGCCCAAAGGGTGTGTGCTCCACAAAGATAGATTTCGACCTCGACGAAGAAGGAAAGATCTATAACCTTAAGTTCACAGGCGGATGTAACGGAAACCTGAAGGCTATCGGAAGGCTCCTTGAAGGACAGGATGCAAAGCATGCGGCAGAGATCCTGGCCGGAAATGACTGTAAGAACAGAGGCACATCCTGCGCCGATCAGCTTTCCAAAGCTATCATGGAAGCGCTGTAAAAGGATACCGGGGAATGGATAAAAAGGCGGAGAAAAGCTTTATCAT
>JAILDZ010000102.1 GCA_024688505.1 Lachnospiraceae bacterium
TTGTGGAAAACTATGGAGCTTTTTTAGCTGAAGGAACGAAATCAAAGGTATTTGATCTATGAAAAAAACTGTTCTAAGCGTCATAGCAGGGGTCCTGGGTACTCTTGGAGTTCTGTTTATACTGATCCTCGTGTGGCCTGAGGGAGAAGATGAGGAGACAGAAAGGGAACCGATCCAAACCCAAACCGCCAGCGCTGCCACAGCGGAAGCTGTGTCAGTGGGGACTGATGCATCATCTGTTACTGTGATGGTATATATGAACGGCTCCGACCTGGAATCGGAATGGGGAGCCGCATCAGTGGATATCCAGGAAATGATAGATTCCGGGGCGGGAGAAAATGTGAACGTGGTGCTGCAGACCATGGGCACGAAAAAATGGCGTTCATACGACATAGCAAGTGATACGGCACAGACATATCTGGTGGAGGATAATGATCTCACCCTGATACGTGACGATCTGGGTCAGCTGGACTGCACCGCAGAGGACACACTCGCTGAATTCGTGGGCTTTTGCAAAGATAATTATCCGGCAGAGCGTTATATATTTGTATTTTGGGACCATGGCGGCGGACCGGTATACGGTTTCGGCTACGACGAATGGCAGGACGAGGACGACAGCCTTACCATCGCGGAAATGGCGGGAGCCTTTTCAGAGTATCCGGATCTGAAGTTTGACATCATCGGCATGGACTGCTGCATCATGGCAAATCTGGAGACCTGCTACGCCCTGGCGCCTTTTTGTAAATATACCCTGCTTTCCGAGGATTTCGAGTCCGGTCTGGGCTGGAGCTATACGGACTGGATGAAGAAACTGGAGAATGACCCGGGGATATCCACCCCTTTGCTCGGGAAATATATAGTGGATAGCATCATATCCGATAACGAAACGGATGAGGGCGGAGATTCAGCCTGCATGGCGCTCTTTAATGAGTCCGCGGTGCGGAACCTCTTCGATGCCTGGAAAACATATGCCTATAAGAATGAAAATGCGCTGCTTGGAAACAATTATAGTGTGGAGCATGTGGCAAAAGGCAGGGGATTCCTTTCCGACTGGGCATCTGACGAAAGTGACGTGACCATATCCGACTATTATATCAGCGATATGCTGGCGCTTATAGAAAGTGTGGATAATGAAAGTGAGGCGGCCAAGTCTCTCATGTCCGCCCTGAAAGCCAGTGTGGCGTATTACGGCCACACCTCCGATAAAAACGAGCTCACAGGCCTGGCAGTGTCTCTGCCCTATGGAGATTCATACTTTTATGACCAGCTATGCGATGTGTACGGTGATCTGGGGCTGGACAACGAGTATATCACATGGCTGGGGAAATTTGTAGATACTGACGGCCGGGAAGATTATTACGATTACAGTGATTTTGAAAGCGGCTGGGGCGGCTGGAGCCAGTATGAAGAAGAATATGGCGGAAACACCTGCAGCGGCGGATCATGCGAGTATTATTATGACAACTGCTACGGCTATGATGAAGAAGAGCTGGAAGAAGACTGGACATACGATTATGAAGAAGAGATCTGGTACATGTATGAAGAAGGACTTCTTTATCTGTATGACGAAGAAGAGGACATGTATTACTGCTACGATGAGGAAGAAGATGCAGTCTATTACTATGATGAATATGACGACGAATGGTACTTCTATGAATAAAAAAACAGGCAAAGTACCCTTAGGGGTACTATGAAAACAAAAAGTACAGAGATATAATCCAAAACCGTAGGTTGAAAAAAAAACCCAAAAGACCCAAGAGGAGGATGTAACAAAATGAAGAAGAAGTTTTTAGCATTACTTATGACAGGTGTGATGGCAGCATTCGCACTGACAGCTTGCGGCGATGACGCAGCAGCAGAGGTGACAGAGGTAGAAGAGACTGCAGATGACAGCGACAGCGCAGCAGCAGAGGGAGACCTCACATTCGCAGACCTTCAGGATGAGTATGCAACACTGACAGATCTTTACAATCAGGTAGAAGAGCTCTACATGAACGATCAGATCGAGCAGGATGATGACATCGAGAGCCTTCTTACAGATGCTAAGGCACTTATCGATGAGATGGGTGAGCTGACAGAGGATGACTTCACAAGCCAGCAGGATTACAAGGATATGGAAGATGCTATGGTAACTATGGCAGAAGCTCTGGGTAACATTGTTGACGGCATGACAGTAACAGATGACAGCGCAGCAGCAGAAGGCGAGCACACATTTGCAGATCTTCAGACTGCATATGCAGAGCTCACAGATATCTACAACACAGTAGAGGAGTACTACATGAGCGATGATGTAGAGCAGGATGATGATGTAGAAGCACTTCTTACAGAGGCACAGGACCTCATCGCACAGATGGGTGAAGTATCTGAGGACGAGCTGGATCAGGCAGGTATCGATGAGATGTACAGCGCTATGGAAAGCGTAGCAGAATCACTTGGTGCCATTGCAGCAGCAATGTAATAAGATACGGTTTATTTTCCAATAACCCTCATATAAAGATTACTCCGGCTGAGGCACGAATGGCTTTGGCCGGAGTAATTTTTATAAATAAGAAAACATATGTACCAAAAATAAAGGATTATGTGCGATAATATAGCAGGCTTTATAACAGCAGAAAAAAAGGGGGAATAACATGACACTAACCGGTATATGGGAAGAAAACAGGGAATATTTTAAGAATCTGTTACCCGAAAGCACAAAAGAAGAAGAGGTATGCGTCGGTGCCATAGAAGACGGGAAGGCTGTGGCAGCGGCAGTATTTTCCTCATCGGGATCCCTTCTGTATCTGGACCATATTTATGTGGATGAGAAATACAGAAAAAAGGGGATAGGCAGCACTCTTATCAAAGAGTTTGCATACGAAATGCAGGAAGCGGGCATACATTCCATAAATGTGCTATTTACGGACAAAGCAAAGGGAATCGATGCATTTCTTGTGAAAACGGGCTTCGGCATCGTGGAGGAAGGAGCATATTTCAGCGCAAAGATAGAAGACTTCCTGTCGGCTAAAAAGGTGCAAAAGATCATGTCCGGATCATACAGTACAGAGATAAGGCACATAAAAGATCTTTCAAAAACCGAGAAAAACGTGCTTTCAAGGTATCTGACAGAAGATGACGCAGATCCGGATATACTTACCGATCCGGCCCTTGCCGAAAAGCTGTCATTTGTGTCAGTAGACAGCGAAAGCGGAAACCCGCATGCCTGCGTGCTTTGCGAAAAGACGGAGGATGAGGTCATAGTAGAATATCTGGGCAGCTTTATGAAGGATCTGGACGATCTGGCAGCCATCCTTTCCGCTCTGTTTAAGGCGGGAAAAGACGAGGGGCTGAGCGAAAAGACCATCCGTTTTGCCGCTACGGATGAGAGGATCATAGATTTTGCAGGTAAGCTTCTTGATGACCCTAAGGACCTGAAACGCGACGGTACTGTATACAGCGCCATGCTTTGTATGTAAGGAGGAAGCCCATGTCACAGTTTTTAAACGATGAGTTAAGAGAGATCCTTGAAGCCACGAAACCCATGCTGGATGCCCAGATGAAGGAATTAAACAAGGATCAGGAAAAACAGAAGCAAAACGATACACCTTTGCCCATGCAGCCCCAGGAAGTGACTCAGCAGACGCAAGCGGACCCGCTTCAGATAAAGCAGGATGCTCTGGAGCAGGCGGTGGCCCAAAGGAAAGAATCATTCCTTAAGCGTCTGAAGAAAGTGTTTACACATGACGGAGAGCGTTCTTATAACGAGAGGATCCGAAACCAGTACAGCAGAAAAGAATCTGTCTGGTATCTGGAAGCGGAGATTCCGTCCAATGATAAACTGGAAGAAAAGATAGGTGATGCCAATGACTTTTTCATGCCTGAAAAGCCCCTCACTAAATCAGAGAAGGAAAAAAGAAGGAAGAAATTCCATGCAAAAGCTGCGTCCCAGGCAAAGGTGCTGGATGCTGTGGACAGTTATTATCATAAAAGAGATAAGGTTTTTATAGAAGAAGGTTTATTCTTAAATGAGACAAGCAAACTGAAGTATTCTTTCCCCAACGGGGACACTATGGACAGAGAGGGACGTCTCCTAAACGAAGTCAGAAGTGTGAACGGGGACAGGGTCTTTACCCAGAAAATGGTGGAAAACAGCGAAGATACCGAGCTTGTGAAAGACTATGTGGCCTACTTGTCCGGTAACCAGAAATATAAGGAAGGTGATATAAAAGCAGTTATAGAAAGATTCGGCGCAGAAAGCGGTAAAAGAGATGCGGCTACAATCCTGGATTGTCTTAGGATCATTAAGGACATAGACCTGTCTCAATTCGATTATAAGAATGAAGAGGAGTTCACAAAAGATCTGTCGAAAAAGATAGCAGCACTGAATGTGGCATCTCACGGAGATATGTTATTAGAAGCCTTGCCGGCAGCCTATAAACAAGAACAGACGGATCACTTTGAGGTCCAGACAAAGATAGAGATCCTTAAAGATATTAAAAAGGACTATGACAGCAGGATCCAGTTGATGCAGTCTCCATATTATGCACTTCTTTCATCAAAGGATCTGTCCGGACTTACAGCTGAGGAGCTTGAGACAAAGAAGAAAGAAGTGCTGGAAAAAATAGCTCCAACAGTGGAAGAAAAGGGAATCGCGGTAAGCTACCTGGATTCTCTTCAAAAGAGAAAAGATCTGGGCGCCTTTAAGCAGGGCGTATCCAGTACGAAGCTCTATGAGGAATCTCTGAAGCAAAAGCAAAAGGCCGAATATGAAATGATGACAGAAAAGATCAGAACTTTCGCAGCGGAAATGCACCAATTCGCCGAAGATAATAACCTTATCACTGTGGATTTCACCGATGCCAGATTTTTTGAGCTTATAAGGCGTTTTTATATAGATAAAGCAAAGAAAACCTTACCCGACGGCCTGACCGGGGAAACCATAAAGAACTTTGTGCCTACTGAAGGTACTCCGAATATGGGCTTTGAAACAGAAGATATCACCATGTATAACACCCTGAATCAGATCCTTATAGAAACGAAAACCGTAGATGGGAAGCCTGTGGATATAGATCAAAGCATTCTGGATGAGATGAAGGTGGTACAGGATAAGATCATAGCAAATCAGTCCGAGCTGGAGCCTCTGGCCAGAGCCCACCAGATGTTAAACGAGTTTCCGACTTTGATACATTACGTCCTTTCAAATCCATATCTGAAAAAAGATAAAAAGAAGCTTCAGGCACTTAAAGCCGCAGCGGAAAAGGCAGCAGACGTTATGTTGATGGGAAGAATGAAAGAGCTTAAGGCTGAAAGACGTCTGCTTCACGTGAAGATCACGGAAATACGAATGAGAAGCGGTATCAGATTCGGAAATGACGGTAAGGGTCCGGAGAGTGATAAGCAGTATCAGAAGATGGCAAAAAATGCTGACAGATACATGGCTGAGGCGCCATACAGTGCCCGGTTTGTCTGTGCCGACAAGGAGTTTATGTTTTCAGATTCTCTTCGTCACCTGCAGCCGGAGCTTAAGGAGTTGGGAATAGATTTAAGCAATCTGGATCTGGATCTGTTTAAGGACGGAAGCAAGGTGGCAGTTAAGCCAAAGGCGGGAATAGAAGAAACTGAGGCTACATATAAAGCCCTGGAGGAAACCATGAAAGAATTACACATCCTGGTGCAGTTTAATCATGAATGGGGACAGGACTGGAGCGGCATAAGCTCCCTGGAATTTGGGGCCAGGATGAAAGAGCTGGCAGGAGAGCTGTTTACAAAGACCACCGCTTTTATGAATACGGTGGAAATAGAAAAGAAAACGGAATAAACCCATCATTCCCATAAAAAGATCTTCCCTTCGGGAAGGTCTTTTTTTATCTCGGAAAGGAGAAAGCCCACCATTTCCCGGTTACGGGAGGCGCTGTAGGAATAATATCCATCCCGGTTTTCAAAAGGGTATTGGATGATGGCAGAGTCGGGGTGCTGCTTTCTTATGGATTTCAGATAATCCTGGGATATGCGAAAGGTACCGATGCTGACATCCCGGAGCTTATTCATGGGGATGGTGGCCCGGACAGCATCATAAAGATTACGGTAGGCATCCCGCCAGTTCGGTATATACAGCATGGGATCGAAGCAGAGCCGAACCGGAAAGCCGTAATCTATGGCTGATTTTATGGAGGAAAGCCGCGCATCAAGGCTTCCCGCACCGTGTTCATAGGTCGAAGCCACACTTAAAGGAGACAGTGTAAAGGCAAAAACCACGTTATCCGAAGGATTAGTGGCATTGAAAAAGCCGGATACAGAGGCCTTGGTCCGCACCTCTACGGTAAGATCCGGTCTTTTCGAGGCAAAATCCATGAAGCGTCTCACATATCCCGTGAGATGCTCAAGTGCCAGAAGGTCTGTATCATAGGAGATGCATAAATAGACGGGATTCTTTTCCAGAAGAAGGTCAATCTCCCTGAAATAATCCTCTATATTTACAAAGACCACTACATTAGCAGTAGGGTACATGCCCTGAAGAAAACAATAATCACAAGAAAACAGGCATCCCATCACAAGGGATGCATAATAGAAATGCTCTTCACCGAAGGACTGACATACCGGAGCTCCGGGAAATATCATATTTCCGGTCTGAGAAGCAAGGATAAGCTGTTTTGAGAGCTTCTGTATCCGCGGATCCTGGTATTTACGGTTGAAAACGTCCTTATAATGACGGATCTTTATGATCTCTGCCCCCGGGAGCTTAGAGAGGATGGAGACGGTTTCCGGTCTTTCCGCTATAGCTTCTTCCACATATACTCTTGAAAATGCAGGTATCAATACATCAGAGGAGTTCATTATACATCCTTTCCAGGATCTTCTTACCCGCATTTCTGTCCTTCGCGGGAAGAAGCCCGTCGCTATGCAGCGATTGTACATATCTCATAAGGTCCATGCCGGTAAGGTTAAGATATGTGAAAAGCTGCCGGACTTTATGCTTCATGGTTTCCGAAGCATGGATCTCTGCCGAAAAATCTTCTGCAAGTTTAGAGATGTCCGGACCGTTGTCTTTTAAGGGATAGTTTTTAAGACTATCGATAAATCTCATTATAGTCGCTGTGTTTTTTTCAAAAGGTGCGGATATGCTTTCCGGCGTGACTGCATATCCGGATGTTCCGCTGTCTGAAACAGCCTTTAAAAAGAAGAGCCTGTCTGTCCCAAAGAAGGGAGCTGCTGTCTGGAAAATGGCGGCACCCTCCATGTCATAGAGGGAGTATTCTCCCATATCTTCAAAAAACCCGGAAGAAGGCAATGTGTCCAGAGTGGCGCCAACAGACGTCAGACTTGTCGATGCTATGTCAGAACGACATAAAATATCGGGATAATAGACGTGGCCAGACAAACAGTCATATACAGATCCGCAGAGGAATATCTTCCCTGCATCTTCCGGTTTTCCGGCTGCACAGCCTATATTGATAAGAATATCTTTCCCGGAGGAAACATATTTTGCACATAAATATGAGGTGGCTGCAGCTGCTTTTACGGGTCCTGTTCCCCGTATCAAAAAAAGGCCAAGATCATTATCGACAGAACGGTACAGGTCATACATGGTCTCCGCCGGATCCTTCTTTAAACCGTATTCTTTTATAAGAGGTTTAGCCTCGGCGTTAAGAGCGCAGATAATATAGATCATGGTCTAAATATATCACAGATTCGGTACGATATAGAAGATAGGGGAGAGATTCTTTTACAG
>JAILDZ010000151.1 GCA_024688505.1 Lachnospiraceae bacterium
CGTCGTCAGGTCCGTTGCTTCCTGTAGCTCCGCCTGCAGCGCCGCCCATGTTCATGTCGGGAGCGGGGCCGCCCTGTGCGGCATTGGCAGCCTGAGCAGCTTCATACATCTTTGCGAACACCTTCTGTGCGCTTTCTTTCAGCTTCTCATTTGCAGCCTTGATCTCTGCCACATCGGCATCTGTCATATCTTCGGGCTTCTCATGCTTAGCCACCAGATCCTTAAGTGCTGTGAGATCTGCTTCCACAGTAGCCTTGTCAGCTGCATCTATATTGTCGCCTACTTCCTTCAGAGCGTTCTCTGTCTGCACTGCGAAGGAATCTGCCTCGTTACGGGCATCCACTGCTTCCTTACGCTTCTTATCCTGAGCTTCATACTCTGCAGCTTCCTTCACTGCGCGGTCGATCTCTTCATCAGACATATTAGATCCGGCTGTGATGGTGATATGCTGCTCTTTTCCTGTTCCCAGGTCCTTAGCGGATACGTTCACGATACCGTTTGCATCGATATCGAATGTCACTTCGATCTGAGGCACACCACGTCTTGCAGGAGGTATACCGTCCAGTCTGAACTGGCCAAGGCTCTTATTATCTCTTGCGAACTGTCTCTCACCCTGTACCACGTTGATGTCCACTGCTGTCTGGTTATCTTCTGCTGTGGAGAAGATCTGGCTGTGCTTTGTGGGGATGGTGGTGTTTCTCTCGATAAGGTGTGTAGCAATACCTCCCATAGTCTCGATGGAAAGTGTAAGAGGTGTAACATCCAGAAGAAGGATCTCTCCTGCGCCGGCATCACCTGCCAGCTTACCACCCTGGATGGAAGCACCTATAGCCACGCACTCGTCGGGGTTTAAGTTCTTGCTGGGTTCCTGACCGGTGAGGGCCTTTACCTTTTCCTGTACTGCAGGGATACGTGTGGATCCGCCTACCAGAAGGACTTTACCCAGATCTGATGCTGTAAGGCCTGCATCCTTCAGAGCGTTCTGCACAGGAGTAGCGGTTCTCTCTACCAGGTCATGTGTCAGCTCATCGAACTTAGCACGTGTAAGGTTCATATCAAAGTGCTTAGGTCCTTCATTTGTAGCTGTGATGAAGGGCAGGTTGATATTTGTAGTGGTGGCGGATGAAAGCTCTTTCTTAGCCTTCTCTGCTGCCTCTTTCAGTCTCTGGAGAGCCATCTTATCTGTGGAAAGGTCTACGCCTTCGTTCTTCTTGAACTCTTCCAGCATGTAATCTGTGATCCTCTGGTCGAAGTCATCACCACCCAGTCTGTTATCACCGGATGTAGCCAGCACTTCGATGACACCGTCACCGATCTCGATGATGGACACATCAAATGTACCGCCGCCAAGGTCATAAACCATGATCTTCTGCTCTTTCTCATTATCAAGACCATATGCCAGTGCTGCTGCGGTAGGCTCGTTTATGATACGCTTAACCTCAAGACCTGCGATCTTTCCGGCATCCTTTGTAGCCTGACGCTGAGCATCATTGAAATATGCGGGAACTGTGATGACAGCTTCTGTCACCTTTTCTCCCAGATAGTTCTCTGCATCGCTCTTCAGCTTCTGAAGGATCATGGCGGAGATCTGCTGAGGTGAATACTTCTTGTCGTCGATAGTACGTCCGTGATCCGTACCCATATCTCTCTTTATAGAAGAGATGGTCTTCTCGGCATTTGTAACTGCCTGACGCTTAGCAGGCTCACCTACCAGACGCTCACCTGTCTTTGTGAATGCCACGATAGAGGGTGTAGTACGTGCACCTTCAGTGTTTGTGATAACTGTGGGCTGTCCACCTTCCATAACTGCCACACAACTGTTTGTTGTTCCTAAATCGATACCTATTATCTTACTCATGATTATTTCCTCCTTAATTTGCTACTTTCACCATGCTGTGTCTTACGACTGTTTCCCGATACATGTATCCTTTCTGCAGTTCCTCTACGATCTCATTTTCGCCGTAGTTTTCATCATCTATATGCATCACCGCATTATGGAATTCCGGATCAAACTCCTTTCCCACAGCCTCTATGGGAGTGACTCCCAGCTGTTCGAATGCTGTCATCATTTGTTTGTATATCATCTGCATTCCTTCTGAGAATGCATCATCCGGAGCATCTGTAAGTCCTCTTTCGAAGTTATCTACTATGGGAAGCATCTTTTCAATGACACTCTTTGCTCCCACTTCGAACATCTGACTTTTTTCTTTTTCCGTTCTGTTTCTGAAGTTTTCAAATTCCGCCAGCTGACGTTTCACTCTGTCCTGAAGTTCTTCGATGAGTTCCTGTTTCTTGTCCTTTTTCTTATCTTCTTTTTCTTCGGCCTTTTTCTCCTCGGATTCTTCTTCAGATTCTTCTTCGGATGCTTCTTCCTCGGCTACTTCCGGCTGCTCTTCATCGGTCTTTTCTGCTTCTGCAGCTGTTCCTTCGGTTTCCTCAGCGGTTTCCTCGTGATTCTCCTTCAGCTCTTCCACTTCGATATTCTCTTTTTCTTTCTTTTTCAACTCTCTCTACCTCCTAGGAATCACCGGATCCCGGTTTCATTATCGATTCCAATTCTTTTTTCAGGTTCTTAAGATTAGTCATCACTCGTTTATAGTCCATACGTTTCGGCCCTATTATGGCCACCGTACCGGTCACGCCTTCATCCAGTTCGTACTTGGCTGTCACCACACTGCAGTCCCTCATGGATGCCACCGGAGATTCATCTCCGATATATACCTGGATACCTGTTCCGGTACCGTTTCCTTCTTCACTGTCGTTATCCACGATCAGGTCTAAAAGTGCATCCTTTTCTTCGAAAGCAGATATCAGTTCACTGGCCTTTCCGCTGTCCGAAAGCTCCGGATATTTGAATATATTGGTAGCACCGCTGGTGTATATCTCCAGTCCTTCATCATCTCCGATAGTCTCTGCTATGGAGTCCATAACCTGTGAAATGATGCTTTCATGGATACCTGCCTGCTCCTTAAGCTTGGTTATGAGGCCAAGGTTTATATCAGCCACTGTAAGTCCGTTAAGATTAGTATTAAGAAGCATGTTAAGCTTCAGCATGGTTTCATTATCAAGGGGCTCGTCCACAGCGATGATCTTATTACGGACAATGTTTCCGTCCATGACCACCACGGAAAGCACTTGGTTATCCTGCACTGCGGACAGCTGGATAAATTTGATCCTGTTCTTTACCACTGAAGGAGCGGATATCATGGTGGCATACTGGGTATTATTTGCCAGCACCTTCACCACCTGCTTCAGGACCTTCTCCATCTTTTCGGTCTTCTGGATCATGAGATTCTGCATATCAGATATCTCCTGATCCTTCTCTTCCATCAGTTTATCCACATAGAAGCGATAGCCTTTATCGGAAGGAATACGGCCTGCGGAAGTATGGGGCTGAACTATATATCCCAGTTCTTCCAGATCAGACATCTCATTTCTGATGGTGGCTGAGCTTAAGTTCAGATCGGAATACTTCGATATGGTCCTGGATCCTACCGGCTCACCAGTCTCCAGATAATTCTGGATGACCGCATAAAGGATTTTCTCTTTTCTCTCGCTTAATTCTTCCATATGGTCTGCCCTCTGGAGTTGTTAGCACTCGTTTGATTAGAGTGCTAATATCTTCTTTCACATAAAATACTCTTCTTTTTCATATTTGTCAACAGTGAACGAAAAAAAATACAGGCAGCTTCCACTGCCTGTCTAATGCAAGAAATAAGCATAAGCCCCATCTTTTCATATATGCCTTTATTTACAGCAGGAACTTAGCCAGCACCCTGTTGGAGACATCCATTCCCAGCTCTGTGAGTGCTATCCTGCCTCCGCTTAATAATATAAGTCCGTTTGAAACCAGCTCTTTTATTACGGGCCCGTAAACACTTTCTATAGTAATGCCGAAGAAAGACTCGAATTCGTCCCTGGTGATGCCCTCCGTCATCCGAAGTCCCAGATACATAAACTCCGCCATGGCATCTTTCCTGCTTATGATGTCATTTTCTTCCCATGCGGGAGAACCGTAACTCCTGTCATATTCACCGTCAAATGCGGTAGAAAGATACGACTCTATATCCGAAATATTTTTCGTGCGTATCTCTTCTTTTTGCCCGCCCCGGATATACCGGAGGAAGGATGCGGCTCCGATGCCCACACCGAGATACGGCACTCTTTTCCAATAGCCTGTGTTATGTTTTCCTTCGAATCCTTCTTTTGCAAAATTGGATATCTCATATTTGTGATAGCCATGATCAGAAAGAAACTCTTCGGTAAGCTTTGTGAGACCGTATGCCTTATCTTCATCCGGCAGTATTTCCGTAGGCATGCCTGCCTGCTGTTTCACACTGTCGAAATTATACATATCATAAAAAGGAGTCCCCTCTTCTATCATAAGAGAATAGGCTGACACATGTTCGGGCTTCAGCTGTCCCACCTTCATCAGGGTATAGTAGAGCTTCTTTTTATCCTGATAGGGAAGTCCCGTCATGATATCCACGCTGACATCAAAGAACCCTGCTTCTCTGGCATATTCATATGTCCTTAAAAACTGATTGAAATCATGGATGCGCCCGAGGAGCTTAAGTTCCTCGTCGTTTGCGGACTGCAGGCCTATGGACATCCTGTTAATGCCCATGTCTCTGTATTTTTTGAATGCATCTTTGGTGGCGGTGCCGGGATTACACTCTATGGTGATCTCTGCATCATCATCCACCCGGAAGTTATCGTATACTGCCTCACAGATGCTGTCCATTGAGGAGAGTTCCAGCCAGCTGGGTGTGCCGCCGCCTATATATACACTGGAAAGAGAGGCACTTTGCATGCCTCTCCCGAAATACTCTATCTCTTCTATTATCTTATTTGTGTATTTATCCCTTGTGTCCTTATCGTATGCCCCTGATAAAAAATCACAGTATAAGCATTTTCGGACGCAGAAGGGAATATGTATGTATAGTTCCATAGTTTTCTTACTCCGCTGAAGGCGTGTATTCAGATCCGGGTATGGGGCAGAAGAGAAACCGGCATGCGGCCCGGTTTATTAAAGAAAGCCGAAAAGCAGCAGTGAAAATCCGCGCGCATGATTCCGTGCAGAGCACGGATTTTTACTGCTGTTTT
>JAILDZ010000156.1 GCA_024688505.1 Lachnospiraceae bacterium
GTCATGAATCACACCAGTGAGGACCACGAGTGGGCAGTGAAGGCCCGTAAGGGAGACCCGGAATATCAGGCCAGGTATTTCTTCTATGATAATTGGGAGATCCCGAATGAATATGAAAAGTATGTGCCGGAGGTGTTTCCACAGACGGCACCCGGAAATTTCACCTGGTGCGAAGAAGCTAAAAAAGTGGTGATGACCACTTTCTATCCCTATCAGTGGGACTTAAACTATGCAAATCCCGTGGTCTTTAACGATATGACGGCGGACATGCTCTATCTTTGCAATATGGGCGTGGACATAGTGCGTCTGGATGCCACTCCTTATATATGGAAGACTCTGGGCACAAACTGCAGGAACCTGCCACAGGTCCACACTCTGGTCCGCATGATGCGTATCGCTGCAGAGATCGTGTGCCCCGGCACTTTGCTCCTTGGGGAAGTGGTGATGGAACCGAAGGAAGTGGTGCCCTATTTTGGCACACTGGAAAAGCCGGAATGCAACCTGTTATATAACGTCACCACCATGGCCACCACATGGCATACCGTGGCCACACAGGATGTGCGGCTGCTTCGGCATCAGCTGGGGACTGTCTTTGCATTGCCGAAAGAGTATGTGTTCCTGAATTATTTAAGGTGCCACGATGATATCGGATGGGGCCTTGACTATAACTATCTGAAGCAGTTCGGCGTGGACGAAGTGGGCCATAAAAAATATCTGAATGATTATTTCAGGGGATATGTATACGGCTCAGAAAGCCGGGGAGAACTGTATAACGATGACCCGAAGCTGGGAGACGCCCGTCTTTGCGGCACCACTGCCTCTCTCTGCGGCATAGAGGCTGCGGAATATGAAAAGGATCCGGAGAAGTTAAAGAGGGGTATAGCCCTTGACATCATGCTACATGCCTTTTTGTTTTCGCTTTCCGGGATACCGGTGCTCTATAGCGGAGATGAGATAGGGCAGCTTAATGATTACACATATCATGAGGATCCTCTTCGCTGGGCGGACAGCCGTTATCTCCACAGAGGAAAGCTCCCCTGGGATCAGGTGAAAAACAGAACTAAAAAGAACACCAGAGAGGGTAAGATCTTTTCTGCCATAGGAAAGTTCAGGGAGACCAGAGAAAGATACAGGGTCTTTGATAATAAAGCGGACACATGGATCCTTAATACGGAAAACGATCATGTGCTTGGCATCGGCAGATACTATGAAGGAGAAAAGCTCCTTTGCATCTATAATTTCAGCGGGAACGAGCAGCTGATCTGGACCGGGGAGAATGAAGAATACACGGATCTTTTCGGAAAGAAGAAGGTGACTCCTCTCCATATGGTGCTTCCTCCATATTCGTTCTTCTGGCTCTATAAGAAATATCCTGCGTAAAGCACCGCGATTTTGACAAAGCATGAGCTGACATTTATAATCTGAATGTTACGTTTATGTTTTAACGGAGGAATATTTTATGTGTGGAATAGTAGGCTTTGTTGGGAAGAAAAAAGCAGCACCTATCCTTCTCGATGGGCTCTCAAAACTGGAATACAGAGGATATGATTCAGCGGGTATCGCTGTCAGAAACGGAGACAAGCCCCCGGTTATAGTGAAGGCCAAGGGAAGGCTTAAAGATCTTTCAAATAAGATAGACGGAGGCGAAAGCGTAGAAGGTTTTTGCGGTATAGGACATACCAGATGGGCCACCCACGGTGAACCTTCAGAGGTGAATGCTCATCCTCATGCGGCAGATGACATGAATGTCATTGCAGTGCATAACGGTATCATAGAAAACTATCAGGAACTTAAAGAAAAGCTCATCCGTCACAAGTATAAATTCGAATCAGAGACCGATACGGAAGTCTGTGTAAAACTCATAGACTATTATTATAAGAAGTATCAGGTGGGCCCCATCGATGCCATTGCAAAGGCCATGGTGCGTATCCGCGGTTCATATGCTCTGGCAGTGCTTTTCAAGGATTATCCGGGAGAGATATATTTCGCCCGTAAGGACAGCCCTCTGGTGCTGGGAAGAGGAGACGGAGAAAACTATGCTGCATCCGATGCTCCCGCCATCCTTAAATATACACGTTCCGTGTATTACATCGGAAACCTGGAAATGGCAAAGATGGATGCCGACAGCATCACATTCTATAACCTGGACGGTGATACCATAGAAAAGGAGCCCACAGAGATCCAGTGGGATGCTGAGGCTGCCGAAAAGGGCGGATATGAACACTTCATGATGAAGGAGATTCATGAACAGCCCAGAGCCATCAGAGACACCATCAATTCCATAGTGGAAAACGAGGGAGACGCCCCGAAGATAAACTTTGAAAAAGTGGGGGTCACCGACGAAGAACTGAAAGACATTTCTACCATATACATAGTGGCCTGCGGATCCGCATATCATGTGGGCATGACAGGACAGTATATACTGGAAGACCTGGCGGGCATACCGGTCCGCGTGGAAGTAGCATCGGAATTCAGATACAGAAAGAATCTCCTGGATCCGAAAGGACTTGCCGTCATAATCAGCCAGTCCGGAGAGACTGCAGACAGTCTGGCAGGACTTAGAAAGGCGAAGGATCAGGGAGTGAAGACCCTGGCTATAGTAAATGTGGTGGGATCATCCATTGCCAGAGAAGCGGACTATGCATTCTATACACTGGCAGGTCCGGAGATCGCCGTGGCCACTACCAAGGCATATTCCACTCAGCTTATCGCCATATATCTTCTGGCTATAAAAGCGGGAATGGCCAGAGGGCTTATCACTGAAGAAAAGGGAGCGGAGCTTCTTACCGAGATGAGGACTCTGCCGGATAAGATA
>JAILDZ010000187.1 GCA_024688505.1 Lachnospiraceae bacterium
CTTATCTCATCGCTGTGTCTTGCTATTTTTGGACAAAAAGACATTGTAGAGATTTTCAGGTTCCTCAGTGTCTGCATGCTTATCATGACATTCTTTGTTACAGCCTGTGTTCTGGTGCCAATGTCCAAGGACTTAAAGGGGCTCATGCTATCCGGGAGTGGTCTTTATCATCATCTGATAATACCTGTACTATCTACACTGACATATATGTTTCTGGAAAACAGAGTAAGTATTAGATGGTTTTGGCTCCCGGCAGCAGTAACTCTTGTTTACGGACTGATCATGCTATATCTGAATTACAGGGAAAAAGTTGAAGGACCTTATCCCTTTTTCATGATAAACAGAATTGGCGGTAAAAAGACTACGCTGTGGATGGTGGGGCTAATGATCGTTGTGAGCGCGATCTCACTGCTCGTGGGGTACCACAGACCTTTAAAGACGGATGTAAAATACATATTCGTTCACGGACTTTCCGGATGGGGAAGTTATGATCTTCAGAATGAGTTTTTTCCCTATTGGGGACTATCCGGCGGAGATGTCACAAGATATTTAAGCGAGCAGGGCTATGAAAGTTACGCAGCATCGATTGCTCCTAAGGGAAGTGCCTGGGACAGGGCCTGTGAACTGTATGCTCAGCTTATGGGAACAAGAGTTGATTATGGAGAAGTCCACAGTAGAAAAGCTGGTCATGAGAGATTTGGGAGAGACTATTCAAAAGATCCGCTTCTTGATGATTTTTCAGATTCAGAATACGTACTTATCGGACATTCCTTTGGTGGTGCGACCATAAGATTATTTTCTGAAATTATCAGGAATGGATCCGAAGAGGAAATTCAGGGAACCGATCCTGAAGAGCTTTCGGATTTTTTCAAAGGAGGTTCAGGTGAGGGACTCCTCGCAGTAGTAACTTTGGCGGCACCTACAAATGGAACGACAGCCTATGATCTGTATGAGGATACTTCATTTGATACTTCTCTTGTGGAAATGCCGGAAGAGTATATTGAAAAGAGCAAGATCATGGCAAATACATCAACGCCTGAATATGACGGCAGACAATTGTGGGATTATGCTGCATATGACATGCACATAGATAATGCCCTTGCAATGAATGATACAATTACGACTTTTGATGACGTTTATTATTTTGCATACCCCTGCGTATCTACTACGGAGGATTCTGATGGAGAACTGGAGCCTGACCCTGAAATAACAGAGGGAATGTTTCTAAAAACTGCTACATATATGAGTAAGTATACGGGAACAACTGCGGGTGGATTTACTATTGACGAATCCTGGCAGCCAAACGATGGCCTTGTAAATACCATTTCGGCAGGTGCGCCCCTGGGGCAGCCATCAACTGATTACACGGAAGAAAAGGCAATTTCACCCGGAGTATGGAACGTTATGCCGACGATTACAGGCGATCATATGTCGCTTCAGGGTGGCATGACAAAAAGAAATAACGTCAGACCATTTTATCTTGTGCTTGCTGAAATGATAGCAGAACTGGACAGACAAAATGAAATGAAATTTAAGGAGGCAAATATGGAACGAAACAATATGGAAGTTATATACCTGGCAGGAGGATGTTTCTGGGGCGTAGAGAAATTTTTAGATCAGTTTGAAGGTGTAATAAGCACCGAAGTAGGATATGCCAATGGACCTGATACTGAAGTATCATATCGGGATGTCTGCAACGGAAGCGGTCATGCTGAGACTGTAAAAGTTATTTATGATAAGAGCAGAATAACGCTCTCTGAAATACTTGATTATTATTTCATGGTAATTGATCCGGTATCTGTTAATAAACAGGGAAATGACATAGGGATACAATACAGGACAGGCATCTATTACGAAGATGAAGAACTTCTTCCTGAAATTACAAAAGTATATGAAGAACAGGAGAAGAATGCAGGTCAGAAGCTGGCAGTTGAAGTGGAGACACTTAAGAATTTTTATACTGCTGAAGATTATCACCAAAAATATCTTGATAACAATCCCGGCGGTTACTGCCATATTCCTCGTAAAATGTTTAAACTGGAAGAAGAACGCAAGAAGGAAGAGGCAAAGGAACTTCGTGACAGGATTGGAGATCTTTCCTATGAAGTTACTCAG
>JAILDZ010000199.1 GCA_024688505.1 Lachnospiraceae bacterium
GACGGGTCTCATCTTCCACGCTGTCCAATCGGTCCAAATATTCCATCTGCTTTTTCTCCAAAGCAGCCAGGATCTCCTCGTCAGAAAGATTTGCATCGATTCCGTGTTTTTTTAACAGTTTTTCCATGTCTTCTCCTATTCAGATAAATTTAAGTCTTCCTCTATAAGTGTAATAAAATCATCATCCGGTACATGCTCTCCTGCACGAAGAAGTGATGCGATCCTCGAATCCTTTCTTCTGATGCAGTTATCCAACACATTTCGAACGCCCCTGGCATTCCCGAAGTCTTTTTTGTTGGCTTTCACGATGCCGATGATTTCTTTAATCTTTTCTGTCGGTACCGCTACCTTTAAGCCCTTGTCCTCGCACATGGAAGAAAAGATTTCTACCAGTTCCTCATCATTGTAATCCTCAAAGATAATCTCGTTTGATAACCTGCTGGCCAAGCCCTGGTTTACAGATAAAAATTCATCCATATCTTTTCCGTAGCCTGCCACGATGCACATGAGACTCTTTCTTCGGTTTTCAAGTTCCGCCACCAAAGTCTGAATGGCCTCTCTTCCGAACTCATCGTTATCGCCGTTCATAAGTGTGTAGGCTTCATCTATGAAAAGAATTCCGCCGTCGGCTTCCTCGATTTTTTCCGTTACCTTCTTTGCGGTTTCACCCATGTAGTGCCCCACCAGATCGGCACGGCCGGTTTCCACAAATACGTTTTTTTGTAAGACACCAAGCTTTGTATAAATCTGTCCGAGAAGTCTGGCGATTGTAGTTTTTCCGGTTCCCGCATTTCCCTTGAAGATAAGATGCAGTGTTCCGTTTTCATCGTCTGTTTCGATGCCCCGCTCTTTCATCTTTTCGCGAACCAGAATGGCATCCACCATTTCCTGTACCTTTTGTTTCGCTGCAGATAGACCGGTCAGAGAATTCACTTCATTTAACAGATCATCCAGAGTTTTTTCACCCTCCAATCGCTTTCCTGCGGTTGCCTCGATATCCTCGGATGTAATGGTGTCATAGTCCTTTGCGGTCAGATTTCTGCCTGCGCTTCGTTCTTTTAAGAGACGCTCGTTTTGCACTTCTCTTACATCATCGTAGAGATTTCGTACCCCTCTGGCATTTCCGAAGTTTGGAACCTTTGCCTGAGTTTCGATGTATGAACGAAGATAGTCCTTTGCGGCAACTTCTAAGTTCATGGAAGAAGAAGTGCAAAACTGTTCAAAGATTTCACACATCTCATCCACGGAATAATCTTCAAATTCGATTTCATGACGGAAGCGGCTTTTAAGTCCTGAGTTTGCCTTTAAAAACTCTTCCATTTCTTTTTTATATCCGGCGCAGATCACGATCACATCGTCTCTGTGATTTTCCATCTGTGCCACGATTTCATCCACGGTTTCCCGACCGAAGGAGTCTCGTTCGTCGATGCAAAGGGAGTAGGCTTCGTCGATAAATAAAATGCCGCCCTCTGCTTCTTTGAATTTATCCTGTACGTTTTTGGCGCTGTGGCCCTGGTACATGCCCACCAGGTTTCCTCTGGTGCACTCCACCACTTTATCGCCGTTTTGAAGAATGCCAAGGCTTTTATAGATACGTCCCATGATGCGTGCGATGGTGGTTTTTCCGGTACCCGGATTTCCGGTAAAAAGCATATGCTGTGTTCCCGTTCCTCCGGTCCTAAGGGCTCCCGCTTCTTTTGCTCGTCGGTCTGCCTCTATGGAATAGATGCGTTTTCTCACCTGCTCTTTCACTGATGCAAGGCCGATAAGAGCATCCATCTCATTCAGGATCTTCTGCAGGTTTTCATCAAGTTTTACATCATAATCCGCATCTGATCCCTTTTCGCCCGAGAATACCTGTTTTACTCTCGTAAGTTCCTCATCATCCATATTTGCCGCGCGCTTCATATGATACTCTTCTGATATATGAAAATCCGGCAGGGATACATTTAGATGAATGAGCTGATACACGTCCAGAGAGATCGTGATCTCTACCAAAGAACCCTTTGGCACCTGTGCAGGAAGATCGATCTCAAAATTTCCGATGACAGTGACATCGGTAAGTTCCTTATATTCACCTTCTGTTACGCTTAGGACGATACTCTTTTGATCCTCTGCCACGGTTTTAAAACGACGTGTCTTTTCCGCAGGTAGATGGGTGTTTCGAAGAATTATGCGCTCGTTTTCTTCCTTCCCCTCTTTATTTATCACCACAAGGCCGATACTGTGGGAATTAACGTCTGTGAAATTCGTTTTCCCTTTAGACAGGATGTCCGCATATATGGCGGCTCCCACTGCCACAGCTTCATCCGGGTTTATATCCCTTTGAATCTCTTTTCCCATAAATGCTGATATCTCATCGCGAATATAGGGAATGCGGCTGGATCCGCCGATCAGTATCACACGGTCGATATCGCTTTTGGAGAGTCCCGCATTTTCAAGAGCCTGTGCGATCTTTCGCTTGGTCTTATCGCAGGTATCTTTTACAATGTCGTTTAGATCCTCCCGGGTAAGGGGCACACTTATGGGTGCAGCGCCCACGCGAAGGATCACCTTTGCGCTTTCCCGAAGACTCAGTTCTTTTTTTACCTTTTCCGCACGTATGAAAAGATCCTGCAGGTCATGGGCATAAGCTTCACCATACAGGTCGATCCCACTTGTTTCACGTACTTTATTTCGGACCAGTTCCACGATGTCCTTATCAAAGAAGCTTCCTCCCGCATGAGAAAGCCCATCTGTGGAGATCACCTCGATATTTTCCTCGTCTTTTACGTTAAGGATGGTGACATCAAAGGTACCTCCACCGAGGTCGTAGACTAACAGCTTCTCGTTTTTTACTTCGTTTTCTCTTATATAGCAAAGGGCTGCCGCCGTTGGCTCGTTTATCATACCAAGAAGGGGATAGCCGGAAATCGTTGCCGCATCCTCTGTGGCTTTTCTCTGGGAATCCTTAAAATAGGCCGGCACGGTAATGACCAGGCCTTCCACCTTTTCTCCGGTAGAGGTCTCCGCATCATGCGCAATCTTTTTTAGGATAAAACTGCTGATGATCTCCGGTGTGTATTCGATGCCATCCTGTTCTAACACCACCGTGCGTTTTCCCATCTCATTTTTGATAACGGAGATCACTTTTTCCGGTTCCAGGATCGCATTATCCTTTGCCGTTTCTCCTACTATAGTATGGGTTTTATCTTCCACAAAAACCACAGAAGGCGTAAGGGTACTGCCCTCTTCGTTATCTATAACGCGAACATCCCCGTCTTTATCAAGATACGCTCCTGCCGAATATGTAGTTCCCAGGTCTATTCCCAAAATCATGTCTATAGTGTTCCTTTGAGCAGTGTATTTTAAGTAGGAATATAATGCGATATCGCAAAATATAACAATTTATTATACCAAAGATTATATCAAAAGAATACAAGAGCAATAAGGAGCGTCGCCGAAACAAAGGAATGTGACAAATAAAAAAGTGAGGCCGCAGTATGAAGTGCCGTCCTCACTTTTAATATACTCCGAACATCAATGAATACAGCCGGTATCAGCTGGAAAGATCCCTTTTATTATAGTAAAAGAAACCAAAGATATCGCCTGTAATAAGGACAGCCATAGCCAGTATCAGGGCCTTCACCGGAGTGTCATCTCCCGTAAATATCTCGGCTGCATTGGCATATGAATAGGGTCCTATGAAAAGATAGTCCTTAAGATCCGGTATCACCCTGCCCATCACGTCATATGCATAAAACAACAGTGCCATCCCAAGTCCCAGGCCCATCCGGTTTTTGCCCGTGAGGGAAGATATCCCAAAGCATATTCCCGCGATTTCGGCATTCATAACAAACTGCCTGCACATAAAAGTCATGAACTCATCCATGGGCATCTCCTCCCCCAGGACGTTAAATCCTATCACGTAGCAGACTGTGCATATCACTGTGAAGACCACCAGCATGACAGCTATGCATAAAACCTTGGCACATAAGACTTTGGTTCTGGATAATGGCATGGAGAAAATGAATTCTCCCGTGTGTCCGTCCTCTTCTTTTGATATAGAATTTATTGCTATTATCGCTGCAAACATCCCGCTGCCGAGACCATGAACCGCACCTATTTCTGTAGCGAAATACCCCTTTAATGATGCGATACTGAGCGTACTCATTCCGAATGCATCGGAGAATGCTCCCATATTTGAAAAAGCATCGGCCATGTCTTTCATCTCGCCTTCCATGGAACTGTATAGGAGTATACAGATAAGCCCCAGTATCCCTACCGACAGGCTCCATATCAAAAGACTTTTCAGATTAAGGATAAGCTCCCTTTTTAAAACCGCTTTCATGATCGTCTCTCTCCTTTTATCTCAATCTTCATAAAAACCAAGAAATGTCTCATCATCAATATGAGGCGTATCCAGCATCGTAAGACTTCCTTCCCTCATGATGGCTGCCCTGGTGCAGTACTTATCCACTTCCGAGAGCACATGGGTGGAAAGAAGGCATGTGGCTCCGCTATCCACGTACATATTTATGAGTTCAAAGAAGTTTTTCTGGATAAGAGGATCCAGACCTCCTGTAGGCTCATCAAATATAAAGAGCCTGGGCTTATGCTGCATCGCACATACGATGCTGACTTTTTTTCTGTTCCCAAGGGATAGTTCTTTGATCCTCTTTTTTGTGTCGAGTTTAAGCTTCCCGCATAACATCTCAGCTTCATTGCTGCAGTCCATGCCTCTGATCTCCGCAGCATACCTGATCACATCTTTCACTTTCATGGAGTCATAGAACCATGCTTCAGAGGGCATGTA
>JAILDZ010000217.1 GCA_024688505.1 Lachnospiraceae bacterium
AATTATCCTATAAATTTACAGCATAATACTTTAAATAGTAATTCCTAAATTATAGTGTATATTACAGTGAGTTTTTAAAAGGGAGGATGAAACTATGCCTAAATACTATCTTGCTATCGATCTGGGAGCTTCCAGCGGAAGACATATTCTTTTCCACATTGAAGATGGAAAGATCTGCATGGAAGAAATATATAGATTTGAAAACGGAAATGAACATAAAGGAAACAGCTTGATCTGGAACACAGACAAGATCTTTAACGAGATCATTGCCGGAATGAAAGAGTGCAAGAAGCTTAATAAGATCCCCGTTTCCATGGCTATAGACACTTGGGGAGTGGATTTCGCGCTTCTCGACGAGAATGACGAGCGTATCGGCGAAGTGTACGGATACAGAGATCATCGTACAGACGGCATGGATAAGGAACTCTATAAGGTGATCCCGGAAGACGAGCTCTATGCCCGCACCGGCATCCAGAAATCCAGCATTAACACCATATACCAGTTATATTCTCTGAAGCTTAATTCACCGGAAGTGCTTGATAAGGCAAAGACCTTCCTGATGGTACCGGATTATCTGTCATTCCTTTTGACAGGAACCAAGGCATCCGACTATACGAATGCCACCACCACACAGCTTGTGAATCCGAATACAAAGGAATGGGATTATGAACTGATAGAGAGGCTGGGCTTCCCGAAGGATGCATTCCTGCCCCTTAATGCACCGGGCAAGGATCTCGGTACTCTTAAAGCTGAAGTGGAGAAGGAAGTGGGATTCTCATGTCATGTGATCCAGTGTGCTACACATGACACTGCATCCGCAGTAATGTCCATGCCTGTGACCACAGATGACGGTCTCTATATCAGCTCCGGTACATGGTCACTGATGGGTGTGGAGAATAAAGAAGCTCTTTGCCGTGAAAAGGACAAAGAAGGAAACTTCACAAATGAAGGCGGATATGACTACAGATTCAGATATTTAAAGAACATAATGGGTCTCTGGATGATCCAGACAGTACGTCATGAAGCAGGAGACAAGATCTCATTTGCCGAGTATGCTGCTCAGGCAGAAGAATGTGACGATTTCCCGTCTATCGTGGATTGCTTTGACGAGAGATTCCTTTCTCCCGCAAACATGACAGAAGAGATAAAGAAAGCCTGCAGTGAGAGCGGACAGAAGGTTCCTGAGACCCCCGGCGAGATCGCAGCAGTGATCTATAAGAGCCTGGCTAAGTGCTACGGAGACACTGTAAAGGAAATAGAAGCAAATACAGGAAAGACCTATGCAGGCATCAATATCATCGGCGGAGGATGCAAGAACCTGTATCTTAATAAGCTCACAGCCAAGGCTACAGGAAAGACCGTATATGCAGGACCTTCCGAGGCCACAGCTATCGGTAATGTGATGGTACAGATGATAGAGAGCGGCGAGCTTAAGGATCTTAAGAGTGCCCGTCAGTGTGTCTATGATTCATTCGGCATAGAGGTTTTTGAAGCCTAATTATAAATAATATATTCAGGAGAAAGAGGAATGATACTTACAGTAACCCTTAATGCAGCTATTGATAAAAGATATGTGGTGGAAAACTTCGAAGAAGGAGAAGTGAACCGGGTGCTTGAATGCGAATACGTGCCCGGTGGAAAGGGGCTTAATGTATCAAAACCTCTTGCTCTGGCAGGGGCTGATGTGACGGCCACAGGATTTGTGGGCGGATATGCCGGCGAATATATCTGCAGCAGATTAAAAGACTATAAAGTAAAAGACGGTTTCTACAGAGTGGAAGCGGAGAGCAGATCCTGCATAAATATCTGGGATTCTGTGAAGAAAAAACAGACTGAGTTCTTAGAGCCGGGATTTACCATCGATGAAAAGGACTGGAAGGGATTCGAAGAAAAGTTTAAGGAACTCTGCAAGGATGCGGACATTGTCACAATGTCAGGCAGCGTGCCAAAAGGACTGGATTCTTCTGCCTATAAGAAGCTGATAGAGATCGGCAAGGGCATGGGAAAGAAGATGATCCTGGATACCAGCGGAAAGCTGCTCAAAGAGTCTGTAGAAGCCATTCCCTATATGATAAAGCCGAATATCGATGAGATAGCTATGCTCACAGGCTCCGATATCAAGATCGACGATCCGGACTTCTTTAATGTGGTAATTAAAGCTGCAAAGAAGGTGCAGGAGAAGGGAGTGGCCATAGTAGCCGTATCTTTGGGAGCCGACGGTTCCGTGATGGTGTGCGATGACGGAGTGTTCAGAGCGATCGTGCCGAGAGTGGATGCCGTGAATACTGTGGGATGCGGGGATTCCATGATAGCAGGCTTTGCACTGGGACTTTCCGAAGGTTTTTCACCTGAAGAAACCTTAAAAAAGGCCAGCGCCATTTCTGCTGCATCTGCCATGACGGAAGTCACGGGCTATTTCAGAATGGAAGACATGAAGGACCTGATAGATAAGATCAGGATCGAAAAGATCTGAATATGCTAATAAAAAAGAAGGCTGATCATTGATCAGCCTTCTTTTTTGAATCTTCATCCGATGTGGAATGTTCCGGAGACAGATAGGTGTACATGATGCCGTTATATTCTGAAGATACCACAGCTACCAGAGTGACGTTCCCTTCCGGCAGCCTCCATATATCAGCCATTTGCGTGGCATCGTTTGTGATTTCACCGCTCTGTCCGTATGTTTCTTCAAGCTCCTTATGAATATCGTTATATACTTCTTTTATTTCTTCTCCGTCATCGGATTCATAGAGCCAGGTGATGCTTCCCATCTTATCATCTTCATCAAAGGAATATCTCACCTCTGAATCCTTATCCATATATGCAGAAGAGTAGCAATATGATGTACCTATATAGCTTTTATCAGTGTTTTCTGCTTCTCCGAAAGCCTCCGTCATGTCTTCTATGGTGCTGTTAAATGAAAGTGTGGAAAAGGGTATATCAACGGATGATGTTTCTTTCCCGCAAGCTGTGAGTACCAGTGCTGTCAGTGCAATTAATGCGATTCTTTTTTTCATTTTCTTAAAACTCCCTCTTCACGTACTGTTTAGGCGTGATGTCTTTATATTTGTGAAATGTCTTTATGAAATAGCTTTCATCATTAAAGCCGCACGATATGGCCACTTCTCCGATGGAGATGTCCTTCGTGGATAGCATTTCGCAGGCAGATTCTATACGATAATAGTTCAGATAGTCAATAGGTGTCCTGTCTGTCATGCTCTTAAAATATCTGCAGAAATACTTGGGATTCATACCGGCTATCTTTGCCAGATTATCAAGAGAAATATTTTCGGTATAGTTATCGGAGATATATGAAAGCACATTCTTAAGGGATATGATCCTTTCCTGAGAAATGGAATCGGTCTCATTCTTGGTATAGAGCCCGTTCTTTAAGATCTCTCCGAAGAGGATATAGAGATACCCCTGTACCTCGAATTCATAACCGTAGTTTTTCTCCAGCAGTGTATCGCAGAGCCTGGCTGTGATCTTTGTGATCTCGCTGCCTTTTTCGGACAGATGAGTATTTATGGTGATCTTTTTATGATTGATATCATGGACCACTTTACTGCAGGCTGTATTATTCTTAAGCATCATCTCCAGATCAAAAACT